>CANHNQ010000155.1 GCA_947462095.1 Gemmatimonadota bacterium
CCACTTCACATAGCTGGTCGCCGGCAGCGGCAGGAATGGAAACCGCCGGAACCAATGCCGGTGCCGGAATCGCCACGCCACGCGCAGCAAGTCGATGGCCAGCAGCGGGTTGACGAGCGCGCGCAGCGCCAGCGCGAGGGAAAGGCGGATCCACGACATGCCCCGAATATACACACGCCGCGCCCATCCCCGCGCGTCCGCCGCCCGCGCGCGCCCCCATGCGATGTGCAACGCGGTGGCCCACACCGGTCATTATTTTTCGCCGGTCCTCAACCCACGATCGCGATGACCCTCGACGAGTATCAGGAACTTGCCGCCCGCACCCTCGGGCGCGACCGCACGCACGAACAGCAGCTGGCCAACGCCGCCCTTGGCCTCACCGGCGAGGCCGGCGAAGTGGCCGAAGTGATCAAGAAGCACCTCTTTCACGCCACGCCGCTCGATCAGGACGCGCTCGCGAAGGAGCTGGGTGACTGCCTCTGGTACATCGGCGCCTTCGCCACCGTGCTCGGGCTCAGCATGGACGACATCGCGCAGCGCAACATCGACAAGCTGCGCAAGCGCTACCCCGAAGGCTTCGACACCGAACGCAGTCGCAATCGCACGGAGTAACCGGCGCCGCGTACGGCCGGTCAGCGCAGGAACGACCGGCCATCGAACGGAATGTCCGATGTCACGCCCAGCAGATCCAACGCGCTGGGCACCACGTCGGTGGTGCGCTGTGGCAGGCGCGTGACCGGACCATCGAGCAGCAGCGGCACCAACATCTGCTCCCGCAGCAGCGCGCCGTGGGTGGAGACATGCGGCGTTGGTTCGTAGCGCGCGCGCAGGTCCCAGCCGCGGGATGCCGACACCACGATGTCGCCCGCCCTCGACGACGGGACCAGCGTGGAGAGCTGGACGAGAGCATCGGCGTACGGCGAGGTAGCGCCGGCCAGCCAGGCGTCGTTCGCGTCGAGATCGGCCAACGCGCCACCGAGGTGCAGCGGGTCGCCGTCGAGGGGCTGATAGTGCCAGCGTGCATCATGCCCGGCGTGCGAGCGCACGATGTCAGCGACGCCGTCGTGCTGGTGAAAGACGCGCACCGTGCTGGCGCTGAGCGCCACCGCCAGCAATCCGGTGGACGCGCGCTCCAGCAGCGCGTCGAGCGTTGGCTGCCAGCGGGCGCGCAAGTCGGGCCACCAAGTGCGTGTGCTCCGTGCGGGATCGAGATACACATGCCCCATGGCATTTCCGCCCACCATCAGCGCCACGTCGGCGCCGCGCGTGCCGAGCTTCGGGTGCGCGAGAACCCGATGGCCGCGCGCCGACAGCCAGCCATGCAGGTCTTCGTGCTCCGCGACGTCGGCATGACCGTGATCTCCCACGACCCACACACGCAGCCCGTCGGCCCATCCGCCGGCGGCGGCAATCGCTTGTGCCCGCGCAATGGCCGTGTCGACATCGCCGATCGCGGTGCGCACGACGGCGGAGTCACTGCCGAAGGCGTGCGACAGTTTGTCCGGACTGAGGATGCCCATCATCGCGAGTGTTGGCCGTGCGCGTGCGAAGCGACGGAGAAACTCGTTGACGGCGGCCTGCTCCACCCGGCGCCATGCACGCGCATCGCCGCGGAAGTGCGCCCAGCCGGCGCGCAGCGACCAGCCGATGCCGCGTCCCACGCGGCCGTGCGTCGCGCCACGTGCGATCATCATCAATCCGGCGAGTGATGGCTGCACGAGATCGTACAGCGTCGGACTGCCCGGGTCGAGATCGCCGTCCACGTGCCAGATGTCGATCCCCGAATAACTGCGGGCCTGCGCGTAGGACCATGGCAGCGAGCGCGCCCGGTCAAACCAGCGGAGCCCCGGCATGCCGACCGAGGCGGGATGTCGTCCCATCACGAACGGCGCGTAGGCCGGTCCGGTCACCGATGGAAAGGACGTGCTGATCGTGTGCAGCGCGCCTTTCTCACGAAGGCGCGCCATTGCCGGGAGATTCCCGCGCTCGATTTCTTCCCCGAGCACATCGGGGCGCACGCCATCGGCCACCACCAGAAGCAGTCGGGTGGCCACCGTGGTATCATCCAACATCAGTCCTGCCAACTTCCACGTGCTCCTCATGGCGAAAAAGCGTCCGTCACAGCCTCGAACCGCCAGCGGCAAGACGTCCTCTGCCGTGACCCGCGCACAAGCCGAGCAGGAATCGCGCGATGGCTTGGTGGAACGTACTGAGGAGGGGCACCGAAAAGCGGGTCGCGAGCCGAACGCGGAGCCCCCGCTGGTATCCAGCGGAGCCCGCGCCGTGCGCCGACCCGAGCCGCGCCTGATCGATCAGGACATCCGTGACCGACCAATGCTCACGGAAGACGAGAAGTTGCTGCAAAGTCCCAAAGACGACATGGGCGCCTTCACCCGCTCCGATCCCTGGCGCGTCATGCGGATCACGGCGGAGTTCGTGGAAGGATTCGACGCACTGTCGCCCATTCACAAAGGGGTCACGATCTTCGGCTCGGCGCGCACAGGGCCGGACGATCCGCAGTATGTCGCGGCGCAGGAAACCGCGCGCTTGCTCGCTCTCCAGGGCTTTTCCATCATCACCGGCGCCGGACCCGGGATCATGGAGGCCGCCAACAAGGGCGCGAAGGAGGGGGGCGGCCATTCCGTGGGGTGCAACATCGAACTCCCCTTCGAACAGGGGGCCAATCCGTACGTCGATACGCTCGTGAACTTCCGTTATTTCTTCGTGCGGAAGACGATGTTCATCAAGTATTCGAATGCCTTTATCATTTTCCCGGGTGGATTCGGGACCCTGGACGAACTGTTCGAAGCGCTCACCCTGATTCAGACCGGCAAGATCTACCAATTCCCGGTGATTCTCTTCGGGCGGCACTATTGGGCTGGCCTGGTCCGGTGGATCACCTCGCGATTGGTCGGTGAAGGGAAGATCGCCCCCGGTGACCTCGACCTCCTGCTGCTCACCGACGATCCGGCCGAGGCCGCGCAGGCCGTGATCGACGCGCACGAAGCCCAGACCGCCGCCAACGTTGAATAGCGGCAATCCCGATTGACTTTGTCGGGATAACGGCACTAGGATGGGTGGTCGCTTCATGAGAAGCGTTCTCATTCAATCTCTATGCCCGTCGCGCTGCTCTTCGTCGCCGTCATCGCTCTTGCGCCTGCTCCCGCCGGTCAAGACTCCGCCCGCACCCGCCGCCCCCCCGCCGATTCGTCGGCGGCGCAGTCGATGTCGGAGGTCCGCGTCACCGCCGAGGGGAGCTCGCGCCGGCAGTATCGGACAACCCGAATACGGTCGTCCACCCGCACGCTGACGCCCCTTCGCGAGATCCCGCAATCGGTGACCGTGCTCGGTCCGCAGGTGTTGAGCGACCTCAGCCTGCATACGATGGCCCGCGCCATGGAGTACGTCTCGGGTATCACCATGGGGCAGGGCGAAGGACACCGCGACGCGCCCACCATTCGGGGGCAGAGCACCACTGCCGACTTCTTCGTGGACGGCGTCCGTGATGACGCTCAGTACCTCCGCGACAGCTACAACGTGGCGCAGATCGACGTCCTCAAGGGCGCCAACGCCCTGGTGTTCGGCCGTGGTGGCGGGGGAGGCGTGATCAATCGGGTCATGAAACAGGCCGAGTGGACGTCCACCCACAGCGGCCGCGTGGAGTCCGGTTCCTTTGGCGCACGTCGCTTTACCGTAGACGTCGGACAGGGGCTCACCGCACGGGTTGCGGCGCGCGTGAACGCTCTGCACGAGAAGAGCGGTTCCTACCGCGACTTCGTGTCGCACGAACGGAGCGGCGTCAATCCCACCATGGCCGTGCTCGCCGGCAAGCTGCTGCTGCGCGCCGGCGTCGAGCACTTCGTCGATCGTCGCACCGTGGACCGCGGGCTTCCCTCCGCCAACGGACGCCCCGCGTTGCTCGACCGGCGCATGTTCGTTGGTGACCCGGAGCAGAACCGATCCACCATGACGGTGGACGGTGCGCACGTGCTCGCCGAATACGATAACGGCCGCGGATTGACGGTGCGGACGCACACGCGCGCCATGCAGTACGACAAGTTCTACCGGAACGTCTTCGCGACGAGCGCCGTGAACCCTGCCGCCGCACAGGTGACCCTCGGCGCGTACAGCACTGCCACCGACCGTCGCAGTGTGTTCAACCAGAGTGACCTCGTGTACACCTCGCGTCGCGGCGCCCTTCGGCAGACCCTTGTGACCGGCACGGAATTCAGCCGCCAGGCCACCGAGAACGTGCGACTCACGGGATACTTCGAGAACACCTCAACCTTACGCGCCGTGCCGCTCACGGGCACGGCGGCGATCACGCCGGTGGTGTTCCGCGCCAGCGCGACCGACGCCGACAACCATGCCGTGGCCAACGTGGCGGCGCTGTTCGCGCAGGAGCAGGTGCACGTTGGCGAGCAGGTGCAGATTGTGATGGGCGTTCGCTACGACCGTTTCGCGGTGGGTGTGCGGGAGCATCGCACCGATGCGGTCACGCAGCGGGTGGACCACCTGCTCTCGCCGCGCGCTGGTGTGGTGTTCACGCCCACGCGCGCGATCTCCATGTACGGCTCGGTGGGCGCGTCGTCGCTGCCGAGCGCCGGTGATCAGTTCTCCTCGTTGTCGCCGAGCGCGGCCTCGCTCTCGCCGGAGCAGTTTCGGAATCGCGAAGTCGGCGTGAAGTGGACACCGCGCGAGGAACTGGAGCTCACGACCGCGTGGTATCGTCTCGACCGGACCAACAGCGCCGCCCCCGATCCCGGGAATGCCGCCCTGCTGGTGCAAACCGGCGCGCAGCGCACCAACGGTGTCGAGGTCGGCGTGACCGGTGCGGTGCTGCCGCGATGGGACGTGGTCGGCGGCGTGGCGGTGCAGCGGGCGACTATCCTGCGCCGCACGTCGGCCGCGCGCGCCGGTGCCACGATCCCGCTGGTGCCGCGCACCACGCTCTCGCTGTGGAACAAGGTGCGTGTCACGTCGCGTGCCTCGTTCGGGGCTGGCGCGGTGCACCAGGGCGCGCGCTATGCCGCCATCGACAACAGCGTGCGACTCCCGGCCTTCACGCGACTCGATGGCGGCCTGTTCGTAACGCTGCCACGCGCACTGACCGTGCAGCTGCACGTCGAGAACGCGCTCGGCACGCGCTACGCCGCGACATCGCATGGCAACAACAACATCATGCCGGGGGCGCCGCGGACGTTCCGCCTGAGCCTGTTCGCCATGCCGTAAGGTGAGCAACGGGGGACATTCATCGCGCACGTCTTGAACCCCCACCAAACCATGCCATATTTCACAATTGCACACGCGCCCGGCCCGAAACGGCCGGGCGCGCGCCTTTTCTGTCCCGCTTCAGTGGACCTGCGCATGTTTCAGGAACTCATCGCCAAGATGGCGCGTGAAGTCGAAAAGCTCTCCTACGAGCTGAACGTCACGCTTCCCTTTGAAATCCGGAAGGCGGTCGAGCTTGGCGACCTCAAGGAGAACAGCGAGTACAAGGCCGCCCTGGAACGCCAGCAGTTCGTGCAGGCGCGTCTCGGGCAGCTCACGCAGCGCGTGACCAAACTCGCCAACATCGATATCGCGCAGATCTCGACCGATCGTGTCGGTCTCGGCTCGAAGGTGATCGTCGAGGACGAGCAGACAAAGGTGCGCGAAGCGTATGAGCTGGTGTTCGGTGACGCCGGCGAACTGCAGGAAGGGCATGTCACGATGGCCTCGCCCATCGGCCGCGCGTTGCAGGGGAAGGCCATCGGTGAGCAGACGATTTTCAAGCTGCCCACGAAGATCCGCCGGCTGGTGATCGTGGAGTTGCAAACGATTCACGACCGCGGCGCCGACGAACTCGCCTGAGACGTCCCACCCCGATTCCCCCCTTCGCTGGAGCTTCGTGATGCAGCGCGCCGAATACACCGCCCGTGGTCCCGTGCCGCAGGATGTCATCGCGTGTGTCGAACATGAGACGCCATCGCCGAAGGCCGGTGAAGTCCTGCTCGAGATGCTGGCCGCACCGATCAATCCGTCTGATGTGCTGACGCTGACCGGTCAGTACGGCATGCTGCCGCCGCTACCGGCGGTTGGCGGCAACGAAGGGATCGGGCGAGTCGCTGCCGTTGGCGACGGTGTGACCTCGGTTGCCGTGGGACAGCGCGTACTCCTCCCCGTGGGTTCCGGCACCTGGGCGTCGCATCTCGTGGCGTCGGCGGCGGGCCTCATTCCGCTGCCGTCGATGGGCGACCCGCTGCAGCTGGCCATGATGACGGTCAATCCGCCCACGGCGTCGCTGCTGCTCTCGGAGTTCGTGACGCTGGCGCCGGGTGACTGGGTCATTCAGAACGCCGCGAACAGCGGCGTGGGCGAGTACGTGATTCAACTCGCCAAGCGCCGCGGCATTCGCACGGTGAACGTGGTGCGGCGGCAGGATGCCGTGGCCCCGCTGCAGGCCTTGGGCGGCGATGTGGTGCTGGTCGACGGTCCGGATCTCGCCACCCGTGTGGCCGACGCCACCGACAACGCCAAGATCCGCGTGGGCTTCGATTGCATTGGCGGCAGCGCGACCGATCGCATTGCGCGCAGTCTCGCCATCGGAGGGACCGTGGTGAACTACGGCGCCCTCAGCGGCGAAGCGTGCAAGATCGCACCGGGTTCCTTCGTGTTTCGCGACGTCACCCTGCGTGGCTTTTGGCTGGCGTTCTGGTTCCGGAACTCGACCGCCGAGCAGCAGCGCGCGCTGTTCGGTGACATCGCGACGCTGATCGCCACGGGCGCACTGGCCGCGAGCGTGCAGGAAACCTTTCCGCTGTCGCGCATCAAGGAAGCGGTGGCCGTTGCCGCCGCTGGTGGCCGTCGTGGCAAGATTCTGTTGGTACCGTAACGTCGGCGCGGACCTTACCCCGCGCTGAGTCCACCGTCGATGGCGAGTGCGTGTCCCACCATGAACGCGCTCGCGGCACTGCAGAGATACAGCACCGTGTCGGCCATCTCGGCGGCCGTGCCGAGCCGGCCAAGTGGCACGCGTGCCGTGAGTTCGCTCTCGGGCAATCCCGCATCCAACATGCCTTGGACCATCGGTGTGCGCGTGAAGCCGGGGCACAGGGCGTTGATGCGGATACCCTTTCGCCCGTACTCCAAGGCGGCCGTGCGGGTGAGCCCCACCACGCCATGCTTGCTGGCCGCGTATGCCGAATGGCGTGGAAAGCCGTTCAATCCGGCGACCGATGCCACGTTCACGATCGTGCCGCGCCCGGCCGCGACCATCACGGGAATCTGGTGGCGCATGCACCGCCACACGCCGGTGAGATTGACGTCGATCACGGTGTCCCACACATCGACCGGATAGTCGGCCGTGCGGACTTCCGCGCCACCCACGCCGGCCGCATTGATCGCGATATCGAGGGTCCCGAAGCGCTCCACGGTGCGCGCCACGG
>CANHNQ010000156.1 GCA_947462095.1 Gemmatimonadota bacterium
CTTGCGCGCCACGTTCGGCGCGAGTGAAGTGATCGTGACCATCATGCTCAACTTCATCGTGATGGCCTTCCTGAACTGGATTGTCTCCTCGACGCTGCATGTGCCGGACACGCTGCACACGCCGCCGATTGTGGCGGGGATGATGCCGCGCTTCGCCGACGGCTTTGCGGCGTTCCGCGGCAGTGCGGCGAACTTCACGATCGTGTTTGCCGTGCTCGCCGCGGTGGCGAGCTGGTGGTATCTGTTCCGCACCCGCAGCGGCTATGCACTGCGCGCGGTGGGGCTGCAGCCTGATGCCGCCGAGTACGGCGGTGTGCGCGTGCCACGCGTGCTGCTGGTCACGATGTGTCTGTCGGGTGCGCTCGCCGGACTGGGCGGCATGAACTTCGTGTTGGGCTACAAGGGCTACTACGAAGAAGGCTTCGCCGGTGGTGCCGGCTTCCTCGGCATCGCGGTCGCGCTGGTGGGACGCAATCATCCCTTCGGCATTCTCGGCGCCGCGCTGTTGTTCGCCACGTTGTCCCAAGGCGGACTCGCGGTGAACGCCATCGTGCCGAAGCAGCTCACCGACATTCTCACGGCGGTCGTGATTCTCGCGGTGGCCACGGCGGTGCCGGAAGTGCAGACGCAACTGCGTGCGGCGGCGGCCAGTGTCACGGCGGCCTTTTACCGCGATGCCCGGAAGGGGGTGTCATGATTCTGCTCACCTTCCTGCTGCAGACCATCCGGATTGCGATTCCGTATCTGCTGGCGGCCGCCGGTGGTGTGATGTCGGAGCGCGTGGGAATCATCGCCCTCGGACTCGAAGGGATGATGCTGGCCGGAGCGTTCGGCGCCGCGCTGGGGAGTTACTACGGCGGTACGCCCTGGGCCGGATTGGTCGGCGCGCTCGTGGGCGGGGCGATCGTCACCGCCGTGCTTGCCGTCGCGACGCTGCGCTACAAGGCCAATCAGGTGGTGGTGGGCGTGGCGATCAACCTGCTGGTGGTCGCGGCCACGCGTTTCTATCTGCGGCGCGTCTTCGACAGCGCCAGCAACTCACCGCGCGTGCCGGGCTTCGGTGGTGAAGGCGCCGGCGGCATGTTCGCGAGCTTTGTGAACCCCGTGGTGTGGATGGGCCTCGCCGCGCTGCCGGTGCTGGCGTGGGTGCTGTATCGCACCCCCTTCGGGTTGCGCGCGCGTGCCGTGGGCGAAAAGCCTGAGGCCGCGGCCACGCTGGGCGTGGCGGTCACGCGTCTGCGCCTGCAGGGATTGCTCATCGCCGGGTCGCTGGCGAGTCTTGGCGGTGCCTACCTCGCGCTCGACCAGCACCAGTTCTCCGACAGCATGACGGCGGGACGCGGCTTCATTGCGCTGGCGGCCGTGATCTTTGGGCGCTGGGAGCCAGTGCGCGTGGCGGTCGCCTGTCTGCTGTTCGCCGGAGCCGAGACGCTGCAGATTCAGCTGCAGGGCTCGCAGGTGATTCCCAGCCAGTTCGTGGAAATGATTCCGTACGTCCTGACCATTATCGCGCTGGCGGGCATCGTTGGACGGAGTGTCGCTCCTGCGGCCCTCGGCAAAACTGAGTGACGTGCCCCACGTCACCGTATCGGCAGGACAGGTTCTCCCCATGATGGCACGCGAGTGACCGCACCACCCCCTGACACCGACGATCAACCGATCGACGGCGGCAAGTCCGCGTTCGGCAAGCTCACGGTGTTGATGGTAACGGCGTTCATCGACATGCTCGGCATGTTGATGATCCTGCCGTTGTTGCCCTTCTATGCGAAGAGCCTTGGCGCCGGCGGGTTCGTGGTCGGACTGCTGGTCAGTTCGTTCAGCGTGGCGCAGCTGCTCAGCGCGCCGATGTGGGGACGGTTCAGCGACAAGCACGGCCGCCGTCCGGCGCTGATGGTCGGCCTGGCCTCGAGCGCGGTCGCCTATGTGGTGTTTGCCTACGCCGATTCGCTCTGGCTGCTGCTGCTGTCACGTATTGTGCAGGGCGCCGGCGGTGGTACGGTGAGCGTGATTCAGGCGTACGTGGCGGATGCCACCCGTCCGGAAGATCGCGCGAAGAGCCTTGGCTGGCTCTCCGCGGCCACCAATGCCGGGGTGGCGCTCGGACCGGTGATCGGCAGCTGGGTGCAGCACTGGGGGCCGCATACGCCGGGGCTCATGGCGGCGGGGCTGTGCCTCGTGAACATCGTGTTCGCGTCGCGATACCTCACGGAAGTGCGGAAGCCGACGGGGAACAATGCCGACGGATCGAAGCCGGTGCGGAAAGGGTCGCGGGAAGCCGTGCTGCGTGTGGTCACGCACCCCAGCGAGCCGGCATCGCGCCTGGTGCTGATCTACGCGATCGCTATCGGTGCCTTTCAAGGGACCACGGCCATTCTTGCCCTGTATCTCTCAGCGCGATTTGGCGTCACGGCCGACACGATCGGCTACTTCTTCATGTACATCGGCGTGCTGAGCGTCGTCGTGCGCGCCCTGTTCCTCGGCAAGATCGTCGACCATTTCGGCGAGGCGCGGTTGAGCCGATACGGTGTGGTGTTTCTCGCCGTCGGGCTGATCGGGATCTCGTTCTCACGTGACTACGTCACGCTGGCGCTCGCGGTGGGACTGCTGCCGCTCGGGACGGCGTTCACCTTTCCGTGCGTTACCGCGATGTTGTCTCGCGTCGTCTCGGGATCGGAGCGCGGGTTGTACATGGGCGTCCAGCAAACGTATGGCGGCATCACACGCGTCGGCTTCCCGATCCTGCTGGGTTTTTCATTCGACACGTTCGGCATGCAAAGCCCGTTCTGGATCAGTGCCACGCTGGTCATGGCGACACTGTTGCTGGGACGGGATATGGAGCTCTATGCCCCTCGCGTGGTGAAGGCTCCCTCATAAGGGAAGTCGGCGCTCACGCCTCGAACGCAGAGCCCTCCGCGCCCGTACTCGAGAGCCTCCCGACCACCGCCCCCGTTCCCTCGCGCATGCTTCGTCGCCGATCTTCCTTTGCCCTCCTCGCCGTCGCGCTCCTCGCGACGTCGGCGTTCACGATCCGCCGCCTCGGCTCGGCTCAGCCCCCGCTGGCCGATGTCATCTACGTGAACGGTCGCATCCTCACCGTCGACGCGACCGATCGCGTGGCGCAGGCCGTCGCCGTGGCGGGGAATCGCATCGTCGCCGTGGGCACGAATGCCGATGCGGAGCGTGCGGCCGCACCCAACGCGCGACGGGTCGATCTGCGCGGGCGCACGATGACGCCCGGCCTGCTCGATGCGCATGTGCACTTCTCGGGCAGTGGCGCCGATCAGATTTTCGTGATCGACCTGAGCTACCCCAACGTGAAGAGCGTGGCCGACGCGGCGGCGGCGGTGCGGGCAAAAGCGGCCACGCTGCCCAAGGGTACGTGGATTCAAGGACGGGGCTGGGATGAAGGCAAGCTGGCCGAACGTCGCCTGCTCACGGCCCGCGACCTCGATGCCGCGTCGCCCGATCATCCGGTGTACCTGACGCAAACCACTGGACACTACGGCGTGGCCAACAGCGTGGCGTTGCGCCTCGCGGGCATCACGAACACCACCCCTGATCCGCCGGCCGGCACGATCGATCGCGCCGCGGACGGATCGCCCACCGGTGTGCTGAAGGAAGGCGCGCAGACGCTCGTGCGGCGTCTCATTCCGCCGCGCACGGTGGCGCAGACGGAGCGCGGCATTCGCGAGATGGTGAAGGCGTTCAACGCCGAGGGGATGACGGGCGGCAAGGACCCCGGCATTTCGTCGCAGACGTGGGAGCTGTACCGGAAGATCATGGCCGACGATTCGCTCAGCGTGCGGATCTTCGCGCTCTGGACGGGCGGGCGCTCGGTGGAGGGGGCGAAGCGCGTGATCGCCGAACATGCGGCGACCAGTCGGCCGTACGAGAGTACCGGTGATGACCGGCTCATCTCCGGTGGCGTGAAGTTGTACATCGACGGCTCCGGTGGCGCACGCACGGCGTGGCTGTACGACGACTGGAACATGGGGTATCGCGACGTGGACCGCGGCAATCGCGGCTATCCCACCTCGGATGCCGACACGATCCGGTTACTCATCCGCCAGTATCACGATGCAGGGATGCACGTGTCGGTGCACTCGATCGGCGATCGCGGGATCGACTGGGTGATGGACAGCTACGATCAGGCCATGCGCGAGAATCCGAAGCGCGGCCTTCGGCACGGGATTATCCACGCCAACATCCCGAGCGATCACGCGATCGCCGTGATGGCCCGGCTCCAGCGCGAGATGGACGCGGGTTATCCTGAACCTTCGGCGTCGTTCAACTGGTGGCTGGGCGACAGCTACGCCGGCAACTTCGGTGAGAAGCGGGCCCTGCGTCTCAATCCGTTCAACACGTATCGCAAGAACGGCATGACGTGGGCGAACGGCTCCGACTTCGGCGTCACGCCGTTCGCGGCGCGGTATGGTATCTGGTCGGCCGTCGCACGCGAGACCCTGCTGGGCACCTACGGCGCCACGCCATTCGGCACGGCGGAGTCGGTGAACGTGCAGACGGCGCTGCGCGCGGTCACGATCTGGGCAGCGCGACAGATGTTTCTCGACAGCAAGATCGGGTCGATCGAAGTGGGGAAATATGCGGATCTCGCCGTGTGGGATCGCGATTTTTACACGGTTCCGACGGCAGCGATCAAGGATGCCAAATGTCTGATGACGGTGTTCAACGGGAAGGTCGTGTACCGGGCCACCGGGACCGCTTGGTAGGGTGCGGCCTTAACACCCGCGTGCAGCCTCCGTCTTCCGGACGGTGACCTCCTTCCCTCTCGTCCTCCGAGCCATGATGGGCGCCGCGATATGAAGCAGCCTCCGATGCACGGCACCGCATCACGCTGGCGGTGCCTCGTGGTCCTCCTCGCGGCGACCGCCTGCGGCGGCGGCTCCGACGCGCCGACATCCAGCACCACCACGCCGCCGCGCGACACGGTCGTCACGACGCCCACTCCGGCGCCGTCCACGGTGCCCAACGTCGTCTTCATCCTGGGTGAAGCGCAGGGGTGGACGAGTACGTCGGTGCAGATGGATCCCGCCCTGCCCACGTCGAAGCACCCGCTGCTGCGCACGCCGGGGCTTGACCGCATGGCCGCCGAGGGGATGCGCTACACGAACTTCTATGCGCCGTCGCCGCGCTGCACGCCGTCGCGGGCGGCGTACTTCACCGGCCACAGTCCGGCGCAGTTGCGCATCACGTTCGTGAAGGACCAGACCGACGGCGTGAACCCGAACTCCACGCTGGTCACGCCGATTTCGATCACCGATCTCCCCACGTCGATCCCGACCATTGGCTCGCTGCTGCGCGCCTCGGGATACGCCACGGCGCACTTCGGCAAGTGGCACGTGGGGCGCACCGATCCATCGGCGTACGGCTTCGACGAATCCGACGGCCCCACGAACAATGGCGGCATGCTGAACGTGGTGCATCCGAATCCGGCCGAGAGCTACGGACTCACGTCGCGCGCGATCGACTTCATGAAGCGTCAGGTGAAGGCACGGAAGCCGTTCTACGTGCAGCTGTCGCACTATCCCGGCAGCGTGTCCGATGACGTACTCCCCGCCACCTACGCCGCGGCGCGCGCGCAGCTGGCCGGTGCGGCGGACAACAGCGTGGGTGTGGCCGCCACCACGCTCGAGATGGACAACACGATCCGGCAGGTGCAGGCCGCGCTCGACTCGCTCGGCGTCGCCGGGTCCACCTACGTGATCTTCACCTCCGATCACGGACAGCAGGGGGCGACAGCCAATCCGCCGCTCACGTGGGGCAAAGGGACGGTATGGGAGGGCGGCGTGCGCGTGCCGCTGTTGATCTCGGGTCCGGGTATTCCCCGCGGCAGCAGTTCACGCGTGCAGGCCAGCGGCGTGGATCTCGTGCCCACCATTCTCGATCTCGTGGGCCGTCCCCTCAGCGCCTCGGTGCGCGACATCGAAGGCGGGAGTCTCAAGACCGTGCTCACCAGCGGCGGTACCGGCAGCGTGGTACGCCCAGCCAGCGAGTTCGTGGTGCACTTTCCACACTACGACTTCGACCCCATCGGGCCGGCGTCGACGATCCTGTCCGGCAACTACAAGCTGATCCGCGCCTACGAAGACAATTCGCTGCGCCTGTTCGATCTGGGGACCGATCTGGCGGAGCGGAACGATCTGGCGCGCACCCTGCCGGCCAAAGTGACGGAGTTGAACGGTAAGCTCACGAGTTACCTCACCTCGGTGGGTGCCCAGCTTCCCACCCGGAAGTAGCCACAGTACGAGACGCTACACCCAACACCCAACACCCAACACCCACCGCCCCAAGCCCACGGCCCACCGCCCCGCTGTTCCATTACGTCGTCGTTCTACTCCGTATCCGGTGCATTCCCGCCATGCGTTTTCGCGTCCTGCTCGCTCTCCTCGCGGCCTCCGTTTCCACCGCCGCCGCCCAATCCCCCCGTCCGATCCGCAGCGCCGACATCTATCGTCTGCGTGACGTCGGCGCTGGTCGCATCTCCCCCGATGGCGCATGGATTGCCTACACCGTCACCACCGTCGACTCGGCCAAGGACAAGAGCGACAGTGACGTGTGGATGGTGAACTACGAGGGCACGCGCACCATCCGGATGACGAGTTCTCCGGAGGGCGAGAGCAATCCGCGATGGAGCCCCGACAATCGCTACCTGAGCTTTGTCTCGGGGCGCTACGAGTCGAAGGGGGGCCAGGTGTGGCTGCTGGATCGGGCCGGCGGTGACGCGGTGCGGCTCACGGATCTCAAGGGCGGCGTGGGCGAGTACGAATGGTCGCCCGACGGGACGCGCCTCGCGGTGGTGTCGCACGACCTCGACCCCGAAGAGTCGAAGCCCGATTCGCTGAAGACGAAGAACCCGAAGCCGATCGTGCTTGATCGCTACGCCTTCAAGCGTGACAACACCGGCTATCTCGACCGCCTGCGCGATCACGTGTACATCGTGGATGTCGCCACCAAGAAGGCGGTGCAGATCACGACCGGCGACTTCGACGATCAGTCGGTGCGCTGGTCGCCCGACGGGAAGCGCCTCGCGTTCGTGAGCGAGCGCAGCGGCACCGACCCCGATCGGGCCAACAATTCCGATCTCTACGTCGTCGACGCGGCGCCGGGCGCCACGCCGGTGAAACTCACCACGTGGAGCGGTCCCGACGCCAATCCCGTGTGGAGCCCCGATGGGCAGTTCATCGCGTATCTGCAGGGGAGCGAGCCGCAGCTGTCGGCGTACACGCAGAACACGATCGCGGTGGTGCCGAGCGC
>CANHNQ010000157.1 GCA_947462095.1 Gemmatimonadota bacterium
AGCACGCCGTCGCCAAGGGTATTCATCTTCGAGCGGAACTCGAAGCAGGCCACGCCGTCGCCCAGATCGATCAGGCGCGAGAGACCGTTGTCGTCGAGGACGCGCCCGCGCGCGGCCAAGTTGGCCAGCGACACGCGTCCGGGGATGCCGGGAACGGGTTCGTAACTGCCGTCGAAGGTGAGATACTCGCCGTCCTTGTAGAACGACCCTTTCGCCATCTCGAGCAGCGGCGGAATGCTCTTGCCCTGCGCGCGGAATTCGCCACGCAGCCAGTCGATGCCGAGGGCGTCCATGATCTGGAAGGGGCCGGCTTCCCAGCCGTAGCCCCACTCCATCGCGCGGTCGATCGCGACGATGTCGAACGCCAGTTCGGAGGCGAGTGTGAGCGTGTAGTGCGCCGCGTCGGCGAGATGATCGCGCAGGAATGCGCCCTGCGCGCCGGTCATCGCAACGGCGGCAGGCAATCGCTGCGCAATCGGCATGCGGATCGCCTGACCGATGTCTCCGCCTTCGAGCCGCTGTTGCGGCACATAGGCTTTGCTTTTCCAGTCGAAGGTCTGCGTGCCGTCCTTGGTCTTCGCGTAGAAACCGCCGCCCGTCTTGTCGCCAAGCTTTCCCTTGGCCACGAGTTCGTCGAGCATCCACGATGGGAGTGCGAAGTCTTCGCCGGTGGCGCCGCCGATGCCCTTGGTGACGTGCGTGAGCACGTCGAGCCCGGACAGGTCGCCGGTGCGGAAGGTGGCCGTGCGGGCGCGCCCGATGAGGGAGCCGGTGAGGCCGTCGACTTCATCGATAGTGAGGCCGTGCTGCTCCATGCGTCGCATGGTGCCGACCATGCCGTACACGCCGAGGCGATTCGCCACGAAGCCGGGCACGTCCTTCGCGATCACGATGCCCTTGCCGAGCGTGCGCTCGGCGAATTCACGCGTGGCGCCGATCACCGCCGGATCCGTTTCCGGAGTCGGGATGATCTCGAGCAGGTGCATGTACCGCGGCGGATTGAAGAAGTGCGTGCCGAGGAAGCGGCGACGGAATTTCTCGCTACGTCCTTCGAGCAGCACCGACATCGGAATGCCCGAGGTGTTCGACGAGATGATCGCCGTGGGCTTCATCAGCGCTTCGATGCGCGCGAACAGCTGCTGTTTGGGTTCGGCGAGTTCGACGATCGCCTCACAGATCCAGTCGCACTCGGCGAGGAGCTGCAGATGATCTTCGGTATTGCCGGTGCGTACGCGAGCGACGGCGGCGGCTTCCATGAAGGAGGCCGGCTTGGACTTGATCGCCTTCTGCAGCCCGTTCTTCGCGGGCGCACTTCGGTTCGGCGACTTGGGGTCGCTATCGCCGGGGATATCGAGCAACACGACACGGCAGCCCGCCGAGGCCGCGAGGGCGGCAATGCCGCTTCCCATGGCCCCGGCGCCCACCACGCCGACAGTCGTCATGCGCATTCGGAACTCTCTCCGTAAGGGACCCTTTCAAGTTCCGCCATGGATCGGCCGGGCGGAAGGGGGGCGCCGAAAAAACACGACGCTGGCGTCATGTTTTTCGGCGCCCCCTACGGGTTGAACCAATAGCTGACCTTGAGGAGGAGCGTGTTCAGGGGGCGGGCGCCGAAGAGGTCGCGGACGTCGCGCCCCGGGACGAAGACCCCGGGGTTCAGGGTGTCCTGCGCGCGTCCCTGCTGCCAGACCAGAAAGACGGCGCTGGCCGGCCGGTACTCCCATCGGAGCACGGCATTCGAGTTGAACTGCTTGACGTTGAAATCCGCCGGCACCGTGGTGCGGAACGTGGAGAAGCGGTCGGCATAGCCATCGGCGCGCGCCTCGCGCAGTTCGCGCCAATTGCTGTACTCGCCGGTGGTCACGAACGGCTGCGCGTACAGCTGAAACGACAGGGTGGGGGTCGCGGTCCAGTTGGCCCGCACGGTGATGCCGAGAATGTGCTGATGCAGCCGTGCGAAGGTGTAATGCGTGGTATCGGAGCGGAACGCCCCGTAGTTGCCGATCCACTGCTGGTCGTTGGTCACCTGATCGTAGTTCAGTGCCATCGATGTCGAGAAGCGGCTCGCGAAGCGCCATTCCGCGCCGGCGTCGGCCCCTCGGAACCACGAGCGGCCCTCGTCACTCGTGCCGACGCGATACGCCGCCCGCGGCACCACCACCGGGCGCGGATCGCCGACGAGATCGACGCGCAGGGTGTTCTTCATCGACTGCCGCAGTGCCGGACCGCCGCGTGCACAGCTCACGCAATGCGTCCCGCCGATGTCGCTGAGCGAGGCGGTGATGGCGCCGCCCCAGTTGTTCAGCAGCGAGCCGCTGGTGTGCACGGACAGCGTCTGCGCCGACAGCAGTCCGCCGGTGGTCCAGTGTGATTCCGCACTCATCGTGGAGAACGACGAGCGCAGCAGACGGTTGGGACGCAGCTGCCGCAGATCGAGCGACTGCCGGAACATCATGTCATTGACGAGGTTCACGAAGCCGAGGTCGTTCATCTCGACACCGGCTGACGCATAGCGGAGCACGTTCTCGTAGCGGACGCGGCCCCCGACCTGCTTGATGCCGGCGGACGCGACGACACCACCCATGGCGGTGCGGGTCGAATCGTACACTTGCTCGTGATCGGGGCGCTGATAGAAATGCACGCTGTTGCGCTGCGTCAGGGCGATCGACTGTGCCGACCCGCCCACGGTATTCAGACCGGTGTAGCCCATGACTTCCCATCGGTCGCGGGCGAAGCGGTGATAGCCCTGCAGCAGCAGCGTCGTGGCGTCGCGACGGAGAAATGGGTCGGTCGCCGCATCGCGGCGGCGACGCACGTTGGTGAGCTCCATGCCGAACTGGGAGCGCCCGCCGCGCAGTTCGCGCAGGCCACGCAGCACGAGGTAATTCGTCTGCGGCTCGATCGTGGTGCCGCTCGCGCCGCGGACATTCTCCGTGGAGGCGTTCACCAGGCCGAACGCGATGCCGTTGTCGAAGCGGCCGGTAATCTTGGCGGCCGCGGTGATGTTCGTGAACAGGGCGTCGGCGCTCGAGCGCCGCAGCTGTGGCGTGCGGCCGATGCGGCGGGTGTAGAAGACCCCTTCGCACGATCCACCGCAGCGATACAGGCCGGCGCCCTCTTGAAAGAACGGCCGTCGCTCATCGAAGCGAATTTCGAACGCGGACAAGTTGAGGACCGCCGGGTCGGCCTCGACCTGTCCGAAGTCGGGATTCACCGTGGCATCGATCGTGACGCGCGATCCGATGCCGGCCTTGATGTCCAGCCCGCCGGCCAGCGCACCGCGTGACCCGCCGGTGCGTGACGCCGGATTCGGTACGCGTTTGGTGACGCTGTACGGCAGCAGCTCCAGACGACGCGGCGTGCCGATGCCGGCGATGCCTTCGAGCGTGCCGAGTTGCGAGATGAGGGTGCGGCGCGACGGCCGGTACATCGGCCAGCCGGTGCGTTCGTTCAATCGCGTGATGTCACGCCAGACACCAAAGCCGAAGGTGTGTACCTCCTTGGCCGTGAAGCGCAGCTGGCTGAAGGGCACGCGATACTCGGCCACCCAGCCGAGACTGTCGATGCTGGTGGCGACGTCCCAGACGCCATCCCACGTGGCGTCTTCGGTGATGTCGCCGTAGATCGAGTAGTCGCGCTTCACACCGGCCGGGTTCACCGCGAGTTCGACCCCGGTGCGCCCGTCGTGATACGCGTCGATGATGATCTTGAGCTGATCGCTCGCGGTCTTCACATCGCGCCGTGACAGCAGCGCCGCGAGGCTGTCGGGATGCGGATCGAAGGCGCGCACGATGACATACAGATAGCGATCGTCGTAGGCGGCGCGGGCTTCGGAGCGGAAGGTCGGCTCGAGGTTCTCTCCCGGCTCGAACTGACGAAAGGCGGTCATCGGCGTGGCCGCACGCCAGACGGCATCGTTGTCGCGTCCGTCGATCTCTGGCGCACGCGTGGCGCGAATCGCCCGTCCCACGGTGGCTCGCGTACTGTCGGCTTCCTGTGCGCGCACGCCGGACCACGGTACCGCGATCAGCCCGGCCAGCAGCGCCACCCTCGCGCGTGCGACGGGACCGGCCCAACGGCGTGCCAACGAGGTGAACATCAGGACTGTTGCGAAGGGTCGCGTCCGGCCACGTCAGCGTAGTACGTCCGGATGCGGGCGATCCCCGCGGCGGGATCATCTTCCACGGGCATCGTGGTCGGCCCGAGCCGTACGACGCGGCGCCGGAAATCGAGGGCGACGCAGCAGATGGGGACATTCGCGCCTTTGGCGACGTGCCAGAAGCCGCTCTTCCACTGCGTCACTTTCTTGCGCGTGCCCTCGGGGGCGAGCGCCAGCGCGAAGCGGTCATGGGTGCGAAACGCCTCGATGGTGCGCTCGACGGCGTTTTGCGAATGCTTGCGATCTACGGGAATGCCGCCGTTCGCGCGCATGAACCATCCAAGCGGCGGCACGAAGAGGGTGTGCTTACCCCACCAATGGGCGTCGAAACCGAGGGCCCACTTCGCGGCCAGACCGATCGGGAAATCCCAGTTCGAGGTATGGGGGGCCACGGTCACGACGAAGCGCGGCATGTCTGGCATCTGCCCTTCGAAGCGCCATCCGGCCCCAAAAAGGACGGTGCGTCCCAGAGCCCGCAGCCATCGGCGGTGCGATTGCGGAACGTTGGGGCCGAGTTGCCAGTTTTCCGGCGCGTTCGCGCTGGCGGGGGGAAGCGTCATACCGTTCATTTGACAGATGGTAGACAAGATCCGCAAGAGCGAGCTGGAGTGGCGGACGATCCTGTCCACTGAACAGTACCGCGTCATGCGCGAGTACGGCACGGAGCGGGCCTTCGGCGGCGGCTATTGGGATCACCACGGCGACGGCCTCTACCTGTGCGCGGGGTGCGGTCAGCCCCTGTTCTCGTCGAGCGCGAAGTTCGACTCCGGTACGGGGTGGCCGAGCTTCGCCGAGCCGCTTTCCGAGGTGGCCATCGAGACCAGCACGGATCGGCAGTGGTTCATGGTGCACGTCGAGGTGCACTGCGCCCGCTGTGATGCGCATCTCGGGCACGTCTTCGATGATGGCCCGATGCCGAGCGGCAGGCGCTACTGCATCAACTCCGCGTCGCTCGACTTCAGCGGGATCGACGACTGAGTCGTCGGCTGCGGCAGCGAACCGCTGTCAGCGGTCAGCGAACGGCCACTGCCGGAACACGGATGACACCGATCTCGCCGAACCAACACGGATAAGCCAACAGCGTTGTTTGCTTATCTGTGTTGTTTCCGTCCATCGGTGTCATCCGTGTTCTGGCAGTTGCGGTTGCGGTTCGCTGTACTTCTCAACCGAATGCGAAGAACCCCGACACCGGATCAGCAGATCCGGTATCGGGGTTCTCTCCCACCACCGCCTTCCCGCGGTGGACACGCGAGAGCGTCAGTCGCGGATGATCGCGCCATTCACTCCGTACAACTCATGAGCAGTTCGGGCGGCCGCGAGGCAGGGCGACGGTGCAGTTCTTCGTGGTGCCGTCTTCGGTCAGCTGCAGCTTGGCCGTCGCCGATCCGTCGTAGGTGAGCACTTCGCGACGATCCTTGGTGGAGCTCGTGCCGCCGATGGTCATGATCACCTTCATCCGGCGAATCACGGTGCCGGCCGTCGGATAGGTCTGCGCGGTGGTCGACACCGGAATGACCAGGCCGGTGGTCGTGTCCGCGGCGGTGCGCACCGACGAGAAGGCTTTCCCTTCGCGGTTGGTGCCGGTGGCGGTCTCGCTGCCTTGCGACGTGCCGTTCACCGTGCGCCGCGTGCTGCCGACGGCGAGTCCCGTGACCGTCCGATCGCCGCGGTTGCTGACCGTCGCGGTCACGCTGCCGTCTCGGCTGCGGGTGGCCGTGCCGGTCACCGTGGTGCGAACGCGCACCGAATTGGTGGTGACGCTATCGATGGCCGACTGCGCCGTGCCGGCCGCGTTCTTGATCGTGTAGATCGACGTGACCGTGAGGCCGTTCTTGACCGTCGGGCCACAGGTGAGATCACCGGTGCCGGCCGCGAAGACGCAGCTGTCGTCGATCCGGATACCGAACGGCCCGCGATGGGCCCCGTGCCCTGGTGCCGCGTTGCCGGCGAAGGCATCGCCCAGTCCGCCGCCCATGAAGCCACCCATGCCAGGTCCGCCCCCACGCCCACGTTCCGGGCCACCCCAGGGCATGCCGTTGTCGCTGGAACTCGCGTAGCTGCTGGACACGAGGTCGAGTCCGGCCGGCGCGCTGCTGAAGGCCAGATCCGACAGGAAGGCGTTCGGCGCGTTGCTGTTGTCGAGGCTGCAAGCCGCCGCGCCGAGCAGCGTCGTGGTCGCGGCCAGCGTCAGAAAACGGGATCGTGCCATGGTGACCTCTCGAAGCGCGGCCTCTCGAACCTCGCGACCGTCGCGAGGGCATCGTTGAGGCGTTCGACACTGGAGACCCGCGAGCACGGCGGAACCCTACGTGCTACTCACCGCCCTTGGGCAGGAATGGGGACAGCGTCGCTCGTAACTGCCGCAGGGCTCGACTCATGTTTGCTTCCACCGCCTTGACGGTCACACCGAGCTGCTCGGCAATCTCGCTGTAGCGCAGGTTCCGTTCGCGGCTCATCAGGAACACTTCCCGGGACCGGGGCGGGAGGGACGCGATGGCATCACGGATCGCGTCGTGCAGCTCGCCCGCCTGCGCGTCGGCGTCGGCCTGTTCGGCGGGCTCACTGAGCGCCTCGACATAGACGGCGGACTTCTTCTGCACCTGCAGGTGGCGCAGGTGATTGAGCGACCGGTTGCGTACGGCCTGCATCAGATACCCGGCCACGCTGCTGTCGGGGGCGAGCGTTTCCCGACGGCGCCAGAGCTCGAGGAAGACATCCTGTGAGAGTTCTTCGGCCACGCCGGGATCGTGCAGCACGCGGTTGGCGGAGCGCACCACAGGCTCATACCACTGCCGGAAGATCGCCTCGAACGCTGCGTGATCCCCGCCACGGAGGCGGGCCAGCAAGTCAGCGTCGGACACGAGGGGCGTGGGGTCGGGAACTGCGTGGGACAGGATGCGGTCGACGCGACTCGTTGGAGTCCTGTCGGCCTCGGCGGCAGCGTATACTACATCGGACCGCGATGCTTTTGCGCCGGGGCCCGCCGGAAAAGCGGGGACGTAGGGTATCGCCATCCACTCGTGTC
>CANHNQ010000158.1 GCA_947462095.1 Gemmatimonadota bacterium
CGATCAGCTATCGCGATGTGATGCTCGAAGAGCTCCGCGTTATGGACCAGACGGCCATCACGCTGTGCAAAGAGAATCAGTTGCCGCTGATCGTGCTGAACCTTCATACGCCAGGCGCGATCGCACGCGCCATCAACGGCGAACGCGTGGGGACTCTGGTTTCATGAGCATTGCGCAGATTCTGAAGGACACGAAGAGTGGGATGGAGAAGGCCCTCGAGGCCTCGAAGCGCGACTTCGCCGGCATTCGCACCGGGAAGGCGTCGCCGAGCATGCTGGACACGATCAAGGTCGAGGCGTACGGCTCGCTGGTGCCGCTGAATCAGGTGGCGCAGGTGTCGGCTCCCGAACCCCGGATTCTGCTCGTCACGCCGTTCGACAAGGGACAGGCGAAAGTGATCGAGAAGGCAATCCGTGAGTCGGAGCTCGGCCTCGATCCGGCGCATCAGGGCGGCGTCATCCGTGTGCCGCTGCCCTCGATGAACGAGCAGCGTCGGAAGGAACTGGTCAAGGTGCTGAGCAAGCTGGCGGAAGACGGCCGCATCGCGATCCGTCACGCCCGCACCGATGCGCGCGACAAGGTCAAGAAGTTGGACGGCGTCTCCGAGGACGACAAGAAGCACGCGGAGAAGGACCTGCAGAAGGCGCACGACGATTGCATCGGGAAGCTCGAGGCGCTGCTGAAGACGAAGGAAGCCGAGATCATGGAGGTTTGAGTCCGCGTTGCGGACCGCTCGCTGATATGCCCCTTGCCCCCGCCCACCATGGCTGACACGGAAACGGATCTGCTGGCACGCATACGTGTGCACGGGGCGGTGCCGCGGCACATTGCGATCATCATGGACGGCAACGGGCGGTGGGCGAGTGAACGCCACATGCCCAGACCGTTTGGTCATCGGTCCGGAATGAAGGCGGTTCGGGCGGTTGTTGAGGGCTGTCTCGAGGCCGGCGTCGAGTGGTTGTCGCTGTTTGCATTCTCGCAGGAGAACTGGCAGCGACCGCACACTGAAGTCTCGGCGCTGATGTCGTTGCTGGAAGAATTCATTGCCCGTGAAGCGGACGACCTGCAGAAGCAGGGCGTTCGCGTTCGCGTTCACGGGGATCTCGATCGTCTCAGTGGGCCGGCTGCCGCCGCCGTGGAGCGCGTGATGCGCATCACGGAGGCCGAGACACGGCTTGGGCTCAATCTCTTCATCTCCTATGGCGGGCGCGCTGAGTTGGTGCGGGCGGCCCGGATGTTGGCTGAAGAGGTGCAAGCGGGTCGCCTCACCCCAGAGGCGATTACCGAAGACGAGTTCCGTGCGCGCTTGTTCACCGCCGCGTGCCCGGATCCCGACCTGCTGATCCGTACGTCCGGCGAGCAACGTCTCTCGAATTTTCTGTTGTGGCAGGTCGCCTACGCCGAGTTGTACATCTCGAGCGTGCTGTGGCCCGACTTCGGACGTGCGGCGCTTTACGAAGCCATCGGTGATTTCCAGCGTCGTGATCGACGCTTCGGCCGCGTCAGTTCCTGATGCGTGTGTCCGCGCTCTCTTCCCCCCTCGTGTGAACGAACTCGCTCGGCGTGCCGTAGTCGCCGTCATCGGAGCGCCGATTGCGCTCGGAATTATCTGGTTCGGCGGGGCGCCGCTCGCCACGTTCGCCGGTACGCTGGCTGGCATTGCCGCGTGGGAGTACTATCGCATCGCCCGTGAGGGTGGCACGACGCCGATGAGTGTGGTCGGCATCGTGCTCTCAGCGATGATCCCGCTCGCCGTCCACGCACAGCAACTCGGCGTCTTTGCCGTGCCGCTCGTCGTCTGGATTCTGGTGCCGCTGTTCGTGCTGGCGCTCTCGATTTGGGCGCGCGGTGTCGACGGCAAACCACTCGGCGCCGCGGCCACGACCATCTTCGGTGCGCTCTATACCGGCGGCACGCTCAGCTACATCTACGCACTGCGTTACTTCGGATACGCCGTCGGCGACACGGCTGGCGCGCTTGTGGTCATTATGCCCGTGGTGCTCACGTGGGCCAGCGATACGGGCGCATACTTTACCGGTCGTCTGGTGGGAGGCCCCAAGCTGATCCCGTCGGTCAGCCCAGCCAAAACGATCTCTGGGGCAGTCGGTGCCGTGGTCGCCACCGTGGGGGCCTGCGCGGCTTTTGTGCACTATCTGCTCAAGCCGCAGGCCCAACTTGCGTTCAGTCCGACCGGGTTGGTCGTCTTTGCCGTCTGCATCAGCGTGACGGCGCAGATTGGCGACCTCACGGAGTCACTGCTGAAGCGCGAAGCCGGTGTGAAGGACAGCGGCACGCTGTTCCCAGGACACGGCGGCGTGCTTGACCGTCTCGACTCGTTATTCTTTGTCCTCCCCGTGACCTACGCGCTGTACTACGCGCTGCTCCTCCCGGCTCCCGGAGCATGATGCCCGCCGCCAACGTCAGGGCGACGACGGCCCCCCCCGTCGGCGTCGCGATCCTCGGGTCAACCGGATCAATCGGGACCAGCGCGCTGCGCGTGCTGGCCCGACAGCGAGATCGCTATGTGCCGGTGGCGCTCACCGCGAATGGCAACGTGGCCGCGCTCGCTGAGCAGGTCGCCACCTGGCTGCCGGCATTTGCCGGTCTCGTGCAGCCGCACGCGGATGCGCCCGCTGGCTGGGGGGTTGGCGCCGACTGCCTGATCGCGGCTGCGACCCACCCCGATGCCGCGATCGTGATCAACGCGGTCGTGGGGGCGGCCGGATTGCCTGCGACCCTCGCGGCCCTGCGTATGGGCAAGCGCGTCGCGTTGGCGAACAAGGAAACGCTGGTGGTGGCCGGGGCGATCGTGACGGAAACGGCGCGGAGGCACGGCGGTGAACTGGTGCCCGTCGACAGCGAGCATTCGGCCATCCTGCAGTGCCTGGCCGGCCGTCAGCCGCACGAAGTGCGACGACTGGTCCTCACGGCCTCGGGCGGCCCGTTTCGCACCTGGCCGGCCGACCGGATCGCCGCAGCCACGGTAACGGATGCCTTACGGCATCCGACGTGGCAGATGGGGAGCAAGATCACGATCGATAGTGCCACGTTAGCGAACAAGGCGCTCGAAGTGATCGAGGCACACCACTTGTTCGGGGTGCCGTACGATCGGATCGACGTGGTGGTGCACCCGCAGAGCATCATTCACTCGTTCGTCGAGTTCATCGACGGGAGCGTGCTCGCGCAGATGGGCATTCCTTCGATGGAACTGCCGATCCTGTACGCTCTCACGTATCCGGAACGCGTGGCCGATTCCGGCGTACCATCCTTTGACCCGGTCGCGCTTGGCGGGCTGAGCTTCGAAACGGTCCGGTATGAGGATTTCCCTATGCTGCGGCTCGGAATCGATGCCGGCCGCCGCGGAGGCGCCGCACCGGCCGTGTTCAATGCGGCCAATGAGGTGGCGGTCGCCCATTTTCTGGCGGGTCGTCTGAGCTTTGCCGGAATTGCCGAGCGGGTCTCGGCGGCGCTGACGGAGTTGGCCGGCGTGTCGGGCGCGTCCCTCGATGATCTGCTTCGGGCGGATACGGCGGCGCGGGATCACGTGAATGCTCAGGTGGGGTGCTGATTTCGATGAGTTCGATTACGCCGTACATCGCGCCGTTGCTCGTCTTCGGCCTTGTGGTTTTCGTCCACGAACTCGGGCACTTCCTCGCCGCGAAGCTGACGGGCGTTTATGCGCCCGTCTTTTCGCTCGGGTGGGGGAACCGTCTGTTCGGCATACGCCGTGGAGAGACCGATTACCGACTCTCGCTGATCCCGCTCGGCGGCTACGTGCGAATGGCCAGTCGGGATGACGAGTCGATGGTCGGCATCGAAGGGGGCGGCGATCGTGGCTCCCTCGAGGCCGCGAGCGGGCGGCCCGCTGATGTCGCGCCCTCGCTCTGGGATGATCAGTCTATGGCCCCATTCGGTCCCAAGGCCGTGCCGGCCGATCGTTGGGTGGAGAACAAGTCCACGTCGGCCCGTGTGTTCATTCTGTCGGCCGGCGTGATCATGAACATCCTGCTCACGCTCGTCGTATCCACGGGCATCTACTACCGTGCCGGGAATACGTACGTGCCGGCGGTGATCGATTCTGTGGTGCCCGGGGCTCCGGCCGCTATCGCTGGCCTCGTCTCTGGTGATCGCATTGTCGGGATCAACGGTCAGGTGATCCGGGCGTGGGATGAGGTGCTCGACCAGGTCGCTCCGGTGACATCGGGGGCGCTACGCCTGGAGGTCCAGCGTGGCGACACGCGCTTCACCAGAGACATCACGCCGCAGACTGCGGAAATCGATGATCCCGTGACGGGCGCGAAGAAGACGGTGGGACGGATCGGTATCAAGGTGCGCGCCTCCACCGTGAACGAGAAACTCAGCCTCGTGGGGTCGATGACGGCTGGGGGCCATGCGACGTGGCGCATGGCCACGAACGTCGCAGCCGTACTCGGCGGGCTGGTGTCGGGGCAGGTGTCGGCGAAGAACCTCGGCGGTCCAATTCAGATCGCGCGCACCTCCGTGCAGGCGGCAAAGAGTGGCCCCGAAACCCTCTGGTCGCTGATTGCCTTTCTGAGCCTCAACATCGCGATCCTCAATCTGGTGCCGATCCCGGTGCTCGACGGTGGTCAGATCCTCGTGGTGCTGGCCGAACGGGTGAAGGGGAGCGCGTTCAGTGGACGCGTTCGCGAGGGCTTTGCGCGCGTCGGCGTGCTGGCGGTGCTCGCGCTGATCGTGCTCGTCACGTTCAACGATCTGCGTAATCTCTTTACGAAATGAGCACGTGATTCGCACTGTCGCCGCGCGTCGTGCGCGGCTGCTCTGCGCCGCCCTCGTTATCGTGGCGGGCAGTGGGTGTCACCGCGCGGCGCAGGCCGCGCGCCCCCTTCTGCCGGTATTGCCGCGGATTCCCCGCGATGCGGCGCGTTTCGAGATTGATGCGGTCGATGACAGCACCGCGACGTTTCGCGTGTTCGAGAGCCGCTGGGTCCGCGCTGGACTCCCTGCGTACGCCGTGGATCCGACACATCGTGATGCGCTTGTGGCTCGTCTCACCATCACACGTCGTGACCCGACGTCGGCGTCGGCGCTGGTGACGTCACAGGTGGCGCGTGTGACCACAGACCATGTGCTGCTGCTCACCCCGCCGCCGACGCCGTGGTGGCGGAGCCCGCTCTTTTGGTTCGGCACTGTGGTGGGTGCCGCCGGCGTGTCCGTCTCGATACGCTGACCGGCGCCGGTACTGGCGCGTCCGCCGACATCCACTGGCCATGGCGCGATTACGCCCCGCGTTCAGCTGCAGATGAGCGGGAACCGGCGCGAGACCGGGGTGCCATCGGCCTTGGCGGCCACGAGAAGGGTGTCTGCGCCCGTTACGCAACGCGGGGCCTGAATCCGCACGGTGTAGCGTCCTTCGGGCAGCACGAGGGCACGGGCGCTGTCGGCGCGCACTTCGACGGACGGCCCGCCCTCCATCGGCGTGAACGCGACGCGGGCATCACGGGGCGTCACGTCGTAGCTCACGACGGCACAGCCGCGAACCGGCAGGTTCAGATCGACGTGGTCGCCCGCCTTGAGCGTGAGCACGGTGTCGCGAACGGCGACCCCGCAGGTTGTTGAGGCATTCGCGAGGACCGCTCGTATCGACAGCGTGGTACCGGCGGTGTGGTCGCCGGTGTAGTGACCGGTGCCGACCAGTCGATTGTCGATGTAGAGCCGCGCGGAATCGGAAGCCGAGAGTGAGAGCCGCACCACTCGACCGGCCGCCGTTCGCGTCGGGCGGGTCGGCGGCCGTGTGCGCACGCTGTCCTCGGCCCGCGCGGCGGTGGGACGCGCCGAGATGGAGTCGGATGGGCGACGGGTGTCCGCCCCCTGCATGCCATCGGTGACCTGTCCGCTCTCTGGAGGGGGCGCGATCGCGGTCGAGGCGGGGTCCTCTGGCGCCTTGCCCGTGCGTACCTCTGGGGTGGCACGATCTCGCCAGAACATCCAGATGAGTGCCGCGCTGAGCATGACAATCGAGGTCGCGATGGCGACGCGGCGCCGCGAGGTCCGCACCGCGGGAAAGGCATCGACCGTGGGCGCACCCGCCGCCGGCATGAATCGACTGCGTTCCGGAGCGCTCTGGAGGGCGCCGAGCGCATCGAGCAGCTGGGTGGCGGTCTGAAAGCGCTGCTCGGGTGCCTTGGCGAGCAGCCGGACAATGACGGCCTCGAACTCTGGGGTGAGTTCCTGCGCGAATGCGCGTGGGGGTACGGCGGGCGTTTCGATGTGCTGCCTGGCGACGGCATACCAATCGTCGCCTTCGAAGGGCAGGTGGCCAGTGGCCGCGCGATACAGGGTGACGCCGAGCGAGTAGAGGTCGCTTCGGCCGTCGATCTCCTGTCCTCGGGCCTGCTCCGGGCTGAAGTAGTGGGGCGTACCCATCACCTGATTCGTCGCACTGAGCGAGGGCGCGCCGGCGAGCGCGCGGGCGAGGCCGAAGTCCGCCACCACGGCCTCGCCGTCGGTGCCGAGGAGAATGTTGTCGGGCTTGATGTCGCGATGGATCACGCCGCCGGCATGAGCGATCGCGAGCGCGGCCGCCACCTCGATGCCGAGACGGACGCAGTCGGCTTCCGGCAGCCGTCCGGCCAGGGCGAGTCGGTGCCCGAGCGTGAGAGGGTGCAGATCCATCGCCACGAACACGGTCCCATTCACCTGACCGACGTCGCGAACCGTGACGATATTTCGGTGTCGGAGGCGGGCGGCCGTGGCCGCTTCCCGACGGAAGCGGGCTTCCGCGATCTCGTGTCCCGCAAATTCCGGACGCAGGATCTTGAGGGCGACCGGGATCTCTAAATCCAGGTCGATCGCCTCGTATACCCAGGCAAAAGCCCCCGTTCCGAGGAGCCGGGTGACCCGATATTTTCCGATTGTTTGCCCCAAATAGCGGTCGGGCACGTCGAGGTCCTTTACAGACGGGGCAAGGTGGACTAAGCTTTTGTGCTTCCTACTATTGCGCGCACAAAAGGCTGCGCACGACACGCGCTGAGAATATTACGACGATGGCGTTCGATAAGGCACTCACGATCGACAAGTACC
>CANHNQ010000159.1 GCA_947462095.1 Gemmatimonadota bacterium
GAGATCCCCATGTCCACACGCGGCACCATCGCCATCCTCGTCGGCCCCGACTACGAAGATCTCGAAGTCTGGTATCCCAAGCTCCGTCTCGAAGAGGCGGGCTATCACACCCCGCTGATCGGCAACGGCGAGGCGTCCTATCACGGGAAGTGGGGCTATCCGGCCACGATGGACGGTCAGGTGGCCGACCTCGACCCGGCCTCGCTGCGGGGCATCGTGGCCCCCGGCGGATGGGCCCCCGACAAGTTGCGACGCGATCCCGCGGTGCTGTCGCTCGTGCGGCGTGTGTACGAGCAGGGGGGCATCATCGGCACGATCTGCCACGGCCCATGGATCCTGATCTCGGCCGGCATCGTGCGCGGCAAGCGCATGACGTCGTCGCTGGGCATTCGCGACGATCTCACGAACGCCGGCGCCGTGTGGGTCGACGAGCCGGCGGTCGTAGACGGCACCATCGTGAGCGCCCGGGTGCCGAAGGACCTGCCGGCCTTCACACGGGCGATGCTCGGTGCGCTGGGCGACTGACGCGCAACCGCAGACGGCACTGAACGCGTGGCGTGACGCGGATTAAAAGCAACAGCCAGAACACGGATGACACTGATCGATTGGAAACAACACGGATAAGCAAAAAACGCGCTGTTTGCTTATCCGTGTTGTTTCCGTGTATCGGCGCCATCCGTGTTCTGGCTTTTGCTTTTGCTTTTGCTTTTTGCTTTTTGCTTTTTGCTGCAGCCGCGACCGCCGTGCGCCTAGTTCGCGCCGTCGGTGACCAGCGTGTCGTACTGCCGGCCGCGCCAGCGGGTGGGCGTGCGCGCGGTGCTCAGCGTCAGACGCCAAGCGGCGGCGATGTCCGACAACCACGACAACCAGAACGGCCAGCCGCGCTCCGCGTAGCTCTGGCGCAGCGCCACGAGCATCATGAGCCGCACCAGCAGTGCGGACGCGTTCACGAGCAGCAGCGCCTCCAGCAGCATCGCCTGCGGGTTGTCGGCGGCCGGCCATCCCATCGAGGCGAGCAGCGCGACGAGCCCAAGCAGCATCGGGAGCGGCAGCGCCTGGGCGCTCCACACCAAGGCCACGTCGATCCAGCGCCGCCAGGTCGGGGTGGCGTCTTTCAGATCGAAGCTGCGGCCCCATTCGCGCCACATCTCGGCCAGCGACACATACGCGCTCACTTGGATGATCTTGGAGCCGTCGAGGAATCCCACACGGGCGCCATGCGACGCGAGATGGCGCGCCAACGTGACATCGTCGCAGAACGAGGCCCGCGCGGGGGCGTAGCCACCGTGTTGCTCGAGCAGCGCGCGCCGCGCGACGAAGCACTGCCCGTTGGCGAGCACGCGATCGGGGGGCGGCTGGGTGGCACCGGCGGCGCCGCAGCGATACACGAGCGTGACCAGCATGGCCGGCTGCACGAAGCGTTCGGCCGACGTCTGGTCGCGGAACTGCGGCGAGAATGAGGCGACGTCGTAGCCGTCCTGCTCGACCGCGTCGACCACCGCACCGACCAGTCCGGGCGCGGGCACGGTGTCGGCGTCGATGCCGAGTACCCACGCCCCTTTGGCCTGCCGGAGGCCCGTCTCGAGCGCCCACACCTTGCCGACCCATCCGGCCGGCAGCGGATCGTCGGTCACCAGGCGAATGCGCGGATCGCGCGCCGATGCCGCTTCGACCAACTCCCGCGTGCCGTCGGTAGACCGGCTGTCCACGATGAGCACTTCCAGCATCGGCTCCGTCTGCCCCATGAGCCCCTCGAGACAGGGACCGATGCGTTTGGCTTCGTTGAGCGTGGCGACGATCACCGTGACCGTGGTGTCGGTGCGCGGGGTGAGGCGCGGCGCTATCGGTGGCCGTCGCGTGCGACCGGGCATGAGCCGCGCCAGCAGGAGCAGCAGCAACGGCGCCTGCACCGCCAGGAGCACCACGCCGAGTCCACGTCCCACGTCAGCAAACATGAGGAAGGGAGACGAATCCATCGCGGGTCAGGGAGAGTTCGGGAGAATTCACACTCGGAAGATACCACGATCCGGCAGCGCGCAGCCCACGCCGTCGGACGCCGCACGGTGGCGGCGCGGCGCCCCAGCGCGTACGCTACCCAACGGTACGCCCTGTCCTCGTCCGCCGTTCCCGACCCTATGCCTCGCACCAACCCGTCCCCGGGCACCCTGCTGCTGAAGAACTGGGAGCGCCTTGCGCCCCTACCCTTCGGCAAACGCCTCTTCAGCTGGGTCGTGGGGCGTACCGCGCCCTATACCGGCTCGGTCGGAGGCGTCTTCACCGACGTCCGCCCCGGCTTCGCGCGCGTGCAACTCCGCGACCGGAAGGCGGTGCGAAACCACCTGACCTCCATCCACGCCGTGGCACTGGTGAATCTGGCCGAGATGACCAGCGGCGTGGCGCTCATGACCGCGTTGCCGCCGGGGGTCCGCGGTATCGTGACGGGGCTCCAGATCGAATACCTGAAGAAGGCGCGGGGCACGCTGGTGTGCACCAGCACCGCGCAGGCGCCCACCGTCGTGAGTGCGCCGATGACGCACGATGTACAGGCGGACATTGTGAATGCCGAGGGCGAACTCGTGGCGCGGTGTTTGGTGCACTGGCGCCTGTCCCCTCCCGACCCTGCTCGCGAGATGGCCCGATGACCGAGACGCCGACGTTCGACACCCCGCTCACACGACACGCGCACATCCGCGTGCCACTCATCTGCGGCCCGATGTATCCGTGCAGCAATCCGGAGCTGGTGGCGGCGGTGAGTGCGGCGGGAGCACTCGGCATCGTGCAGCCGATCTCGCTCACCTATGTGCACGGCTACGACTTCCGGGACGGGCTGCGCACGATCCACCGGCTCAGCGGCGGCGCGCCCATCGGCTTCAACGCGCTCATCGAAGCCTCGTCGAAGACGTATCACAACCGCATGATGAAGTGGGTCGACATCGCGCTCGAAGAGGGTGTGCGATTTTTCCTCACGTCACTCGGCAATCCGAAGTGGGTGTGCGATCGCGTCCACGCGGCAGGCGGTGTGGTGTATCACGACATCACCGAGTTGAAGTGGGCGCAGAAGGGACGCGACGGCGGCGTGGACGGACTCGTAGCCGTCAATCGTGAGGCCGGTGGCCACACGGGCTCGCGCGATGCACGCGCCCTCCTCGACGAAGTGAGCGGGCTCGGATTGCCCGTGGTCGCGGCCGGCGGTGTGGGCTCGCCCGAGCAGTTCAAGGCGCTGATCGACATGGGCTACGCCGGCGTGCAACTAGGCACGCGCTTCATCGCCACGCCGGAGTGCAATTCCGACGACGCCTACAAGTGCGCGATCGTGGACGCGCACTCCCGCGATATCGTGCTCACCGAACGCCTGACCGGCGTCCCGGTATCGGTGATCCGCACGCCGTACGTGGAAAAGCTCGGCACCAAAGTGGGACCGTTGTCCCGCTGGCTCTTCAAGGGACGCAAGACCAAACACTGGATCCGCACCTTCTATGCGCTCCGCTCACTCCGACAGCTCAAGCGCTCGAGCGTGGATGGGGCGACGCAGGACTACTGGCAGGCCGGACGGAGCGTGGATGCCATTCATGCCATCAAACCTGCAGGAGACATTGTGCGCGAGTTCGCGAGTGCCTTGACCGGAGCCGCCGTGCAGGCGGTGGTGGTGCTGGCGTTGTTGCTGGGCGGGTCGCCAGCGCTGCCCGCGCAAGAGATCACAACGAAGGGACTGCGCGCGCCGGTCACGCTGGCGCGTGACTCGGCGGGCATCGTGCACATCGAGGCCGCGAACGAGCACGATCTGTTTTTCGCACAGGGATACAGCGCGGCACGCGACCGGCTCTTCCAGCTCGAGCTGTGGCGCCGGCAAGCCACCGGGACGATGGCCGAGGTCTTGGGAGCACGCTGGGTGTCCCGTGACCGGGCGTCGCGGCTGCTGCGTTATCGCGGGTCGATGACCACCGAGCTGGCGCACTATCATCCGCGCGGCGCCTCGATCATCGGGGCGTTCGTGGATGGCGTGAATGCCTACGTGGATCAGGTGCGTGCCGATCCCTCGCTGATGCCGCCCGAGCTCACGTGGCTGGGCATCACGCCGCAGCATTGGACGCCGGCCGTGGTGATCTCGCGGCACAACGCGCTGGCATCGAACGCCACCGACGAACCGGGGATCGCACGCGCCGTGCGTGAAATCGGCGAAGCCGCGGTGGCTCGGCGCAAGCACTACGAACTCTCGCCGGTCCGGCTGGGGCTCGACTCGCTCGTGGCGCGTGCGCTCGATGCCGCGCCGGGCACGAGCATGCTGGCAACTTACAACGACTTCAAACAGGGTCCCACGTTCCGCGCGTCGGAGTTGCCGGAGGCGTTGCGGCGCGCGGCGGCGCCCGTGGACACCGTCACGCCGACCGCCGATCGTTGGGAGAGCAATAACTGGGTGATCGCGGGATCGCGCACCGCCAGCGGCAAGCCGATCGTGGCGAACGATCCCCATCGTACGATCACGACGCCCTCGCTCCGGTACCTGGTGCATCTGAAGGCGCCCGGGTGGGACGTCATCGGCGGCGGCGAACCCGCGATTCCCGGGGTCTCCATCGGCCATAACCAGCATGGGGCGTGGGGACTCACGGTGTTCGGCATTGATGCCGAGGACCTGTACACCTACGCGCTCGATGCCACCGATGCACGGGCGTACCGGTATCGCGGCGCCCGTGAGCGCATGCGTCAGATCGTCGACACGATCCGCGTGAAAGGCGCCGCCCCCGTGGTGGTGACGCTGCAGTACACGCGGCACGGCCCGGTGCTCATGTCGGACAGTGGGAAGCGCGTGGCCGTGGCGCTGCGGGCGGCGTGGCTCGAACCGGGCGGCGCGCCGTATCTCGCCAGCCTGCGCCTCGATCAGGCGCGCACCTGGAGCGAGGCCCGCACGGCGCTGTCCTTCGCGCGCATGCCTGCGCTGAACTGGATCTGGGCCGACACCAGCGGCGTGATCGGCTGGCAGAGCGCCGGCATCGCGCCGATCCGGAAGAACTGGGATGGACTGGTACCGGTGCCGGGTGACGGACGGTTCGAGTGGAGCGGGTTCCTCCCGATTCCACAACTGCCGCACGAGACGTCACCGACGCGTGGCTACGTGGGTACCGCGAACGCGCTCAACGTGAAGGCCTCGTACCCCAACGCCAACGCGCTGGCGCGGGTGTGGGCAGAGCCGTTCCGTCGCGATCGTCTGCTGGAAGTGCTCGATACCACGCGCAAGGCGACGCTGTCGCAGATGATGGCGCTGCAGCACGACGAAACCCCGATGGCGGCGCGGGCGCTGGTCCCGCTCATCAAACAGATCGCGCTCACCGGCGCGGCCTCGATCGCCGCGCGCGACACGCTGCTGCAGTGGAACGGGGTGCTGTCGGCGAATTCGCGCGGTGCCGCGATCTACGCAGCGTGGGAACGCAGACTGCTCACGCACACGGCCGACATCGTGCTGCCGCTCGCGGCGCGGCCGCTGCTGCGCACCGTGTCGCTGTCGCAGACCATCGGGTGGCTCACGAAGCCGGACTCGCTCCTGGGCGAGAACCCCACCGTCGCGCGTGATTTCATTCTCTTCCGCGCGTTTAATGAAGCGGTGGCCGACCTCGCGCGCCGCTTCGGCAAGGATATGGCCGATTGGCGCTACGGTGATCCGAAAATGCATTATGTGCGCATCGCGCATCCGCTCGATGCCGTCATCACAGACTCGATCCGCCCGCGCCTGTCGCCGGGCCCCCTCGCCCGCGGCGGGTATGCCAACACCCTCAATGCCACGGGCAACGGCGACAACCAGACCGCCGGTGCGAGCTTCCGCGTGGTGATGGACCTCGCGAACTGGGACGGCGCGATGGTGACCAATACGCCCGGCCAGAGCGGCGACCCGCGAAGCGCGTACTCGACAAATCTCTTCGGGCCGTGGGCTCGCGGAGAATATTCGCCGTTGCCGTACTCGCCGGCGGCGGTGAAAGCGCGCACGGCGGAGACCGTCGTGCTGCGGCCGTAACTGCAATACGTGAGTGTGGGGTGGTGAGTAAAAGTTCGGCGTTGTGAGTTGTTCACCCACGACTCCAAACTTTTACCCACCACTCAGAACTCACAGAAATCCGTCCCATCCCCCCAATCCCTGGAGACTCCCCATGCTCGCCCTTCGCCTCCCGCTCACCCTCGCCACCGCGTTCCTCACCACCACCACGCCCACGACGCCCACGCCGCAACAGGACATGTCGTTCTTCATCACCAGTGTCGGCTCCGGTAACGGCGCCGCGCTCGGTGGACTCGAGGGCGCCGACAAGCACTGCGCCACGCTGGCCGAGGCGGCCGGGGTGCGCGGCAAGACCTGGCATGCCTACCTGAGTCAGCAGGCGCTCGACGGGAAGTCGGCCGTGAATGCGCGCGACCGCATCGGCAAGGGCCCGTGGAAGAACGCCAAGGGCGTCGTGGTGGCCACCAGCGTCGATGATCTGCACAGCGACAACAACAAGTTGTCGAAGGAGAACAGCCTCACCGAGAAGGGCATGGTGGTGAATGGCCGCGGCGACACGCCGAACACGCACGATGTGATGACGGGGTCCACGCTCGACGGCCGCGTGTCCACCGACGCCGGCGACAGCACGTGCAAGAACTGGACGAGCAGCGGCGACGGCGCGGCGCTGGTCGGTCATCACGACCGTCAGGGCGGCGGGGTCAATCCGACGTCGTGGGTGTTCGCCCACCCGTCGCGCGGATGCAGTCAGGACAATCTGAAAGCATCCGGCGGGGCTGGACTGTACTACTGCTTCGCGGTGTGATTCTGAACAGCCAACGGCTTAGTGAGCAGGGAGGAGGGTATCAGGATGGAGTGCGCAGGAAAGCAGCGCGTGCTTCTCTGCCTCCTCCGCCCTGACACCCTCCACCCTGCTCCCTAAGCATTTGGCCCTTTACATCCCCTGCAGCCAGAACGCGAACCACTGCCGGATCCGCCCGAGGCGATCCACCAGCAACCACGGCTCGCCGGTGCGCGAGAGATCATGATTCGAGCGCGGATAGCGCACCA
>CANHNQ010000160.1 GCA_947462095.1 Gemmatimonadota bacterium
GGTGCAGCGACGCGGGCGGCGTGCCCGTGTCCGTGCAGCAGGCCGTGACCTGGGTGCCGTTCAACGACGTCGACGCCCTCGACACCGCGGTCTCGCAACTCGCGGCGCCACCGGCGGCCATCATCATCGAGCCGCTCGTGCATGGCATGGCAAGCGTGGCGTGGCTCCAAGCGGCAAGGCGTCTCGCCGATCGCACCGGTGCGGTCCTCATCTTCGACGAAGTGAAGACCGCGTTCCGCGTGCGGACCGGTGGCGTGCAGGAGCTTACCGGCATCACCCCCGATCTCACGACGCTCGGCAAGGCCATGGCCAACGGCTATCCCGTGTCGGCGGTCGTGGGTCGCGCCGGTGTGATGGAGGTCGCGCAACGCACCTGGATCTCGTCCACCGCCGCCACCGAGAGCACCGGGCTCGCGGCCACGCACGCCGTTCTCGACTGGCATGAACGGTCGGACGTGCCTGAACGCATGGCCGCCGCCGGTGGGATGCTGCAGCAGATCATCGGTACCGCGCTGGCCGAGTCGCCGTGGGTCGGTGTGTCCGTCGACGGGCCGCCGGTGATGTGGCGACTGTGCTCCGATACCCCCGATCCGTTGGACGCCCTCGTGGCGGCGGCGGCGCGCCACGGGCTGCTCCTCAAGCGAGGGGCGTATCAGTTCGGGGCCATTGCCCACGATGACGCAGTGCTCGAGCAGGTCGCGGCATTGATGTCCCCCATTATGCAATCGCTCCTGCCGGGCCCACGACGCGTCGAGGATTGAAACGATGACCACGGTGATCGACGTACACGCGCACTTTCACACGCCGTCCTCCAATCGCAGCGACTGGCAACGATACAATGCGTCCCGGCTCGATGCCGGCGATCGGATCGGCGTCGTGTGCCACGTCGCGTCGGTGCTGGGCTCCTGGGGCGCTACCTCGCCCACGTACTTCTCGTCGCCGGCCGATCAGACACGCGCCAACGACTGGATGCTCGACTTCGCCGACCAGCAGTCGCCGCGCGTGAAAGCGTGGGTGGCCGTCAATCCGAATTATACCGCGCACGCGCTTGCCGAAATCGAGCGCGGGATTGCCCGCGGGGCGATCGGGATCAAGCTGGCGGCCGGCCGTCGCGCCGATGATGCCTTGCTCGATGACATTGCGGCGGCGGCCGCGCAGTTCGGGGTGCCGGTGTTGCAGCACGTTTGGCAGCATCGCCGCCGTGAGTGGCCGAATCAGGACGCCTCCGATGGCATCGAGTTGGCCCGCCTCGCTGCGCGCCACCGGCGCACCACCTTCCTGCTCGCACACATCGGTGGCGGCGGCGACTGGGCGCACACCAATCCCGCCGTGCGCGATCTCGACAACATCGTCATGGACCTGTCGGGGAGCGGCATCGATCGCGGCATGATCGACGAAGCGTTGCGCTGGGTCGGCGCGCGTCGGCTCCTGTGGGCGGCCGACCTGACGCTGTGCACCGGGCTCACGAAGCTGCGGGCGTTGCCATTCACCGGAGCCTCCGAGAACGAGCTCGCCGATATGTGCTGGCGCAACGCCGTGCGGATCTTCCCGCCGGGCGCCTTCGATGCCGCGCTCGCCGGCACCATCGCGCAGACCGGAGCCCCCACGTGACCCCGTCGCCCGCCACCGATCCGCGTCCGATTGACGTGACCAGCTGGGTCGGCGCGTATCCGTTCCGCGAAGTGCCCCATCCGGATCCCGAGATCCTCGTTCGCGTGCTCGATCGCGAGGGGTTTGCCGGCGCATGGGTGGGGCACTTGCCGGGCGCCTTCCACCGCGATCCGGTGCCGGCCAATCGGGCCTTGTATGCCGCGGTGGCGCCGTTCGCCGGTGTGCTCCTCCCGGCGCCGATCGTGCGTCCGGATTGGCCCGGCTGGTCGGATATGCTGCGTGATGCCGTGAATGCGGGCGCGCCGGCGGTGCGGGTGTATCCCGCCCAGTGGGGCTTGGGCCCGGGGCATCCGGCCATGTCCGAGCTGGCATGCGCGTGCGGGGAGGCCGGGGTCGCGTTGCATGTGACGGTCCGCTTCGAAGACCTCCGGCAGCGCCATCCCATGGACGCCGCCGGCGATGTCCCGGCCGCCACGGTGCGCGCACTGGCGCGGTTGGAGGGCTCGCGGTGCCATCTGGTCGTGGCGGGCGCGGGCCGTGACCTCATTGAAGAAACGCACTGGGGGCTCACGCCAGCGGAGCAGCAGCGCGTGTTCTACGACTTCGGATGGGTCTGGGGCCCGCCGGAGGACCACTTCGCGCACCTCGTCTCCACGATCGGCCCCCAGCGCCTGGCGTGGAGCAGTTGGTGGCCGCTGCGCCTCACGCAGCAATCGCGGGCCTTGGTGGATCTCCTGCCGCCACACGGGCCGTCCCACTCGGGCGCGCCGGTCTTCGCCGATGGGCGCGTGATTTTCGAGGCCGCGCAGCGCGCCGTCGGGGCCGGAATCCCTCCCGAAAAGAGCCCGGGAACCGCATCGCACACCAATCGTTGAGGGTGTGAGCAAAAAGGTTCCGCAAAACCGTAGCGTATAGTGTGCTGACACTTGCGTACAAATACGGTGCCGGGCATACTTCGCGCTTGCAAAAATCGGGTTGACACAGACTTACATGCATGACCACGGCTACGGTTCGTCACCGGAAATTCGGGACGGAATCGGCGTTGGTGTCGTGCCTGACGCGTGTCTTCCGCATCCAACGCCTTCCCGGCCCCAAAGTCGATGACGGTCAAGAAGAAGTGGACGGTGATTCCTGCGTTTCTCGCGCTTGCGGCAGCGGCCACGCTGCTGTCGGCCTATAGCGGCGCATCGTCGTCGCAGGGTCTGCGCGTCGAACAACCCGTCAAGTTTGTCCACGCACCGCACGTGCAGAAAGCCGGCATGAATTGCCTCTACTGTCACAGCGCTGCGAACAAGTCGCCCGATCCGGGTAACGCTTCGGTGTCCACCTGCATGGGCTGTCACCTCCTGGTGAAGCCGCAGTCGGCGGAGATCAAGAAGATCGCGGCGTTCTACCAGAAGGGGCAGTCGATCCCCTGGAATCGTGTGCACAAGGTGCCCGACTATGTGCAGTTCCCGCACATGCGGCACGTCAATTCCGGTGTCACCTGTCAGACCTGCCATGGCCAGATCCAGAAGCAGGGTGCCCAGGGGCCGGACACCAACTATGTGCCGGTGCAGCAGGTGAACTCGCTCAACATGGGCTGGTGCATCAACTGTCACGTCAACGGATACAAGCCCGCTGAAGGTGCTCGCCTGGCCGGTATGCCAGTGACACCCGAGCTGGAAGCAGCGCCGCCGAAGAAGGCGCGCTACGACTGCGCGACCTGCCACTACTGATCGTCATCTGACCCTCGACCACGGGGCCACGGCGCGTAGTCTGCGCGCCGCATGCCCTGTGCAGCCGCCCGGAGCGGAGTGACTGCATGAGCACTGAAGCGGGGACCGGCGTCAAGCGCCGAGAATTCCTCAAGATCCTAGGCGCCACGGGTGCGACGACCGCGGTAGTGGGCTGCTCCTCCGAAAAGGTGGGGAAGCTCATTCCGTACGTTGCGTCACCTGACAACACCGTGCCCGGTGTGTCGCAGTACTACGCGACCACCTGCCGCGAGTGCGCCACCGCCTGTGGCGTCATGGCCGAAGTTCGCGACGGCCGTCCGATCAAGCTGGATGGCAACCCCGATCACCCCATGAGCCGCGGCGCGATCTGCTCCGCCGGCCTCTCGGCGGTGCAGGGGTTGTACAATCCCGATCGCTATCGCACGCCGATGGTGCGGGAGGGCAACGCCCTCAAGCCCACCACGTGGGACAAGGCGTACGAGCTGCTCGCCCAGAAGATCGGCGAGGTGAAGAGCCGTTCGCAGGCGTCCAACGTCGTCTTCGTCAACCAGCACGAGTCGGGCACCTTCCCGGGCTTCCTCGATCAGTGGCTCTCCGCGCAGGGAATGCCGTCGCATCTGAGCGTGGATTCCTTGGCGCCCACGGCAACGATCGCCGCCAACCAGAAGGCGTACGGCGCGTCCTGGCCGGCCCTCGATTTCAATGCCGCGAAGCTGGTCATCAGCTTCGGTGCCGACTTCCTCGACGGCTGGGGCCACAGCGTGCCGCAGCAGCTCGAGTGGGCCGATGCGCGCGCCAAGCTCGAAGGCGCGCCGCGGCTCGTCTACGTCGGTGCGCGTCGCTCGCTTACCGGTCTGAACGCCGATCAGTGGATCGCCGCCAAGCCTGGCAGCGAGATGGAAATCTGCGCCGCCCTCACGGGCGCCGGCACGATGGCCGCCGCGGCCGACGCCTCAGGCGTTCCGGTGGCGACCCTCGAAGCGCTGGCGAAGGCCATCGCGAACGCCGGCAGTGGCGTGATGGCCATTTGTGGCGTCACCACCGCCAATGCCGTCGAGTGCGGTGTGATGGCGGCTGACATCAATAAAAAGGCTGGTGCCGTCGGCGTCACCGTCAAGCCCGCTGCCGGTCACGGCGGGTACAACGGCCTCGCGTCGTACGCCGATCTGGCCGGTGCCGTCGCGAAGATGGATGCCGGCAGCGTGCCCCTCGCCTTCGTGCGCGGTGCCAACCCGGCTCACACCATGCCGAAGTCGGCCGGCTTCGCCGCCGCCTTCGCCAAGGTACCGTTCAAGGTGTCGTTCTCGTCGGTCCCCGACGAAACGGCGCAGCTGTGCGACCTGATCCTGCCCGACAACCACTGGCTCGAGAGCTGGGGCGATGCGGTCAGCATGCAGGGCCAGGTCGGCCTGCAGCAGCCTACGCTCGAACCGGTGTTCGACACGAAGGCCACGGCCGATGTGCTCATCGCACTCGCCAAAAAGGATCAGGCGCTCGCCGCGAAGTACACCGCCGCCGATTACCGCGGCTGGTTCATCAGCAAGTTCCCCGGCGGCGCCTCGGCGTTCACCACGGCGCTCACCAAGGCCACCATCCCCGGTGCGCCGCTGGTGGCAACCGCCTCGCGCACGCTCACGGCCACCCCATCGCCGGCCGATGTCGGCACGGGTGACTTCTTTGTGCACGTCTATCCGTCGCCCACGCTGGGTGACGGGCGCGGTGCCAACAAGCCGTGGCTGCAGGAACTCCCCGATCCCGTCACCAAGATCGCGTGGCAGTCGTGGGTGGAAGTCCACCCCACCACGTTCAAGAAGCTCGGACTGGTCGAAGGGCAGCACCTCACCGTCGAAACGTCCGCGGGCAAGATCACCGCACCCGCGTATCGCTACATGGGCGTGCGTCCCGACACCGTTGCCATTTCGCTCGGCCTCGGACACACGGCGTACGGCCGCTTCGCGCAGAACGTCGGCGTCAACGCGTACGACCTCGTGAAGAGTGGGTGGGACGCCTCCGGAACCCTCGCGCTCTCCGGCGCGAAGGCCAAGGTCACCGTCTCGGCTGACACGTCGCAGCTGGTCACCACCGAAGGGTCCGCCCGTCAGCATGGCCGTGGGATCGGTCAGGCCATGACGCTCGCGGCGCTGCTCGGTCAGGAAGCGGAGGGCGGCGAGCACGAGGAGCACGCCATCCCCGGCCTGCCGTCGCAGGATTTCAAGGCCGGCCTCAAGTCGCCCGTCGCGGCCGACGCGCAGGGTGAGCTCGCCAACCCGAACGCGAAGGACCTCGGGATGTACGCGCCCGACCACGTGCAGAAGATGGAGAAGCGCCGCTGGGCGATGACCATCGATCTCGCGCGGTGCACCGGCTGTTCGGCCTGCGTCACGGCGTGCTACAGCGAGAACAACATCCCGACGGTCGGTGCGCCCTATCAGGGTCGCGCACTCAGTCCGTCCACGTGGGATGAGCGCCCGGGGGCGAATATCATTAAGGGCCGTGAAATGGCCTGGATCCGCCTCGAACGCTACTACGAAGGCAACGAGAATACGGAGAACGAGTTCTCGCCCGACTTCGACACGCGTTTCGTGCCGATGATGTGTCAGCATTGCGGCAACGCGCCGTGTGAGCCGGTGTGCCCCGTGTACGCCACCTATCACTCGCCCGACGGCCTCAACGTGCAGGTCTACAATCGTTGCGTCGGGACGCGCTACTGCAGCAACAACTGCCCGTACAAGGTCCGCTACTTCAACTGGTTCGGATACGGTGAGCCGAACCGCAAGCAGTACGCGTGGCCGGAGCCGATGCACTGGGCCCTCAATCCCGATGTCACCGTGCGTGGCAAGGGCGTCATGGAGAAGTGCACCTTCTGCGTGCAGCGTATCCGTGAAGCCGAACACCGCGCCCGGGCCGAAGGCCGAGAGGTCCAGCCGGACGAGTTCACCACCGCGTGCTCACAGGCATGCCCGTCGCGCGCCATCATTTTCGGTGATGCGGCCGACGAAAACTGGACCGTAGCGAAGCTCGCATATGACCGTCGTGCCTACCACGTGTTCGAAGAACTGAACACGTATACCGCCGTGGTCTATCTCAAGAAGGTCAACTATCCGGCGCCGGCCTCCCCGGCGCAGGCCTGAGGGCATCGCGCATGGCATCCGTAGCGCATCCGGTGCGTGAGGGCATCCGTGGGCCGAACATTGCGTCGGCCGACGTGCAGCTCCCCGCAGTCCGTGATTACGAGCAGGTCGATCGCGATATCATCGCGACGCTCGGCTTCACGAAGAAGTGGTTCATGGGCCTCAGCGTCGCCGTCCTGGCGATGCTGATCGGCGCCTCGGCGTGGATCTACCAGATCTACTGGGGCCTCGGACAGGCTGGATACGAGCCGCCGGTGATGTGGGGTAACTTCATCATCACGTTCGTTTTCTGGGTCGGTATCGGTCACGCCGGTACGCTCATCTCCGCCATTCTCTTCCTCTTCCGCGCCGGCTTCCGTACCTCGATTTAC
>CANHNQ010000161.1 GCA_947462095.1 Gemmatimonadota bacterium
CGCGGCGTTGTTTGAGCATCTCCGGCAAACACAAGCGCGTGATGTAAAACGCCGCGAAATACGGCGCATCCATCATCTGGCGCGCTTCGGTGGGCGTGGTTTCTTCGGTAAACAACCAGCGCCCTGCGCCCGCGCTGTTGATGAGGATGGTCGGATGCCCGAGCGTGGCCACGACGTGCGCGTGCGCGCGTTCCGCCGCGTCCGCATCAGCAAAATCGACTGGGACCGCGAGGGCGGTGCCCCCCGCCGCGCGAATGGTCGCCGCCACGTTGTCGAGCGCGTCGGCGGAGCGGGCCAGCAAGGCAACGCGCGCGCCCTGTTGGGCGAGGGCTTCGGCAATCGCCGCGCCAATGCCGGCGGAGGCGCCGGTGATGAGGGCGATGTCGTTGGAGAAGCGCGGCATAAGACCTGTTCTGAGCGTGAGGTAAGGATAGTCTACGGCGGTGAAAGCCGCGTCGCCGGCGATATTTCGCCGTACCCGAGCCACCCGAGAGACCTCCATGCATCGCCTTCGCCTGTCGATCGTGACCACACTGTTGCTGCTCGGCGCGACGTCGGGATCGGCGCAAGAACTCAAACCGCTCGTGCCGCCAACGTCGCCGCCATCGCCGTCGTGGTCGGCGAGCGACTCCACCCCGGTCTGGTTTACCAATCGCGATCGCGTGAGCGCCGCCGGATTCGCGGGTGCCACGCTGCTCGCGCTGCCGTTCGACCGCGCCGCCGCGCACCTGCTCCAGCAACCGGCTGTGCATCGCAATGCACGCGTGGCGTCAGGCGCCAGTGCGATCCGGTGGCTCGGTGATCCCGGCGCACTCACGCTCAGTGCTGGCACGTTCGTGGTTGGTCGCGTGGCGCATCACGATGGACTCGCCGATGCCGGTCTGCATTCGGCACAGGCGATCGTCTTCGGCGGGGCCACCACCAACGCGCTGAAGTTCATCATCGGGCGCGCACGCCCCCGCGAGGTAGCCGGGGACCATGCGTTCGTGTTCCGCCCGGGGCGCGGCATCAGCGATTACGCCGCCTTTCCCTCCGGTCACACCACGGCGGCGTTTGCCGCGGCCTCAGCGGTGAGTGCGGAACTCGCGTGCTCGAACTTTGCGCAGTCGCACCCACGGATCGGTCGGGTGGCGCCGTTCCTGTTGTACGGCGCGGCCGCGCTCGTGGGGGGGTCGCGCATGTATCACGATGCGCACTGGGCGAGTGATGTGGTCGCCGGTGCCGGCATCGGTACGATCAGTGGGCACCTGACGGTTCGCCGTCTGCATAGGGGAGCGACGCGGAATCGGTTCGACCGTTGGATGCTGGGCGGTGGCAATCGCGCGTCGACGCGGTGTGGGTAGCGTCGTCTGCGATGGCGTGATGAGCGTCGCCGCCGCACCGGCGCACCGGCGCACGTCCCGATCAACCACGCCTGCACTCACGCCGCCACCACCGCAAACCCCGCCGGCAGCGCCGCCCCCTTCGCCAGCGCACTCTTGAGCGCCCGGCTGTGACTGCAGGCGCCGCGGTACTCGAAGCCGGGGCAGCTGCAGGTCACGTCGCCCTGGTCCACCTCCAATCGATACGATTTACCGGGACTCGACGCGCTGCGGCACTCGTAGAGCTGCGCCGTCGTGCCGGCCAGCACCCGGGCCAGCGACGCGATGGCCTCGTGCGGCAGCTGCTTGAGCAGCGCCTGCGCCCGCTGCACCGTCTGCGCGTCGGCGGCGGAGCGGTCGGCGGCGGCACTCACCTCGCGGAGTAGCCGGTCCACCGGATCTTCCCCCACCGCGGCGTCCAACTCCGCGATGCGCGGGGAGATGGCGCCAATCAGTCGCTCGAGCTCCGCCAGCAGGTCGCCGCCCGCGGCGTCGACGTCGCGTCCCTCTACGACCTGCTCCACAAGCATCGCCTTCACCTGCAACGCGCTGCGCACGAATTCGTCGACGGTATCGGTGGCCACCAGATAGCTCACGTTCACCGTGCCCGTCTGGCCAATGCGGTACGCACGATCCTCCGCCTGCCAATGGTTGGCCGGCACCCAATCGAGGTCGTTGAACACCACCTGACGCGCGGCGGTGAGCGTAATGCCCACGCCACCGGCGATCAGATTGGCCACGAACACGCGCACGCGGTCGTCGCCCTGAAAGCGATCCACCAGCTTCTGACGCGTGTGCGTGGGGGTGGCACCGGTCAACAACACCGCCGCGTCTCCGAAATGGGCCGCGATCGCCTTGGCCGATGCATCGAATCCGGTGAACACCACCACCTTTTCCCCCTGCGCCACGGCCCCGCTCACGAGATCGAGCGTCGACGGCACTTTCGCCTTGGCCAGCACCTGTCGCGCCTTGCTGAGCGCCGCCAGTAGGCGGAACCGGTCCTGTCCGGGCGTCGAGCGGCGCGCGCGCGTGCGCGATCCGGCCACGGCGCGTTCAGTCGCCCCCACCATCAGCAGCTCCAGCACTTTCCGCATTTCCTTCTTCGCGGTTCCTTCACTCACGGTGACCGGCAGCCAGCGACGGATCTTGGGGGGAAGGTCGAGCACCTCGTCCTTCGTGCGTCGCAGCATCACGCCATGCAACTGCACGCGCAGTTCGTCGAGGTTGCTCGCGCCATCGGTCACCCACCCGTAGCCGTTGTGCTCCGCCGCGCAGTAACGCTTCGCGAACGACAGAAAGCTGCGCGCCATCGGATGCCCCACCACCTGCAGCAGCGGGAACAGGTCACGCGGCCGGTTGGTCACCGGCGTCCCGGTGAGACAATGCACCGTGGCCCCGCTCGCGTGCTCCACCAGTTGCCGCGCCACGCGTGAGCGTTGGGACGTGTGGTTTTTCAGATAGTGCGCTTCGTCGAACACGAGCCCCGAGCAGGCGAGCGCCCGCAGCGCGTCCACATGCCGCGCCAGAATGTCGTAGTTCACGATCACCCATCCCCGATAGCCGGGGGCGGGAACGGGGCCAGGCCCCACGATCGCGATCGCATCGTCGGGGCGCACCGCCAGGATCTCGCGCGCCCAATTGCCTTTCACCGACGCCGGACACACCACCAGCCACGGCCCGCTCGGCGATGCTTCGCAGATGGCCGTGATACTCTGCCGCGTTTTTCCGAGCCCCATGTCGTCGGCCAGGATCGCTCGGCGGCGTCCCAGCAGGAATGCCACCCCGTCCACTTGATGGGGAAAGAGTCCCGCGGCCAGACGTTCGGCACGCGCGACGGCTTCGGCGTGGACCTCGGCGGACGGCGCCGGAAGTGCAGCAGAGCGGGGCATGGTGGGAAGGCTGAATGGTGATGGGCAGTTTGGCGCCGGGGTCTGACAATCGGCCGATGTCGGCGCCCACCCGTGTGCGCGCTCGCCGTGCGCGCTCGCCGTGCGCGCTCGCGGTGCCTGTGGCACTGACAGCCTTGCCGGTGCACCGGGGGTGTTTCAGCTTCGAAGCGTGAAGTGCCCCGTCGTGCTACCGCGCCTCCGCGGCGCCCTCCGTCTCCTCGCGCTCCTCACGGTCGCCGCGGCCGGCGCGCGTGCGCAGTCGCCGGTGAGCGGGATCGCCGGCACCGTGCGCGATTCGCTGGGCGCACCGCTGGAGCTCGTGGTCGTGGAAGCGCGCGATCCCGCCACGGGGTATGCCGCGCGCGTCACTACGAACCGCGCCGGCCGGTACATCCTGCTGGGGCTCCCGCTGGGAGGGCCGTACGCGCTCCGGGCGCGCCGGGTGGGGTACGTGGCCGGCGAGCGCGGCGGGATCATGCTCACCATCGGTGCGCGTCCCACGGCGGACTTCGTACTGCGGCCGGCGCTGCAGCAGCTGGCGCCCGTCGCGGTGCGCGGCGGCGCCGAGGCCGGACGCGAGGCCCGCATCGGCGGGAGCACGCGGATCGCGCAGGCGCAGATCGACGCGCTCCCCAATCTCGATCGCAACGTGGCGGGGCTCGCCGCCCTCAGTCCGTTGGCGGGACCGCAACTCGCGCTCGGCGGTCAGCGGTGGACCGGTACCGACATCCGCCTCGACGGCGTGCAGAGTCGCAACCAGCTGCGGGCCGGCGAGGCGAATGGCGGCCCCTCCGGCATTCCGCTCGACGCCGTGCGTGAGGTGGAGGTGAACACGTCGATGTTCGACGTGGGGCAGGGGCGTCAGGGCGGGGGACAGATCGCGACGGTCACCCGCGCCGGCACCAACACCGCCGAGTCGCGGTTCTTCTCGGCGTTCCGCAACGAACGGATGGCGGCGCCGGTGGATTTTCAGGGACGCCCGCGCGCCGCCCGCACGGCGCAGCAGCTGCAGAGTGCGCTGTCGTTCAGCGGACCGCTGGTGCGCGACAAGGCGCACTACGTGATCGCGTACGAGCGTCAGGATGCGAGTGAGCCGCTCATCACGGGGGACGTGAGCACGCCGCAGGCGCAGGTGGCGTCGGGGATCGCGCGCGACTCGCTCGCGCGGGTGCTCGACGTGCTGTCGCGGCAGTACGGCACCGATGCGGCGGCGGGGCAGCTCGGTCGCCTGTCGCGACGGCCGGTGTCGCAGGCGCTGTTCGCGCGGGTGGATTGGCAGGTGAACGCCACGCACCGCGCCACCACGCGGCTCACGGCGAGCGACTGGACCACCCCGCTCAGTGGCGGTGTGGACCAACCGATTGCGTTGCGTGAGGCGCGCGCCGGCTTTTCGTCGCGTGAGGGACAGCTGCTGGCGTCGCTCACGTCGCAGCTCGGTGGCCACGCCTTGAACGAACTGCAGCTGGTGGCCGGGGGCTCGCAGCGGGCGCTTGAGCCGGTCAGCCCTGATGTCCCGCGCGGGTTTGTGCAGGTGCGCTCGCTGCTGCCCGATGGCACCACCGGCAACACGACCGTTCAGTTCGGGGGCAATCGGCTGGCGCCCGACCAGAGCCGCGAGTGGCAGCTCGGTCTCATCGATCGATTCGTGGTGCAGCGCGGGTCGGTGCTGTTGACGGCGGGCACCGACAACACGCTCGCGGGTACGCGTACGCGCATCGCCGAGGCGCAGCGTGGGCTGTTTGTGTTCCCGTCGATTGCCGCGCTCGAGGCGCGACAGCCCAACCGCTTCACGCGCACCGTGCCGATTGCCGGCCCCGCGCCCGTGACCGAGCAGCGCGTGCTGGAGCTGGGCGCGTTTGCGCAGATGGAGTGGCAGGTCACGGAGCGGCTCACCTGGACGAACGGATTCCGGTGGGACGCGACTGCGTTTCTGAACGCGCCCGAGGCGGATCCCGTGGTCGATGCCGCGTTCGGCGTGCACACGGCGCGCGCACCGCGGGATTGGGTGCAGCTGCAGCCGCGTTCGCAGCTGGTGTGGCGGGTGCAGCGCGATGCGCGGGACGTGGTGCGCCTTGGGGCCGGCGGGTTCGCGGCGCAGCTGCCGTATTACGTGGGACACAACCAGCTGCTGTACACCGGCCGCTCGCTGGCCGATGTCGACCTTCGCGGCACGGCCACGCCGGTGCCGCAGTTCGCGGGCTACCGCGCGGCGCCGAGTACGGTGCCCGGTCTGCCAAGCGGGGGCGCGCTGCCGCCGTCGTTCGTGAACGTGGCGGGCGATGTGCGCGCGCCGCGCACACTCAAGGGCTCCGCCGCGTGGTCGCATCGCGTGACCGATGGGCTCACGACCACGCTGGCGGCGCACGCGTCGCGACTGCACGACGGCTACCACTACGTGGACCGCAACCTGCGCGATACGCCGGCGTTCCGGCTGGAGGCCGAGGGGGGGCGGGGGGTGTGGGTGCCGGCGGCCAGCATTCCGGCGGCCACCGGCATCACCGATGTGCGGAATGCGTCGCGCGATCCGCGGTTTGCGCGTGTCCTGTCGCTGGAATCGGGGGCGCGGGCTGAGCAGGTCGCGTTCACCGGCGAGCTGGCGTTCCGGCGGCGGGACCGGGTGGACGGCACGGTTGGCTACGCGTGGTCCCGGGCCCGGGACAATTCGACGTTCGGCTGCTGCCTGGCGCGTACGGCCACCACCTTCACGCCGGTGGTCGACGACCCTCGGGATCTCCGGCAGGCGTGGGCGGCCTCCGATGTGGACGCCCGCCACCGGATCGTGGGCACCCTCCAGCTGCGGGCGCCGTTTGGCGTCGCGATCAGCGCCCGCTACCAAGGCACCAGCGGACGGCCGTTCTCGCTGGTGGTCGACGGCGACATCAATGGCGACGAGGCCAACGGCAACGACCGCGCGTTCCTGTTCGATCCCAACGATCCCCGCACGCCGGCGGACGTGGCGGCCTCGATGCGCCGGGTACTGGGCAATCCCGCCAACGTGGCGCGCCGCTACATCGCCGCCCATCTGGGCGAGGTCGCGGGGCGCAATGCCCTCACCACGCCGTGGTCCAACCGGATCGATGTGCGGCTCGCGCGGCCGGTCGCGGTGCGCCGCGCAGGGGGCATCCGGCGCGTCGAGGTGCTGGTGGACGTGTTCAATCTGGGGCACCTGCTGAACCGCCGGTGGGGCGCGCAGTCGCTGCTCCCGGTCGGGATCTCGGCGCAGAACCCCGTGGTGAACCGGGTGCCGTTGCTGCGGGTGGTGGGCTTCGACCCGGCGGCGCAGCGGTACCGCTACAGCGTGAACGAGTCGGCTGGTGTGCTCACCCGGGGTGGGGACCCGTACCAGGTGCAGGTCGGGGTGCGGATCGCGCGCTGAGGGGCTCGGCGCGCGCGCGCCGGTTCATGCGGTGGCTCATAGATACTCGCAAAACACTTTCTGTAAACAACTTACACTGGCATATCTCAACTAAAGTATGAGGTCGGTGCGGCACGCGACAGAGGGTTGTCCACATTGTGTCGCCTCGCCTCTATCACGAAAGTGTTTCATGTGGATACAATATTCACATCAC
>CANHNQ010000162.1 GCA_947462095.1 Gemmatimonadota bacterium
CAGAACAGCTGCTGCTCCGCCCCCGCCTCCGCCATCACCGGCCGACGCGCGATGACCGTCTGCGCCGCCCATCCGAGCGCCGCGCCAAGCGCAAGCAGATCACCCGAGACACTGGCGCCGGCGGCGGCATCGCCGCGCGTGAACAGCGCTGCCACCGTGCCCGCGAACGCCATCGCCAGTCCAACGCCCTTGGCGAGTGTCATCCGATCGCCCGGCAGCCAGACATGCGACATGAACGCCAGCCACACCGGCATCGAATAGAAAATGATCGAGGCGTGGCTCACCGAGGTACGATCGAGGGCGAGAAACAGGCACAGGAACTGGCAGGCGAACACCACCCCCATCAGCGTGCCCTCCAGCGCGACCGCGCGGGTCACCCCCGTGAGTCGCCCGCGCCGCCAGAGCCACAGCCCGACGCACACCGTAGCCACCGCCGAACGGAGTCCGGCCGCGAATACCGGCTGCAATCCCACGTTCGTTTGCTTGATGAGCAGCTGATTGAACGCCAGCAACAGCATCACGGCCACCAGCGATGCCCCACCGAACAGGTCCAACCCCTTGGGACCGTCGGCGCCGCGCGAAGTACCCACGGGGCCGCGCCTCAGCTCAGCTGCGACTGCTCGTGGAGACGGTCGTACACATGGCTGGCCTCCACGATCTTGCCGTCCTGCAGGCGGTAGAACGACATGTACGGCGTCGTCATCGACCGTCCATCCGCGTAGCTGTGCGTCGAGATATTGTGCACCGCCACCATGTCCCCCTCGGCGATGACGGACTGGATCACGATCTCGATGTCCTTGCTCGCGTTCAGCTGCTTCAGATAGTCGCTGTATTCCGCCGCCGACGCGAATTCGTGCCCACCCCGTTGCGCCTCCAGACTGGGCGCGTGCGTGGTCGTCATGCCGTCGAACGTCACGGCCGACAGCTCCGCAAACTGCTGGAATTGGATCGCCATGAGAAACTGGAGCACCGCCTCCTTGTTGCGCTGCTGCAGCGACGCCGGCTCCGGCACCGCCTTGGCCACCTGCACGGCGCGCGCAAAGTATGACTCCTGCGACTCGTGCAGATCGAGATGCGTGCTCAACCCCGACATGTCGAACACCTGACGAATCGACGGCTGCACGCCGCAGCAACTCAGCGTCTTGCCCAGCGCCCGCCGCTCCTTGAGCGTCGCGAGCAAGACGCGCAAGCCGGCGCTGCTGATGTAGTCCACGCCCTGTAGGTCGATCAGGATATTCGACCGGGCGTCATCGGCGGCGGGGAGACACGCCTGAAACTCGCCCGCATTCCGGCTGTCGATCCGACCGTCCGCGCGAACGATTACCGTTCCGCCGCGACGCGATGTGTGCAAACTCATAGCAGTTCCTGAACGAGAAAGGGGTCGCTGAGCCGCCGATCCCCGGTCTCCGGTCCCCGGGGAGCGGAGCACGGCCGCGCTCGCAGGATGAGAAGGTAACGCATCGCATGGCGATCCCCCGTATCGCCGACCGCGCGCGAGGGGGCTCGCGCCCGCGAGATGGCACCGTCGCCAGCCTCGCGAATTTCGCTCGCGAATTTCGCTCGCGACCCGTAAGCTTGGCTGCGCCTGTATCCAGCGTTTCGTCTGGTATCCGATCCCCTCTGGAGATTCCGTGCGTCTTCGCCCCGCCCTGCTCGCGGCCGGTCTCTTGGCCTGTTTTGTGAGCCGTCCCGTCACGGCCCAGCCCTCAAAGCAAGCGGCCGGCACCGCGCTCAAAAAAGGCGAGATCCGCCTCACGTACCTCGGCAACGCCGGCTGGGAGATCACCGACGGCACCAAAGTGGTGCTGGTCGACCCGTTCCTCACGCAGTTCGCGCGATGGGCGCCGGGGAGCAAAGGCACTGACGGACCGGCGCAGAACGACCCGTACGTGCCGGACACCGCGCTCATCAACGCGCACGTCACGAAAGCCGATTACATCCTGATCACGCACGGTCACCCCGATCACGCGCTCGATGCCGGCGTAATCTCGAACAAGACCGGCGCGGTAATCATCGGCCACGAAACGGCGGCGAATCTGGCCCGGGCCTACGACGTCCCCGATGCGCGACTGATCACGGTGATCGGCGGCGAAGACTATGACTTCGACGACTTCTCGCTGAGAGTCATCCCCAACATTCACAGCGCGTTGGACGACAAGCACTACTACAACAACACGCGCGGCATTACCGGCAACGCCCCCCGCGGCCTCAAGGCACCGCTCCGTCGCAAGGATTATGTGGAAGGCGGCAACCTCGCGTATCTGCTGCGCATGGGCGGTCATCAAGTGGTGATCATGGGCTCCATGAACTACATCGAGCGCGAAATGGAGGGGCTGCGTCCCGACATCGCACTCGTGGGCTCCAACAGCCAGCGACTCGAAGTCTTTGAGTTCACCGGCCGCCTCATGAAAGCCCTCGGCAATCCGGCGGTGGTCATTCCCACCCACGCCGATGCCTACGGCGATCCCAAACCGTCGGCCGCCGCGCTGGCCGACCGGAAGAAATTCCAGCAGGAAGTCGCAACCGCCTCACCGAAAACGCGCTTCATCAGTCCGACGTGGTTCGAACCCATTGTCATCCCGGCGCGTCGGTAATGTCTCGCATCGTATACTCGCGTCAGCTCCGCTCTCTCTCACCTTCTTCCCATCGTTCCATGACGTCCTCTCCGATCCGCTCCGTGGTCTTCCTGATGACCGTGGTGTTCGCCATGCCGGCCGCCGTGCAGGCACAGAAGGTCACGCCGGCACCCATGAGCGCGCGTCAGGTCATCAACCCGGCCGGGATCGCACCGCTGGTGCCCGCCTACTCGGTCGCGGTGCGTGACGGCGATCTGGTGTACGTGTCCGGCATGACCGGCATCAAGCCCGGCACCCAGGACATCATCGAAGGGGGAGTGATCGCGCAAACGCGGCAGACCATGGAGAACATCAAGGCGTCGCTGGAAGCCGCGGGCGCGACCATGGCCGATGTGAACGAGTGCTCCGTGTTCCTCATGGACATGGCCGACTATGCCGCGATGAACAGCGTCTACATCGAGTACTTCAAGGTGAACCCGCCGGTCCGTGCGGCCATGGCTGTGTCGGCGCTCCCGCGCCCCGCAGCGCGCGTCGAGATCAAGTGCAGCGGGAGAATTCACGCGAAGTAACGTGGCGGAGCACGCTCCGTCGTCGCTGATCCACGGCGCGCCGGAGCGCCGGATCACCCAGCGGCGCGGCGCGTGCTCCGGGACAGTGCCGCCGCCGCTGGCACCGAGCGCCCGCGCGTGGCCAGCTGGATCCCGACCAGCACCGCCCCGAGTCCGCACAGCAACCGCCACCCAAGGGGCTCGCCAAGGAGCGTGACCCCCAGCGCGATCGCGGTCACGGGGTTGAGCGCGAGAAACACGGCCACCCGAGATGGCGTGGAGCGGTGCAGCGCCCACGTCCACAGGCCGAAGGCCAGTGCGCCACCCAGCGTGCCCAGGAACAGCACCGCACCCCACCCGCCGACCGTCACGGTCCGCAAATGTTCCGGAAGGCCATCCGCGAGGGCCAGCGGGGCGAGCGCGAGGGCGCCTGCCGCCATGGACTGCGCCGTGATCGCGAGGGGGCCGTGACGCAGCAGCAAGGGCCGTGACCACACGTTGTAGAGCGCGCCGCACAGCACCGTCACACCCGCCTCCACATAGCCAAGCCACGCGTCGGGGGGGAGCGCGGGCACCCCGGGGGTGTGGATCGGCGGCAAGGCGAGGGCCAGTCCGCCAAACGCGAGCAGCTGTCCCACCAGTGCCGTCGGGGTGATCTGCTCCAGCCCCCGCAGCCGGGAGAGCGCGAGCGTCACGAGCGGATTGGTGGCAACGATCAGGGCGACCTGCGTTGATGGCAGGTGCGTGAGCGACGCGCTGAAGCTCCACGGGAAGATGCCGAAGAACAGCACGCCGAGCAGCCCCACCTGCACGCGATCGCGCACCGCCATGGGCGGAAACGCCGCCCGGCGCAGCACCGCAAGCACGCACGTCGTCGCAATCGCATAGCGCAGGAACGCGAGCACCACCGGCGTGGTCTGCGCCACGGCAAAGCGCGTCGCGACCGTCGAGGCGCCGAAAATGAGACAGGCCACGGTGGCGGCCAGCGTCGACTTCCACGGGGACGCGCGGTCGAGTGTGTGCATTCCCCCCAAGCTAACGGGCGGGCGCCGTGCTGGCGGGAGGCAGCACAGCGATCAACGGCACGGTAGCGCCGCCGAGCGCTGCGCTGCAGCATACGCCCTGCTCACTGTCCGTGTTTTCCTCGCGTCGCCTTGGCCTCTCGTGCGCACCCTATGAGTCGCATCACCCGTCTCGCCCGCCACCTGCCGCTCCAGACGGCGCTGTTGCTGGCACCGATCGCCTACTGCGCGCATCAAATCGAGGAGAGCGCCGGCGGCTTTCGCGTGTGGCGTGGGCGGCATTTTCCCGCCAACAATCCGCTCCCCGGTCCGCACGTCTTCGCGATCCTGACCGCGCTCGGTCTGCTCAGCATCCTCGGGTTCACGGTGCGTCGCAGCAGACCCACCGCGGCATTTGCGTTGCTCTTTTTCTTCACCACGCAACTGCACAACGTCGTCTATCATGTCGGGGCCGGCGTGTACTTTGCCGACTACAGCCCCGGAACGGTCACGGCCGTGGCGCTCTACCTGCCGATCAATCTGTGGCTGCTCTGGCAGGCAATCCGCGAGCAGTGGGTCACCACGATGGGCGCGACAGCGCTACTCATGGTGTCGGGCGGGCTCTACTGGGCCTTTGAAACGATGGGCCCGCTGGTGATTGCGTTCGGATTCGCAGTGGGAGTGATGGCGGTGGCCGTCGCTGAGTGGCGACCGCGACACTAGCTTTCACCGATCTCCGGCCCTCGCCCGCACTGTCATGACCATCATTCAAGCGTCCATTCCGCTGTTCTTCGCCTCGCTGGCGATCGAGCTCGTCTGGACGCACCGACGCGGGCAGCAGTTCGCTCGGCTCAACGACTCCATTGCCGACGTGAGCTGCGGCGTGCTGAGTCAGCTGGCCGGCATCTTCGATAAAGCGTTAACGCTTGGCGTGTACGTGTGGTTCGCCGCGCATGCGTCAGTGCAGCAGTGGCTGCCGCTCATGCCCGCGTGGCCGGATCGTTCGGCGTTGGTGCGTGGCGAAGGCGTGCTCGGGTTTGCCGTGGATGCACCGGCGCTGCTCAGCTGGGCCGTCACGTTTTTCCTGGTCGACCTCTGCTACTACTGGTCGCACCGGATGTCGCACGAGGTGAACCTCCTCTGGGCCGGACATGTGGTGCACCACCAGAGCGAGGAGTACAACCTCTCGGTGGCACTCCGTCAGGCCACGATCGGCAAGCTGTTCACGTGGATCTTCTATCTGCCGCTCGCGCTCATCGGCGTGCCGTGGCGTCTCTTTGTGGCGTGTTACGGCATCAACCTGATCTACCAGTTCATCCTCCACACCCGTGCGGTGGGCAAGCTGGGCGCGCCCATCGAGGGGGTGATGAACACGCCGAGCCATCATCGCGTGCACCATGGCGTGAATCCGAAGTATCAGGATCGCAACTACGCCGGGGTGTTCATTGTGTTCGACAAGTGGTTCGGCACCTTCGAGGTCGAGGATGAGGCGGAGCCGGTGGTGTACGGGACGACCAAGCCGCTCGAGAGCTGGAACCCGGTGGCGGCCAACCTGCAGGTGTTCCGCTACCTGTGGCAGGACCTGAAGCAGGTCAGCCGCTGGTCGGACCGGGTGCGACTCGTGTTCGGTCGGCCCGGATGGCGTCCCGCGGAACTGGGCGGACCGATCATGCCGTCGGCCGTGTCCGTGCACAGCGTGGAGAAGTTCGATCCACCGGTCCCGCGTTCGCTGGCCGCCTATGGAGTGCTGCAGTTCGTGCTCGCCACCAGCGCAGCGGTCGCGTTGCTGCGCAACGCCGCAATGCTCCCCAAGCAGGAGGCCGCCGCGATGGCGTTCCTGGTCGTGGTCTCTCTCGTTGGTGTCGCCGGCATCTTCGAGCGCGCCAAGTGGACGTGGCCCCTCGAGACGGCGCGGTTGATCTCGTTTGTCGTGATCGGTGGGGCGTTGGTGGCCACTCAATCTCCGCTCGCCATCTGGGGATGGGTGAACATCGTCCTCTCCATCGGATCGTTGTTCGTGCTCTGGCGCCACCGCTCGGCCTTCACGGAAGTGGCGCTGTCACCGGTCATGTAGCGCTCGTGCCAATGCGCCTCCTTCCGTGGCTGTTCGTGTGCATCCACGTCCTGTTCGCCGTTGGCGTTTATCCCTCGCTGCCCCCACGCGTTCCCACGCACCTGGATTTCAACGGCGTGGTCACGGCCACCAGCGCCACATCGTGGTGGTCCTGGTTCGCGTTGCCGATGGTGTCCGTAGCGACCACCGGGTTGGTCGCCGGGATTGCCGCGTATCTCCCACGGAACCCGTCGCTCTTCAACTTCCCCGACAAGGCGCGGTTTCTCGCGTTACCGGTCGAGTACCAGCCGCCGGTCGTGGCGGTGATGCGCACGACGCTCGACATCACCGCGAGTGGTGTGGCGATTACCATGGGGCTGGTGCAGCTGTTACTCTGGCGCGCCGCCTTCGGGCGTGTGCCGCAGAACATGCAGGTCGTGTTGCTGCTGCTCACGTTGCTCTTGGGGCCCGGGATTCTGCTCTCGGTCACGCGCGTGAGCGCGGCGGTCGAAGCGGCGGAGCGGCGGCTCCGCGATGCGG
>CANHNQ010000163.1 GCA_947462095.1 Gemmatimonadota bacterium
CTTCCACAAACGGCTTGAGCAGCGGTTCGCCCCAGTAATAGCCGGTGGCGCGCTCGGCGAGTTGCGTTTCGTTCACGCGCGCTGCCTCGAGCAGCGCCCGTGCGCAGGCCCGATCGTAGCCCGCGTCGCTGCGCTCCGGCAGGTGGTAATTGCGGCGCGGCATCTCGCCTTCCGCATCATCTCTGAGAAACGCCCGCGACATACCCGCCTCATCCGATCTGCGTGGTTCTGCCCGGGCGCGTCCCGGGCCTTATGAAAGCTAACGGGTCGCGACAGAGACGCCGGCGATCGCGGTGGGCATCGCGGCAGTTATCGCCGGCGGCGCAGGTCGGTCACGACGATCAGGTGATCCGCCGCATGTTCCGAGGTCTCCGGCGTCAGGCCGAGCGAGGCCGCGAACGCGGGCGTCAGATCGGCGCTGCTGAAGGTGAAGCCACCCGTACGTGCGAATACGGCGTCGGAGTACAGCGTGAGATCGAGTCGCCCCGGGAGAAACTGACCAACCGTGGGGTCGGTCCATGTCACGAGCGTACGCTCGCCCAGTCGCGATGCATCACTGAGCGCCAAGTCGGAGTCGTCGAGGTCGAGCCCGTGTTGCAGCGTATAAATCGACTCGTACGATCCGATCGCGTTGAAGTCGCCGCCAATCACCAGTGCGCCTCGCGTGGCGCGGGAGGAGCGCTCGCGCTGCACTGCCGCGCGGATGGCGCGGCTCTGCAGCACGCGCAGCTGATCCTGCGCGTTGCGAAAGAACCCGCCGCTCTGTAAGTCCAGCGGTACGAACAACGTTTCGATGCCGTCGATGGTGATCCACGCGCCGGTGCTCGAGAGCTGCGCCCTCGCTTCGATGTCAAAGAGTTGCTGCACGGGGCCCGGTACCGTTGCCCGCACGCTGTCGAGCACGCCGGCCGGATATTCCACGCGCACCATCGACGCGGCCGGTTGCAGGTCGCGATCACGCGTGGCCACCACGCTGTGCTGCCGTCCGCCGGTACGCGAATACACGAAGCGCCAGCGCCCCAACGCCGCCAGCTCTTCGCGCGCGAAGAACTCGGTAAGGGTGGCGTCTGACGTTTCCGCATACGCTTCGTCCAGCAGGATCACGTCGGGTTGCACCGCCGCCAACAGTTTGGCGTGGTTGCCGGGCGACCGGAACGACCCTTCTGAGACGTTCCACTGTGCCACGCGCACCGAGCCATTGGCTTTCGACGGGATCGCGGACACGAGACGTGATCGGGCTCGCGTGTCGAGTGGCGTGGCGAACGCATAGCGCGCGGCAGGGAGCGCCGTGACGGCACCACCGGTGGATTCAAAGACCAGTCGGGCACGAACGGCGCGCTCGAATCGACCGAAGCCATCGAGCGCGCCGCCGCGGGCGATCCGGAGTTCGAAGCGGGTGTCGCTCCAGGTCGGGAGCGCGACGACATCCAGATCGTACGCACTGCGGTAGGCGCCGAGCCCGGTACGACTCACCGTCCGCAAGGCGGCACCGGCGCCCACGCCATTGCCCTGTGTCTTGTCGGAACGCGACAGGTCGAGCGCCACATCGACACCGGCAAGTCCGACCGCATCGTCGAATACCGTGCCGCCGGTCTGTGTGCTGTCGTCGGCGTCGATGAGGAGATGCAACGTTCCCGGCATCGCGGAGTGGCTCACACTGTCGCGTACCGAGAATGACACGTACCACCACTGCGCGTCATCGGTGGCCCACGCTGCCAGCAGCGGTCCCGACGACGCGCGTGCCTCTGACCACACGGGCACGCCCGTCCAATCGTCGAAGTGCCCGTCGAGCTGTATCGGGACGCGCGCCGTGGAGGGGCGTGTGCCGGCGATCGTACGCTCCCCGTGGCCCGTGCCACATGCGGAAAGCGGTTCCAGCGCGGCGAGCGCAGCAAGGGCACCGAGTCGTACCGCGCGGCGATTCGGAGAGAGTCGAGACGACGTGAGAGAGCGCATGCCGAAAAATATCGACGGGCCATGATGGCCGGCGGGTGGGTGCGTATCCAGATTCACCGGATGGCCCGACCGCGACAGTCTCCACCACCGATCAAGTCGTTCCGCGAACGGCTCGGCGCGCTCCGGCACGTCGGTCCGCTGTTCCTGCTCGTGTGGGGCACCAGCGCGCCGCTCACGATGGCTACCATCAGCATCCGGCTCATCCGCTCGCTGCTGCCGGTGAGCACGCTGTACGTGGGCAAGCTGATCATCGACGAAGTGATCCGCACGGCGGCGCTGCCGGGGCACCCCGACACATGGAGTGCGTGGGTGGCCAGTGGTTTGCTGGAGCGCACGCTGCAGCTCATCCTGTTCGAGTTCGTGTTGGCGATCGCGGCCGATGCGCTGTCGCGCGCGGGGTCGCTGGTGGACCGCATGCTGGGGCTGCAGTTCTCGATCAGCACCACCACCCGCCTCATGGAACACGCGGCCACCCTCGATCTCCAACAGTTCGAGGACAGCGAGGTGCAAGACCGCCTCGAGCGTGCCCGCACGCAGACGTTTCAGGGGCTGGGCGTGATGGGGCAGGTGTTCGGGCAGGTGCAGACGCTGATCACGATCATCAGCTTTGCGGCCGGACTCGTGGTGTATGCGCCGTGGCTGATGGCGCTGCTGCTCGTGGCACTCGTGCCGGCATTCGTGGGCGAGGCGCACTTCAACGCGCTGGAGTACGCGCTGCAATGGTCGCGCACGCAGCAGCGCCGGCTGTTGGAGTACCTCCGGCAGACGGGGGCGAGCGTGGAGACCGCGAAGGAAGTGAAGATCTTCGGATTGAACCGCTTTCTGATCGACCGGTTCCGCGACATCTCGCTCGACATGTACCGCGCCAATCGCGCGCTGGCGATCAAACGCGAGAGCACGATGGGCCTGCTCACCGCAATCGGCACGGCCGGCTATTACACCGCCTACGGGTACATCGCGTGGCGTACGCTCACCGGGCAGTTCAGCATCGGCGATCTGACGTTCCTGGCCGGCTCATTCCGTCGGCTGGGCGACCTGCTGGCCAATCTGTTGGTCGGGTTCTCGAGCACCGCCAGTCAAGCGTTGTATCTCGACGATCTGTTCTCGTTCTTTACCATCGCCTCGCGCATTCACTCGCCGGAGCAGGCGCGCACGTTTCCGACGCCGCTTGCGATCGGTTTCGAATTTGAAGACGTGGGCTTCCAGTATCCCGGCACCGAGCGATGGGCCGTACGCCACTTGTCGTTCACCCTGCACGCCGGCGAAACGCTGGCGCTGGTGGGTGAGAACGGAGCGGGCAAGACCACGATCGTGAAACTGCTGGCGCGCCTGTACGAACCCACCGAAGGACGCATTCTGCTGGACGGCCGCGACCTGCGTGAGTACGACCTCGCCGCGCTGCGCGCGAACGTGGGCGTGATCTTTCAGGACTTCGTGCGCTACAGTCTCACCGCCGGCGAGAATATCGCGGTGGGGCGGATCGATGCACGCGGCGACAGCGCGCGCATTGTGCAGTCGGCCGAGCAGAGCCTAGCGGCGGAGATGATTGCGCGGCTGCCGGCCACGTACGATCAGCCCATCGGCAAACGCTTCTCCACGGGCGTGGAGCTGTCCGGCGGCGAGTGGCAGAAGTTGGCGATCGCCCGGGCGTACATGCGCGACGCACAGCTACTGGTGCTCGATGAACCCACCGCCGCGCTGGATGCGCGGGCGGAGTTCGAGGTGTTCCAGCGCTTCAAGGCGTTGAGCGCGGGGCGCACGAGTATGCTGATTTCGCACCGTTTCTCGAGTGTGCGCATGGCCGATCGCATTCTCGTGCTGAACGACGGCGCGGTGGACTCGATGGGTACGCACGAGGAGCTGCTGGCGCGGAAGGGGCGGTATGCGGAGCTGTTCGAGCTGCAGGCGCAGGGGTACCGGTAGGGGGCGCCGCGTACCATTTAACTCACGACCCGGAACTTGGACTCATAACCCACCACTCACGTGAGTCTTGAGTTGTAAGTTGAAGTTTGGGGTCGTGAGTCACTCCGCCAATGCTCTTCTGATCGCCGGCTCCAGCGACAGCGGACCGATCGGCCCCATCACGCGATGCCGCACGCGGCCGTCGCGCCCGATCAGGATCGACGTGGGATAGCCGCGCACGCCACCCAGCTCGCTGATCACGTCAGGGCCCACGATGGCAACGGGATAGCTGATGCCGCGCTCGCTGATGAAATCACGCACCGTGTGCGGGTCGCCCGTGTCGACCGACGCCCCGAGCACCACGAGTCCGGCGGCCTGGTGGCGGTTCCAGGTGGCCTCGAGCAGCGGCATCTCTGCGCGGCAGGGCAAACACCACGTGGCCCACACGTTCACGAGCACCACGCGCCCGCGCAGTGACTGCGACGTGATGGTGGACTCGGCCAGCGTGCGCACCGTGAATGCGGGCGTGCTGCGATCGCGCGCGGTGACATTCACGAGCGCGCCCACATGCGGCAGGAGGCGTGGGAGGGCCCAGATGCCGAGGCCGATCATGAGCAGCGTCGACCAGTGGACCTTGGCCAACCGCTGCTTGAATCGGGACGAAAAGGAGTCCTGAAACGCCATGGCGCGGAATGTAGCGCGTGCCGGCGTTGGCCGAGGCATTGCTGACCTGATCACGCGGAGGCGCAGAGAGCGCAGGGGTCGCAGGGAACAACATCAAAATTGAGAGCGGTACACGGCGCAAACCGGTTCGCATGCGGCTCTGCGATCTCTGCGCACTCTGACTCTCTGCGTGATCAGCTCCCCGCCGTATCCCGACTGAGCGCGCGACAGTCCCGCCAGTCGGTCAGGCCGTGCGCCGGAAGCGGGTGGCGAGCATGCTCCGGGGAGTATCGCCAGGTGCTAGCTTTTTGTGGTCCCTCATCCACCCCTGCCAAGCGTACTCCGATGCGTTTTTCTGCCCTTCTCACGCCGCTCGCCTGCGGCGTCCTGATCCAGACCGTGGTGGCGCCATCGGTCGCGGATGCTCAGGCCCCGCGAGCGGCCGCTGCCGGCCTCCCGGCGCTCGACTCGACCACCTTCACGGCGCTCTCGTGGCGCAACATCGGCCCGTTCCGCGGCGGCCGGTCGGTGGCCGCCGTAGGCGTGCCGTCGCAGCCGTTGGTCTACTTTGCCGGTTATACCGGTGGTGGTCTGTGGCGCACCGACGACGCCGGCAACAACTGGCGCAACATCTCCGACGGCTTCTTCAAGACGGGGTCGGTCGGTGCCATTGCCGTGGCGCCCAGCGATGAGAACGTGATCTACGTGGGCATGGGTGAGCATGCGATCCGCGGCCAGTCGTCCACGTACGGCGACGGCATGTACAAGAGCACCGATCAGGGGCGCACCTGGACGCACATCGGGCTCGCGACCTCGCGGCAGATCTCGGCCGTGCGCGTGCACCCGAGCAACCCCGACGTGGTGTACGTGGCGGTGCAGGGTGATCGCTGGAAGGGCACGAGTGACCGCGGCATTTACCGCACCACCGACGGCGGCAAGACGTGGACGCAGCTGCTGAAGGGGGAGAACGCGTTCAGCGGCGCGAGCGACCTGTCGATGGACGCCACGAACCCGCGCATTCTGTACGCGGCCATGTGGGATCATCAGCGCACGCCGTGGATGGTGCGTAGCGGTGGCGCCGGCAGCGGCATCTGGAAGTCGGTGGACGGCGGCGATACCTGGAAGCGCAGTCAGGAAGGGCTGCCGAAGCTGGTGGGCAAGATCGGCGTGTCCGTGTCGCCCGCCAATCCCGATCGCGTGTACGCGATTGTCGAAGCGGAGAACGGGGGCCTGTTCCGCAGCGATGATGCCGGCAAGAGCTGGCGTCAGCAGTCGGGCGACCGTCTGATCCAGACGCGCTCGTGGTACTACATGAACATCACGGCCGATCCGAAGAACGCCGACGTGGTGTGGGTGATGAACGCGCCCGTAATGAAGTCGATCGACGGCGGCCGCACCTTTGCGAGTGTGTCGGCCACGCATGGTGACAATCACCAGCTGTGGATCAACCCGACCAACCCGAACTATCTGATCAACGCCAACGACGGCGGCGCGTCGATCTCGCTGGACGGTGGCAAGAGCTGGAGCACGCAGGACAATCAGCCCACCTCGCAGTTCTACCACGTGGCCGTCGACGATGGCTTCCCGTACAAGCTGTACGGCGGCCAGCAGGACAACAGTTCGGTGATCATCCAGTCGAAGAGTGACGGTGGCAGTATCGGCATCCGCGAGTGGAACGAGGGCCCCGGCTGCGAAAGCGCCAACATGGGCGTGAGTGCGAAGAATCCGCGGTACATCTATGGCGGCTGCTATCAGGGGCTGATCGACGAGATGGACGCGACCAACGGCCTGATGCGCACCATCATGCCGTGGCCCGAGATGAACCTCACCGAGCCCACCGACAAGACGAAGTACCGCTTCAACTGGACGGCGCCGATCGAAGTGTCGATGCACGACGACAAGGTCGTGTACCACGGCGGCAACGTGCTGTTCAAGACGACCACGCGCGGACAGAGCTGGACGCCGATCTCGGGCGATCTCACGCGCAACGACAAGACGCGTCAAGGCTGGGGCGGCGGTCCGATCACCACCGAAGGTGCCGGCGGCGAAGTGTACGCCACGATCGTGGTGATCGAAGAGTCGCCGCATGACGCGAACACGATGTACGTGGGCACCGAC
>CANHNQ010000164.1 GCA_947462095.1 Gemmatimonadota bacterium
ATCTCGTTGCCATCGACGAAGCGAACGGCCTCTCACTCTATGCCGGTACCCGGGATGGCGGCTTTGCACCGGGGACGTCCTTTGGGCGGGAGCAAACGGCGCCGTACGCGCTGGCCGTCGGCGATCTCAATGCGGATGGCCTTCCGGATATCGTGGTTGGGTATGTGGAGGCGGAGTCGGTGGCGTACATCCGTACGGGTGCCACCGTCGCCCGGGTACGGTTCGGAGACAGCAAGGGCACGGTGTACGGCTTCGCCATTGGCGACGTGGACTTGGACGGTCAGGTGGATATCGCCGCGGGGCGGTCGGAAGCGCCGAACGTGCTGTACTTCGGAAAAAAGCGCGCCGTGACCTCGCCGCGTGGGGGCGCGCCGCGACGATAGGGTTAGTGACATGTCGTGGCTGTTATTGTGAGCGGGAGTCCGCCAAGTTTCGCCGGACCGTTCGTTTGCCAGCCCCTCGCTACTGACGTGTCGCATGCCTGTCGTCCCCCAACGGATTGTCGTCAAAGGCGGTGCCGGATTTCCCGGCTCGCATCGGTGCGAAGTGTCGCGGTGGCAGGGGCACGACGTGTGGTGTGTCGACAACGTCTTCGGTCCTGTTCACCGTGGTAACTCCGCGGTGTGGCGAGTGCGCTCGTGACCGCGGTCGTGCCGTTTCTGTCGGTGGTGGTCCCGGCCTATCGCTGTGCCGCCTACCTGCGGCAGACCTTGCGGGGGCTGCAGGCCAGCGATCTGCCGCGGGCGTCGTGGGAACTGATCCTCGTGGACGACGGCAGTCCCGACGACACCGCCGACGTGGCGCGCGGGGTGGCGGATCAGGTGCTGCGCGTGGCCGACGGTCCGCGAGGCCCCGCGCACGCCCGCAACATGGGAGCGCGCGCGGCCAGGGGCACGGTGCTGGTGTTCATCGACGCCGATGTCGTGGTGGCGCCGAGCACGCTCCGTGGCTTCGCCGCGCACTTCACGGCCGATCCGACCCTCGGGGCCGCGTTCGGTGCCTACGATGACGCGCCGGCGGCAACGGATTTCATCTCGCAGTATCGCAACCTGCTGCATCGCTACGTGCATACGCTGCACCCGGGCGACGCCGACACGTTCTGGGCAGGCTGCGGCGCGGTGCGGCGCGACACGTTTCTGGCCGTCGGCGGGTTCGACGCCGTGCGCTATCCGCGTCCGCAGATCGAAGACATCGAGTTGGGCTACCGCCTGCGCGAGGCCGGCGCCCGCATCCTGCTCGACCCCGACCTTCAGGGCAAGCATCTCAAGCGCTGGAGCTTCAGCAATATGGTGCGCACCGATTTGCGCGAGCGCGCCATTCCCTGGATGCATCTGATTCTGCATCGCGGCGGAGCGATGCAGCGCGGACCGCTCAATCTCCGCGTGCGGGAGAAGTTATATACGGTGTTCACGGCCGTGGCGGTCGCGGCCACACTGGGCGCGCTCGTGTTCGCGAACAATGCGTTGGCGTATCTCTCCGTATTTTGCGTGGTCGCCGTGCTGCTGGGGAACGCGCCGCTGTTGTCATGGTTCGGCTCGCGCCGTGGTTTCTTCTTCGCCGTCGGTGTGGCGCCGCTGCGGCTGCTGTACTACTTCGAGGCCGGTCTGGGTGCCGCTTGGGTGATCCTGACCCGCCAGCAGCCGGTCGGCCCGGTTCGGCTCCCTCCCCTTACGGCGAATGCGCAAGGGGCGTCGTAACGCGGCGCCCGTTCCCTTCCGCGCGCTCTGCGTCACGCCCGAACGAACGCGAATTTTGCGCTTACTGCCGCGGTAATGGCGCTAGTGTGTATCGATGGATCACGTCTCCGTTCCCCGCTGACGCGCGCGCCCGCACGTACTCCACCACCGCCTGGGTGCCGTTCACGCTCACGCGGACGTGCCCGGAGCTGCCCAGCAGGGTGCCGGAACGGTAGCCGTAGTCGGCGGCGCTGGTCGTGGCGTTCTCGCGGGCGAACGAGGGCTGCGGCACCTCCTGATAGGTCATGCCGTCGCGTACCTGGTGCACGTACAGGTGATCGTGCCCGTGAAACACCGCGGTCACGCCGTACTGCCGCAGCAGGTCGTGAATGGGCCGCAACCAGCCGGCCCGGCGCGCGGCAAAGCCGGCGGTACCATCGGCGTTGCTCCCGCCCCATTCGTACAGCACCGACGCCTCGGCGCCGCCGCGCGCTTCTGCCCCGCCGATCCCGCCCACCAGATGGTGGAGGAACACGAACGTGAACGGGGTGGCGCTCTGCGCGAGCGTGGCCGCCAGCCAGTCATACTGCGCCTTGCCAAGCGTCCAGTCCCACCCCGTGCTGCCGGGTTTGGTGATCGTGGCCGCAAACGGGTCGAGCATGATGAACGTGGCATCCCCCCACGCGAACGCATACGCATTCGGAGCGCCCGGGAGCCCCGAATAGTTGTCCCCGGCGCCGATGCCTGGGAAATAGCGCAGGCGCTGCGCGGCCGACCACGGGGCGAGTACGCTCTGCCATCCCTGTTCGCCGTCGTGGTTGCCCTGCACCATGAACAGCGGTGTAGTACGCCCCACCAGCCCGAGGTAATGACGCTGCGCGTAGAATTGCGCGAGCGCGTTCTGATACACCGCGTACTTGTCGGTCATGAACGTGTCGCCCAGATCGATCAGAAAGTCGGCGCTGTCGGCGACCATGTTGCCGAGCGCGGCGGTGTAGATCGGGAGGCTGCTGCCGGCGTCGAGGTGCGAGTCGGCCTGCATCACGAACCGGAACGGTTGCCCGCGCGAGCGGGCCGTCCGCATGACGCCGTCCACCACCGAGGAGCCGGCGGCCACGCGATATCGGTAGCTCTGATTCGGGGAAAGTCCGGTGATCGGCAGATGCAGCGGGATGCCGGCGGCCACCCGTCGGGTGAGATCCCCGTTGCCCGGGCTCCAGGTCACGCGGACATCGCGCGCGGTGCCTGACATGATGCTCATGGTGATTCCCGTGGCCGTGGGGCGGGCGAGGATCACGTTGAGGTCGATGGGGGGAACGGCGGTCTGAAACTCACCGCTGGGCGGTGGGATGACCGGGGCCGACGGGCTGGTGTCGGGAGGCGTGACCGGCACCGTCGGGCCAGCGCTATCGGCGGAACCGGTGCTACTGCAATGGCAGAGGGCGACGGTGATCACACCAAGACCGAACGCGCGTGGAAAGAATGACATGTCGTGTTCGACGCCGCGAAGCGGCTCGTGTTAACGTCGCGCCGCGCGCATCGTCGAAAAGCCATGCGACAGAATCCGTCTTTTCGTGATCGGTGCGGCGCCGTGCTCGCCGCGGTTGCGCTGATCACCAGCGTGATCGCGTGCGCTGGTGACAGCACCATTACAACCGCCGTCAGTCCACCTGCGCGTCCCCCGGAAACGCCGACCGCGTCCCCCAACGTCATCGTGATCCTCGCGGAGGCGCTCGGGTGGTCGGGCACGTCGGTGCAACTCGATGCGGCGGTCGCCACCTCACGTCATCGCTTCCTCACCACACCGGCCATCGCGCGGCTGGCCGCCAATGGCATGCGATTCTCGCAGTTCTACGCACCGTCGCCGCGCTGCACACCGTCACGCGCGGCGTTCTTCTCGGGACGCAGTCCGGCGCAGCTCAAGATGACCTTCGTGGGCGAAGCGGCTGAGCAGGGCAGCCCGAACGCTCCGTTGATCACGCCCGTCGCGGTGGAGCAGCTGCCAACCACGTTGCCCACGGTCGCGAGCTTGCTGAAGAGCGCGGGCTATGCCACAGCGCACTTCGGCAAATGGCATGTCGGACGCGCCGATCCGTCATTGCACGGCTTCGATGTATCGGACGGGCCGACCGCGAACGGTGGGCCGGACAATGTGGCGCACCCGAATCCCGCGCAGTCGTACGCGACGGTCGCCCGTGCGATGACGTTCATTACCCAGCAGGTCGGTGCCAAGCGCCCGTTCTTCGTGCAACTCTCGCAGTATGCCGGCAAGGAGGCGCTCGATGTGAAGCCGGAGACGTGGGCCGCGGCGAAGGCGCAGATGCCCGGGCAGAGCGATGCGGCGGTCGGCTTCGCGGCAACCACGCTGGAATTCGACAACACCCTGGCGCTGCTGTGGGCCCGCCTCGATTCGCTCGGTGTCACCGACAACACGTACATTTTTCTGTGGTCTGATCACGGACCGCAGGGCAATACCGCCGACCTGCCACTGTCGCTCGGCAAGGGCACGGTGTGGGAGGGCGGTGTCCGCGTCCCGTTGCTGGTGGCCGGACCGGGAATCCCGCGCGGATCGTCGACCACGGTGCGTGCCACCGGTGTTGATCTGCTGCCGACCATTCTCGACCTCGTGGGGAAGCCGGTGTCGGGGGTAACCGGGCTCGAGGGCGGCAGTCTGAAAACGGTGCTGCAGGGCAACGGCACGGGGATCGTGACGCGCCCGCGCAGTGAGTTCGTCGTGCATTTCCCGCACTACGATTTCGACCCCATTGGTCCGGCGTCGACAATTTACGCGGGCAACTTCAAGCTCATTCGTGCATACACTGACGGCGCGCTGCGACTCTTCGATCTGTCGACCGACTTGGGAGAGCGTACCGATCTCTCCCGCGCCAATCCGGCGAAGACGGCCGAGTTGGACGGTCTCCTGAGCGCCTACCTCACCCAGCAAGGCGCGCAGATGCCCACGCGGCGCCCGTGAGCATGGCGGTGCGCCACGTCGGCGTGCTGGTGGTCGGGCTGGCAAGCCAGAGTGTCATCATGAGCGCCTGCAGCTCGCCGACGCCCGCGATGGCCACACCCGGCATGGTGGTGATCGCCGACGGGCGCTATACCGTCGGTGCCGACGCGGGCGAAGCCGCGAACGCGCGCCCCCGCGAGATCGTGTCGGTGCGCGGATTCCAGATCGATCGAACCGAGGTCACCAACGCCGACTTCGCGCGCTTCGTGCACGCCACCGCGTATCGGACCACGGCCGAGCAGCCGGTGGATTGGGCCACACTGTCCCGCGAACTGCCGCCGGGTACGCCGCGTCCACCCGACGAGGCGCTCACCCCGGGCGCGCTGGTGTTCGTGTCGCCGGCGTCTCCCGTTCCGCTCAACGACGAGCGGGCCTGGTGGCAGTGGACGCCGGGGGCCGACTGGCGGCACCCCGCGGGACCGGCCAGCGGCATCACCGACCGCGCCGCGCATCCGGTGGTGCAGGTGTCTCACGCCGATGCGACCGCGTACTGCGCCTGGGCGGGGAAGCGCCTCCCGACCGACGTCGAGTGGGAAGTGGCGGCGCGCGGCGGGCTGACGGCCAAGCGCTTTGCGTGGGGCGACGAGCCCGTGTCGCCAGCGCGGGCCAACGTGTGGGAGGGCGAGTTTCCGCTGCAACACGCCGCGCACGATCGCGATGTCACGACGGCGCCCGTGGGGTCGTACCCCGCCAACGGCTACGGGCTTTCGGACATGTCGGGGAACGTGTGGGAGTGGACCGCCGACCGCTTCGAGGAGGCCATGATGCCGGACGGGAGCGGCCGCTACGGGCGTGTCATCGACGAGCGCATCGTGCGCGGCGGGTCGTTCCTCTGTCATCCCACCTACTGCGCCGGCTACGAGGTCGCGGCGCGCATGCATTCCTCGGCCAACACCAGTCTCCAGAACACCGGCTTTCGCTGCGCCGCCGACCGGCCGCGCGCGCTGTCTTCGCGCTCGAACCCCTGACGGATTTCCGATGATGCCCCTTCCCATGCTTTCCGGACGTCGCTGGCGATCGCTGGTCGCACTGCCCGCCACGTGGTGGGTGGTGGCCTGTGGGGGCGGAGGCGGCGATGCCGCGGTCACGACCCCGCCCATCACCCCACCGGTCACGCCGGCCACGTTCACCCTCACCAGCAGTGCCGCGGCGCCCGACGGCTCCCTACCGACCACGTACACGTGCGATGGGACCTCGACCTCGCCGCCACTGACCTGGCGCGGACTGCCCACCGGCACGGTGTCGCTGGTCATGCTGATGACCACGATCCCGACGCAGGGCGCGACCAAGTACAACTGGCTGTTGTACAACCTGCCGGTGACCGACAGCAGCATCGCGGCCGGCACGAACGGGCAGGGGACGGTGGGCTTTGCCGACGACGGCGGTGGCCTGTCGTACGCGGCACCATGTTCGCAGGGGCCGGGGCTCAAGACGTACACGTTCACGCTGTACGCGCTGTCACAGCGTCCCACGCTCACGGGGCTCGCCGCCAACCAGGTGACCGGCGCCGCGCTGACCGCGGCCATGGCGTCGATCACGCTCAAGACGGCCACGTTGAACGTGTCGGTCACGCGCACCGCCGCGATGATCAACTGCGGCTACGTGAAGCAGTCGCTCACGCCGTTCGCGACCGCCAATGCGCTGTCGGTGGCGTGCGACTCCACGTACGCGGCTATCAGCACCACCGGCATTCAATCGAAGCACGCCATGATGAACGGCATCACCGCCACCAATCAGCAGGTGCCGCTGCCGCAGAACTTCACCGGCACGAACGCGTGGCGGATTCCGCTCACGCCGCAGGTGGCGGCCACGAAAACGGCCGCCGTGGACGGGCCGATCGGGATCGCGGTGAACGGCGTGCCGATCTTCAACCCGTGCAAGCAGGGCGGCTGCAACGCCGGTGCCGG
>CANHNQ010000165.1 GCA_947462095.1 Gemmatimonadota bacterium
CTTGGACTCGCCCAGCCGACGGTGTCGCGGCACCTCGCGTACCTGCGCCGGATGCGGCTGGTGGAGGCCACGCGCGACTGGAAGTTCGCGCACTATCGACTGGCCGAGCCGTCCAATGCGGTGCATCGCAACTTGATTGCGTGCGTACGCGGGTGCTTCACGGGAGTGCCGTCGCTCGATGCCGAACGCGCCACCGCCGTGGTGCGCGTGCGCGAGCGCGCGCAGGTGCCGTGCTGATGCCGCCGTCTTCGAGAACACCGGCGGCCGCCGCCCCCCTGCCCACCTCCGACGCGTCGGTCCTCACGCGCCTCTCCACGCTCGATCGCTTCCTCCCGCTCTGGATCTTCGCGGCGATGGCGATCGGACTGGTGTTGGGGCGCGTGTATCCCGACCTCGGTGCGTTGCTCGATCGCGTCAAGGTGGCGGGTGTGTCGGTCCCGATCGCGGTCGGCCTGTTGTGGATGATGTACCCGGTGCTGGCCAAGGTGAAATACGAAACCATCGGCGCGCATCTCGGTGACACAAAGCTGCTCGGCACCTCGCTGCTGCTGAATTGGGTGATCGGCCCGCTCCTCATGCTGGCACTGGCGTGGATCTTTCTGCCCGATCTGCCGGCGTATCGCAACGGACTCGTGCTCATTGGGCTCGCCCGCTGCATCGCGATGGTGTTGATCTGGAACTCGCTCGCGTGTGGATCGGGTGAACTGGCCGCCGTGCTCGTCGCACTCAACTCGGTGTTCCAGATTCTCACCTACTCCGTGCTCGGCTGGCTCTTCCTCACCGTAGTGCCGGGGTGGTTCGGTGCTGATACCACGGCACTGAATGTGTCGATGGGCCAGATCGCCACGAGTGTCGCGATCTTCCTCGGCGTGCCACTGGTGGCCGGCTATCTCACGCGCACGACGCTCGTGGCGCGGAAGGGCCGCGACTGGTACGACACGGTGTTCATGCCGAAGTTCGGGCCAACGGCGCTGCTCGGCCTGTTGTACACCATCGTGCTGATGTTCGCGATGCAGGGCAATCGCATCGTGTCGCTGCCGCTCGATGTGGTGCGCATTGCGATTCCGATGCTGGTGTACTTCGGCGTGATGTTCGGCCTCGCGTTCTGGCTTTCGCGCCAGCTGGGCTTCGACTACGAAACCACGGCCTCGCTGTCATTCACGGCGGCGGGGAACAACTTCGAACTGGCGATTGCCGTGGCGGTGGCCACGTTCGGCATTGCGTCGGGCGAGGCGTTGGCGGCGGTGATCGGTCCGCTCATCGAAGTGCCCGCGCTGGTCGGGCTCGTGTATGCCTCGCTGTGGGCGCGGCGACGCTACTATGCGGAGGCACGGTCCTGATGCGCTATGCCCTGATATCGGACATTCACGCCAATCTCCACGCGCTCGATGCGGTGCTGGCGGACATCGATGCGCGTGGCGACGTGGATGCGATCTACCACGCCGGTGATCTGGTGGGCTATTCCGCATTCCCCAACGAGGTCGTGGCGCGACTTCGCGCGCGTGGCATCGTTGGCATCGCCGGCAACTATGACTCCACGGTGGCGACCGCGTACAAGCATTGCGGATGCCAGAGCGACACGCCGCGGCAGGAGGAACTGGCGCACATCAGCTACCGCTACACGATCGGTGCCGTGTCGCCCGAGACGGTGCGTTTTCTCGCGGGATTGCCGTTCTCGCTCGATGTGCGCCCGCTCGGTGGTCACGCCAGTGGGCCGCGGCTGGTGCTGGTGCACGGGACGCCGACGCTCAATACGGTGTACTGGACCGCCGACCGGAGCGACGCGTTCTGCGTCAAGATGGCGGCCATGGTGGGACTCAAGGCTGGCGATGCCATCGCGTTCGGTCACACCCACAAGCCGTGGCATCGGGTGGTGGATGGGATGCACTTCATCAACACCGGCAGCGTGGGACGACCGAAGGACGGGGATTGGCGTGCCGGCTATGTGCGACTCGAACTCAGCGAGGCCGAACGCCGTGTGGAGTTCGTGCGTATTGCGTACGATGTGGAGGCGGCCGCGCGCGGTGTGATCGAGGCGGGGCTTCCCGCGGAGTTCGCCGAGTTTCTGCGCACAGGCGGGAAGCCGGCCTCCTTGTAGACTTCCTACCGGCTCCCTCGCGCATGCATATCCGCTTCTCCCTGGTCGGTACGCTCGTGGTCGTGGGGGCCGCGGGGCTGCTCGCGGCGGGATCGCTCGAGGCCCAGGCGACGCCGGTGCTGCGGTCTGCACCGCTCACGAGTGGATTCCGCCTCGATGGGCGCATGGATGAAGCGATGTGGGTGGCCGCCGACTCGATCGGGGCGCTCACGGAAATGGAACCGGTGGCCAGCCGTGCGCCGGCGGGACGCACCGTGGTTCGCGTGCTCCGCGATGCCGACCGGATCGTGATCGGGGTGCGCGCCGACGATCCGGATCCCGAGGGGATCGTGAGCTTCGCACGCGAGCGCGACAACTCGCTCGCGAACGAGGATCACGTCAAGATCGTGCTGGACACCTATCTCGACGGGCGCTCGGGGTACGTGTTCGCGGTGAATCCGAACGGCGCGCGCTACGACGCGTTGATTGCGGGCGACGGGGAGAATGCGAATTGGGATGCGGTGTGGGACGCTGCGACGGTGCGTACGGCAACGGGGTGGTCGGCGGAGATCGCGATTCCCATTCGGAGTTTGCAGTTCGCGAGCGGGCTGACCACGTGGGGCTTCAACGTGCAGCGTCGCGTGCAGCGGTTGCTGGAGAACGACCGCTGGGCGAGTCCGGTGCGCGACTTCAAGATCACGCAGACGTTTCGGGCCGGACGCCTCACCGACCTGCCGGCGTTCGCGCTTGGGCTGGGGCTCAGTGTGCGTCCCTCGCTCATGGGGAGTTCCGGCGTGCCGGCGACCGGGGCGCTGCGTCGCGATGCCCGTGACATGAGTCTCGATGTCACGCAGACGCTGGGCGCGAGCACGTTGGCGGCGCTGACGGTGAACACGGACTTTGCGGAAACCGAAGTCGATACGCGGCGCACGAATCTCACGCGCTTCCCGATTGTGTTTCCGGAGAAGCGCACCTTCTTCCTGCAGGGCGCCGACATCTTCGATTTCGGGCTCAGTCTTGGTGATGACGTACGCCCGTTTTTCAGCCGGCGCATCGGTTTGCTCAGCGGTGCTGAGGTGCCGATTCGCGGTGGGGTGAAAGTCACTGGACGCGCCAGCGGCGCCAACGTGGGGGCCATCGCGCTGCGTACCGGCGAGATCGACGGGGCAGCGGTAACGGCCAACACGCTGGGCGTGCTGCGCTACAAGCAGAACCTCGGGCGCGAGTCCACCGTGGGGATGATCGGCACCGTTGGCGACCCCACGGGACGCGCCGACAGCTGGATGGCCGGCATCGATGCCACGTACCAGACGTCGCGCTTTCACGGTAACAAGAACCTGCTGATGGGCGTGTGGGGGCTGCAAACCGACCGCGCCGGCCTCACGGGGGAGAAGTCGGCATGGGGTGCCAAGATCGACTATCCCAACGACCTCTGGCAGATCTCCGCCACGTACAAGCGCATCGGCGACGGCTTCGATCCGTCGCTCGGTTTCGTGCCGCGCACGGCGGCGCAGATCATCACGTTTTCCAGCAATTACCAGCCGCGTCCGCGCGGGCGGGTGGCCGGATTGCGCGTGCGACAGATGGTGAACGAATTCCAGCCGCGCGTGGTGACCGACCTGAACGGGAAGTGGGAGAGCTATCGCATCTTCATGGCGCCGGTGAACTGGCGACTCGAGAGCGGTGACCGGTTCGAGCTGAACGTCAATCCGACCGGCGAACGCCTGGTGGCGCCGTTCACGATCGCACCGGGCGTGACGATTCCGGTCGGGACCTACCACTGGAACCGGTATCGTATGGAAGGCGGGTTCGCCGCGAAGCGCCGCTTCAGTGGCCAGGCGACCTGGTGGTTCGGGCCTTTCTACACGGGCCGGCTGGACGAGCTCGTGCTGACCACCGCGTGGAAGCCGTCGTCGCTGATCAACGTGGAAGTCAACGCGACCCGGAACATCGGGCGGCTGCGCGAGGGCGCGTTCACGCAGGACCTGTTCGGTACGCGCGTGCGGGTGAATGTGTCGCCCAACTTGCAGCTGAACAGCTACGCGCAGTACGACAACCAGAGCGATACCTTCGGCGCCAACACTCGGATCCGCTGGACCTTCTCGCCGCTTGGCGACCTGTTCGTGGTGTACAACCACAACCTGCGCCACGACATCAACGGCGAGACCGGCCTGCCCTATGGCACCGGCGTGCAGGCCGATCCCACGCTGCGCTACCCGCGGAACTGGGGGTTCGGGTCCAACCAGATCCTGGTCAAGCTGCAATACGCGTTCCGGTACTGAGGCGCCGCGGCGGGCATGCGCGGTCTCCATGCTGTCATCGCCCGTCAAAAACCTATCGCGACGAGCCTTCGATACGTATTTTGTTCAGGTGGGCGGTATTTGTGATAGTTGGGCCCGCCGTATAACGATTGTTTGACGGCGTGTAGTGACAATGACTGTGCACCGGGACATGTGGCGATGCCGCTGCGTGCCCGACGGTATTTGCTCTTTGGTGATCACGCCCCATGCTGAATCCCAATTTTTCGACCGCTGGAGTCGCGCTCGCCGAGCGTGTCCAAGCGATCGCCCATGAGTTTCCCGCTGGTGATTTTGAGCACTGGACGTCGTTCGCGGTGCTCCGCTGGCCCATTCCGGACGATGCCGCGGGGCTGATGTCGCTGGCCGACGCGCTGGTCGCGGAAGTGCACGGTCTTCATCAGCGCGCGCCAAAGGCCGCGCACGCCTGCCTCGAGAAGCTACGCACGTGCGTGCAGCGCGCGGAGCGGATCCTCCCCGCCGGGGACCCTGATCTGGCCTCGCTGCGGCGCGATGTACAGGCCGCCGAGCTCCGGCTTGGTGTACCGACCGTCGTGGCGCCGGCCGCGACACGCCGGCCGGCGGTCTCGGTGCTCGGCGCGGTGACGGTGGTCGCGATGGGGATGGCGAGTTTGTGGTTGCTGGGGGGGTAGGTGGGCGGGATTTACGTCCGTCGTCGGTGAGCCGCTTCCCCGCGTCGCGCCGCCACATCGTCGCCCCTTTCCCCATGCGCTAGAATGCGCGCATGACCCTCCCCGACGCCGCTGCCCCCGCCCCCGACCGCTATTCCTACTGGCAGAACGCCCCGCTCTCCATCGCAGGCTCGCGGGTGCTGGTGGCCACCAAGCCGGGGGTGTTCTCACACGGCACGGTCGACCCGGCGTCGATGATGCTGGCCGAAGCGGTGGCGTCGCTGGGCAAGAGCACGTCGGTGCACCTGAATTGTGGCAACGGCCTAGTACCGGCCGCAGCCGCCGTGGCGGGCGGTGCCTCGGTGCTGTGGTGCTCGGATCGTTCGCTGCCGTCGGTGCAGGCCACCGAGCGCACGATGGCCGCGAACGGGATCGCCGGGTCGCACGTGGTGCACGCGCATGGCACGCACGCCTTTCCGCTGGCGCTCGCGGCCGACGTGGTCACGGTACGCGTGTCCACCGACAAGCTGGCGCTGCAGCAGTTGATCTGGGAGGCGTTTCATGCGCTCCGCATTGGTGGCAAGTGCTTCATTGCCGGCGCGAACGACGAAGGGGTGAAGCCGGCGGTGCGGTTGCTGGAGTCCATCTTCGGCATGGCACGTCTGGACGCCCAGCACAGCGGTCATCGCATGGCGGTCGCCACCAAGACGCAGATCGCCCCCGCCTCGCTCACGGAGGGGACGTCGCCGTTTCTCGACCCCGAGCAGTTCCGGGAGGTCGCGGTCACCATCAAGGGCGTCGACCACACGCTCTTCTCGCGCCCCGGCGTGTTCTCGTGGGAACACCTCGACGAGGCCACGCAAATTCTGGGCGACCTGATGGACATCCGCCCGGGCGAGTCGGTGCTCGATCTCGGGTGTGGCGCCGGGGCGCTCGGCCTCACCGCGGCCTCGCTATCAGGCACCGGCCGCGTGCTGATGGTGGACGCCGACGCCGAAGCGGTGCGCTGCGTGACGCGTGGGATCGCGCGGGCCGGCCTCGCCAATGCCGAGGTGCGGGCGAGCGACGTGGGGGGCGCGGTGGGGAGTGAGCCGTTCGACGTGGTGGTGTCCAATCCGCCCTTTCATCAGGGGAAGGCCACCGATTTGATGGTCCCGCGTCAGTTCATCGCCGACGCCCACACGCACCTGAAGGTCGGCGGACGCCTGATGCTGGTGGCCAATCGCACGCTCCCGTACGAGCAGGTGATCGCCGACCGCTTCGGCAACGTGCGTACGCTGCACGACGGCCGCCGCTTCAAGGTGCTCGGCGCTACGCGATAAGGGGCGCCGGTTGCCCTAGCCCTTGGCGGCTTTGGCGACGGCTTTGTACCCAAGCGCCGCGGTGCGTACGGCGTCGATCTCACCGGCGTCGAGCAGACGCCAGGTGCCTTCGGCGAGGTCGCCCAGCACGAGCGGACCGAGGGCCACGCGCTGCAGCGTGTGCACGTGATGGCCGATGGCCGCCATCATGCGCCGCACCTGATGATAGCGTCCCTCGCGCACGGTGATCTC
>CANHNQ010000166.1 GCA_947462095.1 Gemmatimonadota bacterium
CCCTGAAGAAGCCGCAGGTCATCGATACCGTCCCGCACATCCATCGATCTCGAATTTCGATTGTCAAACAGCGGTGCTACTTCCCTGCTATGTGAGCGCAACCGCTTGCGGCTGCGTCAGTTACTCTGTGCTGTTTTGCCGCGTTCTCTGCGGCAGATCGTATTAATAAACCGCCGTGCTGCTCTCGTCAAGGCGTCCGGCTTAGCTTTTTTACGAGCCCGAAGCGCTTTCGTGATCTGCACGATACCGCCCAAGGCCAGGCCGACCTGATACAGCACGTCTCATCGGGGCAGCACGGGTCGGACTCCGCACCGATCTCTGCTAGGCTTCGCCAGAGAGACCTCGGCCAGCGGTAGCCGCGACACACCGGCACAAGCCGGCGTACGAGACGCCCCACCGACAGACACACCGAAGTGCGCTGCTGAAGTCGACGATGCTCAACCGTCTCAGCGGGTCGGGGATATAAACCAATCGGCCGCCGCCTGTCAACTCTTCGATGACAAATCGGGTGACAACTAAATACAAAGGCGGGCAATCATCGCGATCGCCCGCCTCTCACTGGTAGAAAACGTCAGAGGCCTCCACTACCACGAGGCTTCGCGGTGCGACCGGTGTCACCCCCCCCGCTCGAGCTCGAACCGGATCCCGCGCTGCCACTTCCGCTTGAGCCACTGGACCCACTGGTGCTGCTCCCCGCCGAGCCGCTTCCACCGAACACGCTCGGTGCCGGCGACGACGAGCCACCGGACGAAGCCCGAGTGTATCCCCCGCCGCGCACCGCCCGGCCCACGATGGCGGGGATACTGGGGTCGGTGGCACGACGATCGACGATGACAACCGGGGTGCTGCCAGGGTAGTAGCCGTTGCCGAATCCATACGGATTGTAGAGTCCTCCGTATCCGTAGCGCAGACTGTACGCGTCAAAAGGGCTCATCCCATACTGCCAGCCAAGTCCCCACGCACCCATTCCGCCGGGGCCGTAGCAGAAGTCGTCGAGGTGTCGGCAGCCATCGCGCAACCGAGCGCTGGCAATTCCGCCGGTGAGAACATCGTTGGCCATGGGACGGCTTCGATCGGCACCTGGGGTCCGCACGGCGAACGTTTCGGGATTCGAGATGGCGACCATGAGGTCGATCACTCTCGGGGGCATCCCGCCATCCGCCAGTCGCACCAGCTCCTTGCCATTGAACGAGAACTGCTGCCGGGTTTCGGTGAGCCACGCTTCGGTCAGGGCAGCTGGAGCCCGCTTTGCGACCGCGAGCACATCACTGTTGAGCAGCGGCGCGCCAACGGCGAGGCGCAACGACGAAGTGGAAGGCGCCGCACTCGCCCCCAAGCGCGCCCATTCGCCGAGCGAATCTGCGACGAAACGGAGCGTCATCACCGAGGTGGCGGCATTTCCGCCCACGTCCAAATGCTGTACCTGCATCCACTCGCCCGACGACGACATGGTCATCAAGCCGGTTTCCAGTCGCTTGGCCCCGCGCCCACAGGCCAGTTCGGCGTGCATGAGGAGGCGACGGTCATCGGGCATCCACGTGGCCGTCTCGGTTCCCGTGCAGCCGTCGACGGACTTGGCCACGCGAGAGCCAGGCAGCGCGACAGACGAACGCGTGGCAACGTTCGCGCTATCGAATACCACCAGATCGACGCTTCCGGCGATCGTGGTGGAGGGAACGACGCAGGCCAGAGAGGGGGGCTTCGGCGTCTGGCCGACTCCAGCCTCCGTTGATTGCGCCGACGGTGCCCAGCACCCCATCCACGGCTGAAAGCGCGGGTCGACCGCGTTTCCCAGCGCCGTCTGTGCCGAAAGCACTCCAGCACCCAGCAACGATGCGATCGCCGCACCGCATCCCGCCCTGCGCGCCGCGCGAAACGTGCCGGCTCGGTTGGTGAAGGTCATGGGTCGTCCTTAGAAGCGAAAGAGAAAGCCGGCCGTGAGTCCAACGCCGGACAGATCGATCGGCGAGAAATCCCGGAAGTCGGAGCTCAGCGCGCCACGCGCCTGCTCATAGCGCATCTCCGCATTGATCGCGACGTGCGGCGTGAGCGAGAAGGTCGTGCCGACGGCACCGAACGCCATCGCGGAGACATCGCTGGACTTGAGCGAGGTGCGAAAGACGTCGAACGTCTTGTAATCGACAAACTCGCCGTCCTGCTTGAACAGGTAATACATCATCCCGCCGCCGGCGGCAACGTACGGTGACACCTGACTCGGCACCCACGCCAGCTTGCTGACCGCTCGCCCTTCTGGTCGGAGATGCAACTTGAGGCCGGCCGCTATCGGAATGCGACGGAACGTGGTGCGCTGTTCGATCGGCAAATCGTCCGTGCCGATGAAGTCGCGGTCCTCGGATCGCGTTACACGCGTGTTGATGCCGGTGCCGAGCAGCAGATCGACGCGCGAATGGACGCGGAACGCGAGATCGGTCGCGAGGGACAGCCCGCTGAAGTCACCGCGATCGACGGTAAGCCGGTCGGTGACGAAGGAGAACAGGTCGCTGGAGGCGCTCGCCCGGGCATAGCCGCCGCGGATCGAGAACGTCGCATGCGGCGGCGAGAACAAATACCCGTCACCGCCGCTGGACTGTGCCGACAGCCGCAGCGCGGGAATGATGACTGCCAACAGTCCGATCAGCCTGAAACGCATTCGAGGCGCTCTGGGAAGGAGTATCACGTAATATACCGCGCGCCGCGTCTGCGGTTCCACCCCACCGAGTACCGGATGGCCGACCAGAGCGGGCAAACCCGACGCGACCACCTGTGTCGCTCCGCTCCGTCGCGCCGGGTCGGGCCCGCTCGTGGGTTGCCCACACGATGCAGGGCCAGCGTCATCAGACGGTCAGCGGCTGCGTTCGAATGACCCGCCCGGTCGCAAACAGGCTACAGGTTCACCCCGTGACACTTCTTGAATTTCTTCCCGGAACCGCATGGGCAGGCGTTGTTGCGCGGCGTGGACTCCCACCCAAGCGGCAGCGTCCCTCCGCTCGGCTCAAGGGAGCGGACTGGCCCGGCCCCGACCACCGCCGGTGTGCCGCGTGCGACGGGACGAGCAGGTTCAGCCTCCAACGAGTCGGCGTCGAGCTGCTCATCGAGGGCATCAACGAGTTCGAGTTCCTCGGCGGGAACGTCCTCGAGGATGCCCAGCGCGTTGAAACGTTTGGTGGGACGCCCGTCGTGGCGCTGGAAGTCGCCCATGGGCGGGGCTGACTCCACGCTCTCGACCGGCGCGGGCTCGAAGACGAGTTGCGCCTTGAGGAAGCGTTCAGTGAAGGTGTTCGCCAAATCGTGCATGAGATCTTCGAACATCGTGTACGCATCCTGCTTGTACTCGACGAGCGGGTCCTTCTGGCCCCACGAGCGGTAGTGAATGGACGCGCGCAGCTGATCGAGATCGTAGAGGTGATCCTTCCACTTCTCGTCGATGACGTTGAGCGTGACGAGCGAGAGGAGTCGGTCGGCGAAGCCGAGACCGCCTTCGTCGGTGACCGCGTTCAGCGAGTCGAGTTTCTGATCGAACGCGGTGCGCCCGGCCTCTACGGCCATCGCCTGCGCCTCTTCCACCGAGGCGGGACGCGCACCTTCGGCAAACGTGGGAACCTGGAGCATATAGTGCATCAGGAGATCCTGCTGCACGTACTCGAAGTCCCAGTCTTCCTGCTTGTCGAACGTGGCGAGGGCCTGCTCAACGCGACGCTGGACGCCGCGATCAATCATCTTGAGCGCTTCGCCCTTCAGCTCCTCGCCGCCCTCGAGCGCGAAGGCGCGCAACGAGTAAATCACTTCGCGCTGCTGATTCATCACATCGTCGTACTCCAGCAGTCGCTTGCGCGACTGGAAGTTCTGCAGCTCGACGCGCTTCTGCGCCTGCTCGATGGAGCGCGTGATGAGGGGGTGGGTGAGCACCTCACCATCCTGGGCTCCCATACGATCCATGAGCTTGGCGATCCGGTCGGAGCCGAAGAGACGCATGAGATCATCTTCGAGCGACAGGAAGAACTGCGACGCCCCGGGATCACCCTGACGACCGGAACGACCGCGTAGCTGGCGATCGATCCGGCGTGATTCGTGGCGCTCGGAACCGATGATGTGGAGACCACCGATTTCGGAGACCTCGATCTCCTTCCCGTCGGGATCCGTCACCTTCGAGGGTGCGGCATCGGTGGTGCCTGCGCCGAGCTTAATATCGGTACCGCGGCCCGCCATGTTCGTGGCGATCGTGATCGCCCCCGGCTGGCCGGCGCCGGCGACGATCTCGGCTTCACGCTGGTGGTACTTGGCATTCAGCACGTTGTGCTTGAGCCCCGCGCGCGCGAACAGTCGTGCCAACGTTTCCGACGCTTCCACGCTGGCGGTACCGACGAGCACGGGGAATCCGAGTTCGTGCAAGCGCTTCGTCTCGTCCACGATGGCATTGTATTTCTCGCGCCGGGTCTTGAAAACGTAGTCCTGCCGATCGTCACGTGAGATGGGCCGGTTGGTCGGAATGACGGACACCGACAAACCGTAGATCTCGTGGAACTCATTCTCTTCCGTTTCGGCCGTACCGGTCATGCCGGCCAGCTTCTCGTACATCCGGAAGTAGTTCTGGATCGTGATGGTGGCCAGCGTCTGCGTCTCGCCCTTGACCTGCACGCGCTCCTTGGCCTCGACCGCCTGATGCAAACCCTCGCTCCAGCGGCGGCCCGGCATGGTGCGGCCGGTGAACTCGTCGACGATCAGCACCTGCCCTTCCTGCACGACGTAGTTGACGTCACGCTCATAGAGGGCATGGGCGCGGAGCAGCTGGTGGATGATGTTCAACCGCTCACTCTTCAGCGCATACTCGCGCTCGATGGCGTTGCGCTGCTCGAGCCGCTCAGCCGCGGAGATCCCATGATCACGATCGAGCTTGCCGATCATCAGCGAGATATCGGGCAGGACGAACTGGTCGTGCGCCTCGGGCGAGAGGTAGTCGAGCCCCTGCTCGGTGAGGTGGACGGTATGCCCCTTCTCGTCGAGTACATACAGCAGATCGTCTTCGATCTCGCGGTAGGTACGCTTACTCATCGGCAGCTTCTTGTCTGAAATGATGTCGAGCTCCATGCGCTGCACGAGCTGCTTGACACCGGATTCCTGCAGCGCCTTCACCAGGCGCTTGTTCTTCGGACCGCCAAGTTGCGCCTTGTACAGCTTGAGTGCGGCGTCCTGCTCGTCCTTGGTCTCTAACGCGCGCTCCCCTTCACCGACCAGCGTGTTCACCAGCTCGGACTGACGGCGCACCAGCCGTTCGACGGCCGTATTGAACTCCGCGTAGCGGCCGTCGCTCTCATTCCCGACGGGGCCAGAAATGATCAGCGGCGTACGCGCTTCATCGATGAGGATTGAGTCGACTTCGTCGATGATCGCGAAAATGTGCGTTCGCTGTACCCGCTGTTCGAGCGATACGACCATGTTGTCGCGCAGGTAATCAAAGCCGAACTCATTGTTGGTGCCATACGCGATATCACACCCATAGACCTCGCGACGTTCATAGGTGCCCGGTTCGGTGTCATCGAGACAGCCGACCGTGAGTCCCATCCAGCGGTACAGGTGTCCCATCCACTGCGAGTCGCGCCGGGCGAGGTAGTTATTGACCGTCACGAGGTGCGCACCGCGACCGGGCAGCGCGTTCAGATACATCGGCAGTGTGGCCACGAGCGTCTTACCTTCGCCGGTCGCCATTTCCGCAATGCGACCGAGGTGCAGCTGGATGCCACCGATCAACTGTACGTCGTACGGGACCATGTCCCACGTCAGCTCGTTGCCGGTGACCATGACGGTCGACCCCTTGAGCCGTCGGCACGCCTCGCGCACGGTGGCAAACGCCTCGGGGAGGAGTTCGTCCAGTACGTCGGCGATGGCCGTGCGAAGTTCGCCCTCGGCCCCGCCCCGACCGTCGGCGCCTTGCAGTTCGAGGTCGATACGCTCGCGCTCGGCCGCATCGGCGGCGTCGTGCTTGGCCGCCTTCAGTTCCGCGATGCGCTGGTCGATCGGTCCGGTCCGCTCGGCGAGTATCCCGCGGAACTTGGCAGTCTGCCCTTGGATCTCTGCATCGGACAGCGAGGCGAGGCGCGCTTCGATCTCGTGGATCTCAGACAGCACCGGCTGGACGCGCTTCCGTTCACGTTCGTGACGCGTGCCGAACACACGTCCAATCAAGCCCTTCAGCATACGAACCTCATGGCAAGGGCGTCGCGACGCCGAAGTCCCCGTACGCCATCAGGCGCGCGCTGGGCCCTCCGTGGCCGACGACTCCCGGGAATTCTCGAGATACAGTCCGGTGGTCGCTATGTATGTCTCTACGGCGTCAGGCACGAAGCCCCGAATGGAGCGCCCGTCCCGAACCCGTGCCCTGATTTCCGTTGACGACAAGTCGACGCGACGAGTCGCCAGTCGCCGTGCCGTCCCCGCTCCGACGCTCTCCAGCGGGCCGGCTAGCGCCGTGA
>CANHNQ010000167.1 GCA_947462095.1 Gemmatimonadota bacterium
CCAATGCCGCCGGGGACGTACCGGAAGCCCAGCGTGAACATGGTGTTCAACGCAGTCGTCTTCGCCGCAGGAGGCGTCGGGAAGTCTTCCGGGAACGGTTGAATGAGTTCGGTACGGTCGCGCGCCGGATTCAGGAAGTTGCGATCGTATCCCTGGTACTGCACCGCGCGCACGTCGAACTGGAGGCCAGCCTGCTCGCTGAGCTTGATCCAGAATCCAGCGCCACCGGTGTAGGAGACGTCGTTATTGCGCGTCTCCTTTCCGTTGACCTGGGCGTCGAGAATCATGACGTACGTGCCGGCACCGGCCATCACGAACGGCGCGATCTTCTTGCCCGGATAGCGCAGCGTGGCCGCGAGCCCGAGGTTCACGGTGTTCACCGGCTGTCCGACGTACTGGTAGCGAACCGAATCGCCACCAGCCACGGCGGCCTGACCGAAGCGCAGCCGCGTGAGGAAGTCCTGCTTCGTGGTGTTACCGCGCGAGACGTCGACGGTGGTCCCGATGCCGACGTACTTCGAGATCGCGTATTCCGCATCGAGACCGATCAGTGCCGCCGGATCGAGACTGGCGGCGCGCTCGGCCTGAAGGATGCCAACCCGCGTGGTGACCGTGAACTGCTTCGGCGCGACCTGCGCGCCGAGGCCCGCTGCGGTCAGCGCCAAAGCGGCGAGAATGCCTGCAGCGCGGTTCATCGACCCACCTCGAACGAGAAGATCTGAATGTTTTGGAGCGCACCGGCCGACTCGAACGAGTAGTCGAAGCGCACGCTGCGACCCTTCGCCGGGAGGCGGAGCCCGAAACCACCGGCCACGCCGACGGGCGACGAGGTGCCACGATCGCGATCGTCGTTGTACACGCGCTTGCCGCCGCGCACGAACAGGATGTTGCGATAGCCGTACTCAAGACCGATGGCATACTGCGTCGTGAAGTCGGTGGACTCGTTCACGGCCACTTCGGCGTTGAGCGTGTTCTTGCCGCTGCCTTTGCCGAGCAGCGAGTTCGCGGAGCCAAGTAGATCCGACGCGAGCGACAGGCGGAACTCGACCGGCAGTTCCACCTGCGACGTGTACAGCGACACGCGACGGTTGTCGCTGAAGCTGCCGCGGTCGGCGGTGCTGATCACGCGGGTGATCAGCGCGCCCGATGACCGGGCCGTGGGACCGACGTTCGAGATCGAGCCGCCGAGCGTGAGCCCGTAGAGACCGGTGTTGAACTGGGTGCCGATGTCGGCGGCCACCCACTTCGTGCCGGCATCAGGGATGCCTTCGCTGATGTACTTGATCTGCGCGCCGACCTGCAGCCGATCGGTGAGTCGCTTGGCATAGCCAAGGCCGACCACCGTGGACGTCCACTGGAAGAAGTTGCCACCCAGTCGATCGCCAAACGGGTTGAGCTCCGTGGTGCGTTTGATGTCGCCCGAGCTCAGCGTGTTGAAGTGCACGCCGATGTTGCCGCCGAGCGCGGGGATCGAGAGCGCGGCATACGTCTGGCCGAGCCCGAGATCACCGTACAGGCTCTGGCGACCCGCGGCGGCCGAGAACGCCTCGGAGGTACCGGCGCCCGCCGGGTTGGAGAACCACGCCAACGGACCGCTGACGGACGCGGCCGTGGCGTTGGCCATCGCGCCGCTGCGTGCGCCGACGCCGATGTGGAGGAAGTTGGCGCCACGCGTACCCTGACGATTCGGGGTATCCGCTGGCGTCGGAAGAAGTCCACCGGGCCCCTGGGCACGAACGGTCGTGCCCAGAAGCAGGGTGGCGGCGCCGAAGGCGCCGATGAGCCGGGTGATTTGCATCGCTGCTCCCTTAGCGGATGATCACGAACTTGCCGCGCTGGACCTGATTCTTTCCAGCCGAGCCGGTCGCAGTGAGCACATAGATGTAGAGACCCGACGTCATGTCAGTGCCTTCGCGCGTGCGAAGGTTGAACGGCAGGTCACCTGAGGTCGAGTTGTTCCCCGCGTAGGTCAGGTCGCTCTTCGTCCACGTCAGCTCCTGAAGGAACTGGCCGGACACCGAGTACACCCGCAGCACGCCTTCTTCCGGCACGTTGGTGAAGAAGATGCGCGGTACCGCGAGTCGCGCACCGTCGACCCCATCGTTGTCGGAGCGCACGAGGTACGGGTTCGGCACCACCGAGACCTTGGCCAGATCGGCCTTGGTGATCTCGGACTTGGTGCTGAACGGCGTCGCCACGAGCTGGATGCTCGACCGTGCATCGAACGTGCGCGTGAGTTCGAACGTCTGCCGCCAGGTCGGCTCAACCGGCGCATAGCCACCGGCCGTCGTGGCGCCGCGCGTGTTGATCGCGAGCGGGTTGCAGCTGTTCTGGTCGATCGTGGCCGCCGGACGGACACCCGTGCCGTTCACACCACCCGTGCACGCCACCAGGAACTTGTTCAGACCTACCGAGTCAGCCAGCACCGGAATCGTACGGAAGCCGTTCGATCCATCGGCCTGCACGACGACCACGCGCGTGGTGCCCACGAGCACGGTGCTGTCCTTCTCGACCTTCTGCAGCACGATCAGCGTGTCACCCGGCATCCACAGCGAATCGGGGACCGACACACGAACGGTGTCGTTGCCAGAACCAAGGAGTCGCGTGTTGCCGATACCACCCTGCGCAAACGTCTGCCGGGCGAGCATGGCGAACTTGACTTGCTCTTCACGACCACCGACCGGATCGGTGAACTTCATCGTGAACGGCACCCGGACGCGTACCAGCGGACGGGCCGTGGTGGCTCCAACGAGCGTCGCCACCGCAGCCGACGTCTCGGTCAGCGTGGTAGCCTTCGCGGCCACATCAACCAACGCGGCGGTCACCGACGACTGCAGGCTGGCCACCGGATCGAGCGAGAACGTCTTCGCGCCCCACGGATCGGTGAGCCACGTCATCTCATAGCGTCCACCCTTGATCCGCTTGTTGCCGACCAGCGGGCCCGTGGTGGCCGTCGTGAAGGTACCCTGCACCTGCGGCACGAACTGACGCGCATTGCCGGAGAGCGTATCGCCGTTCGTGCGCATCACGAAGTTCCGATCGCGCGAGGTGTTGCCGGACAGGCGTTCCGTGCGGAAGCCGTTCGCCGTGTTCGACGAGTCGTCCGGCTGGGCCGTGAAGCCCGGGTACAGCGGCGAGCCCACCTGGTCACGGACCTGGTTGCCGCCGTTGGTGCCGTACGGATCGTTGATGGCGAAGATCGGCTTGTTGTCGCCGGTCACCCAGACGTAGCCGGGGTACCCGGCCGGCGACGTGATCGTATCGACGAACACGCGCGACGCGCCGGTGACGCCGCGGGCAGTGCCCGGCAGCAACGTGGTACCCAGACGCACCGGAATGTCACCGGTGGTCGTGAACGTCTGCTCCTTCGCCACGAAGTTCGTGGTGGCAGGCGCGGTGGGCGACGTGGTCGCACTCGGGAGCACCCACCGCGCACTGATGGTCGACGAGACCGCACGGGTGACCGTGTCCTGCACCTTGCGCACGATGAACTGGTTGCCGAACACGAGACGCGACGTACCGGTCACGCTGTTCGACACGGCCTGCACGAGCACGGGTTGCGTGGCGTTACCTACCACCGTGGACGTGTCGACCCGGGCGAACTGACGGCCGGCCGCGTTCGTGATCGGCGCGTACACCGTGAGCGACGCCGGACCGGAGGTTGCGAAGGCCGAGTTGATCGTATCGCGGGGGAAGCCGAAGGCATCCTGCGCGTTGGTGATGTAGAGGCCACGGCCCGGCAGCGAATCGACGATGCGGAAGTAATCGTCGGAGAAGCCGCGGGTCCGCGTGACGAACACGTAGTTGTACGTGCGGCCCGCCTGCAGATTTTCGGAATAGTTGGCCGTCTGCGGCACGCCCTTCACGTAGGCGACCGTGGCAACCGGGCGCCAGCCGAACGCGGGAATGGCCGCATCGATGGTGCGCGTGGGCGCCGACGTGCAGGTGGCCGCGTTCCCCGTGGTGTTGGTGAAGGTCGTTCCACCATCGCACGACTTGAACAGGTACACCGAGCTCAGATTGTCATTCGCCCGCGCCCGGAGTGAATCGAGCAGCGTGGGGTTGAGTCGGAGAATGCGGCGCGTGGCGACATCACCAGCGAGTGAGTCGGCCCGCAGCTTGTTCACCAGGCCGAGCATGTACGGATCGACCGGGTTGATGTTCGGGTAGCGGATCACGATCTGCGAACCGATGGACGTCGCGGCGCCAGCGGTGAGCGAGTCAATGAGCTCGGCCGAGTTGATCGTATACGAGAGCCCCGCCTTCACTTCCGGGTACGCGATCGGCTGCGGGCCGGCATAGTTGGTCAGGTACGCTTCCGTGAGACCTTCAATGGCCTTACGCGTGCTCACCGAGTCGGCGTTCCACGAGAACGCCCACAGGAACTGCGTGGTGTCGCCCGCTTTCAGCTTGAAGGGGCCGGCCGAAATGGTACCGAGGATGTTGCCATACTCGTTGCGATAGCCACCCACGATGGTGTCAGAGTAGGTCACATGGCAGCCGAGCGCACCGCACCCGGGGACCGAGATCGTGTCCTGCACGCCGTCGTTGTTGTAATCCCAGCGTCCGAACGGACGGCCGTTCGCCGGATTCGTCGTGCCACCCGGCACGAACTTCGGGAACTTGACGCCGGCCGGTGTGGCAGGCAGCGAGCCGCTCCACTCTTCCGGCGTCACCATGCCGGTGAAGTTGTTGATCGTGAAGTCCGACGGATTCCGACCATCGAGGAAGTCGTCTTCCTTCGACGCGACGAGTCCGAAGCCGGCCCGCGTGGAACGCGTCATGGCCTGGCTCGCGCGGCCGACGGAGCCGGCGTGCGAGTGGTTGAACGTGATCGTGTCGTCGGCGAACGGGCTGCTCGGATTGTAGTACGGATCAGCCGGATTACGCGTGAAGCGCTTGTTGCGCACGTCACCCAGGGGCGACTTGAGCCATGTCATCGTCCACACGCCGGCACTGAAGCCGTCGGTGCTCTGACAGCCACCCAGCGTGGAGTTGAGGTAGCGCTTGGGGTACGACGTGCTGCAATTGCCGCTCGTATTGCCCTTCGTGGCCAGCACCGTGTTGGTGTTGTAGTCGAAGTAGACCGACGCGTACTGCCCACCGACCGCGAACAGGAAGCCGGGCGTGGTGCCGAAGTACAGCGAGTCATAGTCGACGCCCGTGCCGTACACGGCGGCCGACTTGTTGACCATCTGCACCTGGTAGTACTGCGTGTTGCGGGTGGCCGGTGAGGCGAACTGGTAGCTGTCGACGCGCAGCTCGAGACCCAGCGGGTACCCGCCGTCGAGCGGCGTGCCCGCGCCGCCGGGCACGATGCTGCCATAGCGGAGCTTCTGCTCACGATAGTAATCGGAGATGAAGCCGTACACGCTCTGTGTGCCGAGGAACTGCGTGGCATCGAGGCGAGCGCGGGAGATGCGCCAGTCGTCCCAGCGGAACGTGCTCTTGTTCGCGTTGAACGTGTTGAGCCACACCGAGTCCTGTACCACGAGCTTGCCGCGGAATCCCTCTGACCCCCACGTATCCGGGCAATCCTTCTGCGCCAGCAAGGAGAAGCCGGTGGTGCTGTACACGTTGGCGTCGGCACGGCACGACGAGCCGTCCTGGGCCGTGACACCGGCGAAGCTCTTGCCGAACTGCGCGTCGGCCGCGCCCCAGCGGCGACTGCCGGCGACCAGCGTTTCGTAGAACAGGTTCGTGTAGCCCAGCGACCCGGTCATGCTGTTGATGCCCGGAAACACCGTGCGAATCTTCCGGAATTCCGTGGGCGGGGCGGCCACGACGAAACCCATCTGGAAGAAGACGTGGAATCCACCGAGCGTCGGGCTGACCGCACGGGCGCCGAAGGCGACGTCGCCCTGATTCTGCGCGACCGGACCGCCCTGATTGGGGATGGCGGCGCGATACGTGCCGCTCATGCGCAGCGTGCCGAACGCGAGATCTTCCGCCGCGAACAGGTCGAATCCGTTCGTGGCAGGAATCGGGATCTGACGCATCGTCCCGTCGGGCAACATCTCTTCGAGATAGTTGACCTTGGGCTGCGAGACGCGCTGCGCCTCGGCCACACCGGCCGCGATGGTGGACAGGCCGGCCAGCACCGCGAGGGTACCCAAGGCGCGCGAAACACCGCGCGCCCCGAGGCCCTGAGGCTGTCGACGGGAATTATTGGTAGTGAAACCCATGAGGTTTACGCCGTCCATGCTCAGAAGTTGACCGACAGGCCGGTGGAGATGCTGCGACGCGCCCCGATGAACTC
>CANHNQ010000168.1 GCA_947462095.1 Gemmatimonadota bacterium
ACACCGGTGGCGCGATCACCGTGCCCGTCGGCGCGCCCGCGCTCGGCCGCATTCTGAACGTGCTCGGTGAGCCGGTGGACGAAGGCGCCCCGATCCCGACGGACGCGCTGCGCTGGCCCATCCACCGTAAGCGCCCCGACTTCGTCGATCTGCTCCCGAAGACGGAGGTCTTCGAAACGGGCATCAAGGTGGTCGATCTCGTCGCCCCGTTCGTGAAGGGTGGAAAGATCGGACTCTTCGGCGGCGCCGGCGTCGGCAAGACCGTCATCATTCAGGAGCTCATCAACAACGTCGCGAAGGGACACGGTGGTAAGTCCGTGTTCTGCGGCGTCGGTGAGCGTACGCGCGAAGGGAACGACCTCTATCTCGAATTCCAGGAAGCGGGCATTCTGGACAAGGTGGCCCTGATCTACGGTCAGATGAACGAGCCGCCGGGAGCCCGTCTCCGCGTTGCGCTCGCCGGTCTCACGGTCGCCGAGTATTTCCGCGACATGGAGAACGCCGACGTGCTCGTGTTCGTCGACAACATCTTCCGCTTCACGCAGGCCGGTTCGGAAGTGTCCGCGCTGCTGGGCCGCATGCCGAGCGCCGTGGGTTACCAGCCCACGCTCGCCACGGAAATGGGTGAGCTCCAGGAGCGCATCACCTCCACGCGCAACGGCTCGATCACGTCGGTGCAGGCCATCTACGTACCGGCCGACGACTTGACCGACCCGGCGCCGGCCACGGCGTTCGCCCACTTGGACGCCACGGTCGTGCTCAACCGCAAGATCACCGAACTCGGCATCTATCCCGCCGTGGATCCGCTCGACTCCACGTCGCGCATCCTCGACGCGCAGTACATCGGTGAGCGCCACTACAACGCCGCCACCACCACGCAGCGCATCCTGCAGCGGTACAAGGAGCTTCAGGACATCATCGCGATCCTTGGCATGGACGAACTGTCCGAAGACGACAAGAAGATCGTGGGTCGTGCGCGCCGTCTGCAGCGTTTCATGTCGCAGCCGTTCGCGGTGGCCGAGCAGTTCACGGGCATCCCCGGCAAGTATGTGAAGCTCGAGGAAACGATCTCCTCGTTCGAGCGCATCTGCGCCGGTGAGTTCGACAACCTGCCGGAGCAGGCGTTCTTCATGGCCGGTGGCGTGGACGACGTGGTCGCCAACGCGAAGAAGTTCCAGAGCTGAGCATGAGCGACTCACTCAAGGTGTCGGTGATTTCCCCTGAGCGCGTGCTCTTCGAGGGCACCGCGCGGGGCGTCATCGCGCCGGCGTTCGACGGCGAAATGGGCATCCTGCCGATGCACGCACCGCTTATGACGCTGCTGGGCAAGGGCACCCTGCGTCTCGATACCGTCGACGGCGAGAAGCGCTTCGGTGTCGAGGGCGGTTTCCTGCAGATCATCGACGATCAGGTCCGCGTGGTCACGGAGCACGCGTCCGCGGTCAGCGCCGCGTAGCGGTTCGCGGCGACAGCGCCGACTGATCGGGATATCACACGCGGGACACGGCTGACGCCATGTCCCGCGTGTTGCGTTGGTGCTGGCGGCGCCGCCGTGACCGTCGCGTCGCGCTGCTGCGCCGAACGTGGCCATGCATGAATGCGCGGACGGACGCAACGTCTCGACGACGTGGTCCGTACACTGTGTGACGGCCGCGGCATTCACTGTCGTCTGACAGCGCGTGACGCCGTGGTCGTGATCGCAGCTCGATGGCTCGCGTCTTCACCAACACCCATGGCTCTCCGCGTCGTTGTTCTTGGCCAGATTCCGGCGTCCTTGCCCGAACAGCTGGCCCACCTGCCGGTCTCGCTTGATGTGTCGGTGGTCGGGTATCACACCGACTCCATCGTGTCGCGTGCCGCGCTTACTCCCGTTCCCGACATTGCGCTGGTCAGCGCCGAGCTGGACGACATCTCCGGTTTCGACTTCGTGCAATCGCTCACGCCGGCGGAGCGACCGATCGCGATTGTGTTCGTGTCGGCGCGTGAGGAGGATGCGGTGCATGCCTTCGAACTGCAGGCCACCGATTTCGTGCCGGTGCCCGTGGGGGCCACGCGACTGCGCGATGCGCTCACGCGCGCGCGGCAACAGGTCTTACAGGTGGCGCTTCTGCGCACCGCCGACGAGTTGCAGCGCCTGATCGGCGAAGCCAATGCATCGGGGCACATCGAACTGGGCGCACTGTTCACGCGTGCTGCCGGCAACGGCCATGCACAGGGCGGCGCACCGGAGCAGGACGACGGCGGCGAGGCGCGGCGGCGCAAGCGGGCGAGCGGCCAAGTGACCGGAACCCTCGTCCCGTCGACACCGTGGCGTGCCGCACGGAGTCCGGAGCTTGCGGTCGCGCGCTTCTCGCGCGACGAGGCGGAGGAACCGGTGCTCGACCTCACCCAGGATGACGGCGGCCGCTCTTCGTCGGGGTACGGCGATGTCCGACCGCTCCGCGTGCTGGTGCGGGAAGGACGTCGCACGCGGTTCGTGCCGTTGGCCGATGTCGACTGGTTCGAGGCCGACGGCAACTACATCCTCGTGCATGCCGCGGGGGAAAAGTACCGCACCCGCGGCACGATCACGGCCATTGAGTCGGCACTCGATCCGCGCCAGTTCGTGCGCATCCACCGCCGCATCGTGGTGAATATGGACCGGGTGCGCGAGATGTCGCCGTTGCCCGGCGGCGACGGGCTGCTCATGCTTGGCAACGGATCGACCCTTCGCCTGTCGCGCACGTACCGCTCGCGCGTGCGCTGATCGGCGTCGGCGGTCCCCCCCACGGTGACGGCACGAGGCCCCCTGTGTTCAGGGGGCCTCGTGGTCGTTTCGTGGGATGTTCGGGGCGCTCTCGCGTAGGGGCGGCCCGTGCCCGTAGAGGTGATTGACAGTCGGGCGCTGGGCACTAGCTTGCCGCCACGGCCTCGCCACAAAAGGCCGTTGTCGAGGGAGCCGCAGTCCGCGCTCGCGCCTCCCCGGTGTCCCCCCAAAGTGTTTTCCCGCCGCCGCACCCCTGCGCCGGCGTTTTTCAGTGTCATGTCGGTACCCTCGGGATTCCGAACGGTGCCCGTTTGCCGTCGGCATGACGTTGCAGACGTTTTCGGCGCGGTCCCACCCGCTGACAGCGTTGTCCCGAAGTACTAGCCTCCCGGAGGAGCAGATGAGGGCTTTCGGACGTCGTCTGTGGTTTTTCGCGACGGTCCTGGGCGTGGCACTTGCCGCGCCGATCACGGCCGCGCAGGCACAGACCGGTAAATTGACCGGTGTGGTGACCGATGCGGAGACAGGCAAGCCCGTCGAGGGCGTTGCGGTGGTCATTCAAGGGACGACGCTGGGGTCGAACACGAACGCCAGCGGCCGCTATTTCATCATTCAGGTTCCTCCCGGGTCCTACTCGGTTCAGGCCCGTCGCCTGGGCTTCCAGAGCGTGACCGCGACGAATGTCACGATCTCGATCGACGCGACGCGCGAACAGAACTTCAAGCTGCGCGCGTCGAATCAGACGCTGGCGGCGGTCACGGTGCAGGCCGACGTCGCTCCGCTCGTGGAGCGTGGCCAGGTCGGTTCCCGGACCACGGTGACCGCTGAGCAGATCACGTCGCTGCCGGTCACCAGCATCGCCGGCGTGCTCGCGCTGCAGCAGGGCTTCACGGAAGTCCCGCAAAACACGTCGGTCGTGTCGCTCGCGGAAGAACAGCGCAGCACCACGCCGGCGCTTCGCGTCCGTGGTAGCCGCGGTGGCGCGACGCTGTCGATGATCGACGGCATCGCCATCAACAACCCGCTCTTTGGCAACGACGCCGTGTCCATGAGCGCGTTGGCCGTGCAGCAGGTGGACTTCCAGCGTGGCGCCATGGAGCCCCAGTATGGCAACGCGCTCGCAGGGGTCATCAACCAGGCCGTGCGCGAAGGCGGCTCGGAAGTGTCGGGCGCCATCGACTTCCAGAACTCGACGCTCCCGGGCAGCATCTTCGGTACCGAGCAGGACAAGCTCCTCGGGCTCAACCTGCTTCGCGGCTATCTCTCGGGCCCGGTGCCGGGCACGAAGAGCAAGCTGCGTTACTCGGTGTCGGGTCAGGTCCAGAGCCAGGCCCAGCGCGTGCTGGAGTTCGACAAGGACGTGTACACGGCCAATGCGCCGCTCGTGCTTGGCGATATCCTCGGCGTGTCCACCAAGGATCTCGTGCCGGGCTTCCAGGCATTCGGCGGCACGCAGAACTCCTCGGTGGTCGGCAAGCTCACGTTTCTGCCGTTCGACAACACGACGATCAAGTTCACCGCGATCGGTTCCGAGCGTCAGAACCGCGGCTACGATCGCCGCTACTTCTTCGCCTATCGTGGCGATCCGCTCTCGCTCGTGAACAACCGCACCGACTCGCTCTTCGCGCTCACCGGTGGTGACAACCGCTCGTCGCGCGATCTGATCCAGCCGTCGGTCCGCGACCAAGGCAAGCTCCTCATCGGTTCCCTCGAACAGCGCTTCGGCCGCTCCAACCTCACGGTCCGTGTGGCCCAGACGGATTTCGAGCGCACCACCTGCGCCATCTTCCTCGGCACGTGTATCCCGGGCCCGTTCGCGTACGGCAACTTCGACCAGTCGTTCCTGTCGATCTGCGGCACGTTCACCGGCTGCGATCGCGTGCCGTACTCGGGCGTCGCGTCGGGCATCTACGGCGGGGAGAAGTTCACCACGCGCACCGTGAAGGCCGATCTTCAGTCGCAGCTCACCGACCACAACAACCTCCAGGTCGGCGCCCAGTTCGTGAATCACGACTTTGTGTACAGCGACGTGCAGCAGGATGCCAGCACGACGTCGGGGCTCAAGAACAACGTGTACCAGGTGTATCGTGGCAAGCCGATCGAAGCGGCCGCGTACGTGCAGAGCGTGATCGAGTACGACTTCATCACGATCAAGCTCGGTGGTCGCTTCGACTACGGCCGTGCCCGCGGCAAGGCGCTCGCCAACCCGTTCGACCCGTCGAACGGCACCACGGCGCGCGAGGTGTGCGCCGGTGCGTCGATTGGTGGCAAGCAGCTGCTCAACGCTGCCGGCCAACCGTATGGCCTCGCCGGTTGCGCCGCCTCGCCGATCGATCCCAAAACGCAGCGCGCCCGTTTGCTCGACACGGCAACGGCGATTGCGCAGCTCGATGACTTCCGCGAGTCGCCCGCCCGCACGGCGTTCAGCCCGCGCGTGGGTGTGGCGTTCCCGCTGACTGAGAAGTCGCAGGTGTTCTTCAACGGTGGCCGCTACACCATGGTCCCGCTGTACGGCAACACCTACCGCAACACGGGCATCGGCACCGTGGCCGGCGCGGCCGATAAGTACTGCGCTGCCGGTCAGGTGAAGCCGGGCACCAACGAGTGCACGCCGAACCTGCAGCCGGACAACCCGACCTTCGTCGGCAATCCGAGCCTCCGCCTCGAGCAGGCCAAGCAGTTCGAAGTCGGTTACTCCGGTGAAATCGGCAAGGGCTACTCGATTCAGGTGGCCGTGTTCAGCCGCTCGGAAACCGGCCTCACTGGTATTCGGAGCAGCCGCGCCGCGCAGGACATCGGCAGCACGTACGCCGGTGCCTTCCCGACGTACAACATCATCGTGAACGGCGACTTCCTGTCGTCGCGCGGTGTGGAAGTGGCGTTTCGCCGTCGCCTCGCCGATCGCTGGGGCTACGACATCAACTACGGCCTCTCGCGCTCCACGACCAACTCACGTCCGCCCGATCGCGCCAACGAAGTGTCGCGCACCGACGAAGCGCTCCGCGCGCAGAACGTCGAAACGCTCACCGACGTCGATCAGCCGCAGCGGCTGAACGTGCAGCTGTTCTATCGCGTTGGCAACGACGTGCCGAACCTGCCGCTCAACGCCGGCAAGCTGCTCAAGAACTTCAGCGGCTCGATCACCTACAACATCACGTCGGGTATTCCGTACACCCCGCTCCGCGGCAGTGCG
>CANHNQ010000169.1 GCA_947462095.1 Gemmatimonadota bacterium
GCGCGTCATGGATTGGCTGGTGGCCGAGTTCAAGCGCGATCAGGCGATCGACTTGAGCAAGGATCCGATGGCGATCCAGCGTCTCAAGGAAGCGGCCGAAAAGGCGAAGATGGAGCTGTCCAGCGCGAACAGCACCGATATCAACCTGCCCTTCATCACCGCCGACCAGTCGGGCCCGAAGCACCTCAACTACTCGCTCACGCGCGCCAAGTTCGAGCAGCTGGTCGACGATCTGATTCAGCGCACCCTCGAGCCCATGAAGAAGGCGCTCAAGGATGCCGGCATGCAGCCGAGCGAAGTCGACGAGATCATCCTCGTGGGCGGCTCCACGCGCATTCCGAAAATCCAGCAGGTCGTGAAGGAGTTCTTCGGCAAGGAGCCCAACAAGGGGGTGAACCCGGACGAAGTCGTGGCCGTCGGCGCCGCCATTCAGGGCGCCGTGCTCACCGGCGAGCAGAAGGACGTGCTGCTGCTCGACGTGACGCCCCTCTCGCTCGGCATCGAAACCCTCGGTGGCGTGATGACGGTGCTCATCCCGCGCAACACGACCATCCCGACGAAGAAGGCGGAGACGTTCTCCACCGCCGACGACAATCAGACGACGGTCGAAATTCACGTGCTGCAGGGCGAGCGCGAACTGGCCGTCTACAACCGCACGATCGGCAAGTTCCAGCTCACGGGCATCCCGCCCGCTCCGCGCGGCATGCCGCAGGTCGAGGTCACGTTCGACATCGACGCCAACGGCATCCTGCATGTGACGGCGCGCGACAAGGCGTCGGGGAAGGAACAGAAGATCCGCATCGAAGCGTCCAGCGGCTTGTCGGACACGGACATCGACAAGATGGTCAAGGACGCCGAGAAGAACGCGGGCGAGGACAAGCAGCGTCGCGAGGAAATCGAGACGCGCAACCGTCTGGACTCGCAGACGTACGAAGTCGAAAAGAACGTCAAGGAGTGGGGCGAGAAGGTCCCGGCCAACCTGAAGGAACGGATCGACGCGTCGATCGAGCGGTCGCGCAAGGCGCTCCGCGGCGACGACATGGCCGAAATCCGGGCCGCGCAGGAAGAGCTGACGAAGGCCTACAGCGAAGCGGGACAGGCCTTCTATCAGCAGCAGTCGGCGGAGGGTGCCGCACCGGAAGCCGGTGAGGCTCCGGCCGGCGAGCCGGCGGCCGGCAGCGCAAAGGCCGACGACGTGGTCGAAGCCGACTACGAGATCGTCGACGACACCAAGAAGTAAGCGCCTCCTGGTCGGATCGAGGTACCGGACTCCCGCGGAAACACACAGCGGGGGTCCGGTGTCTTATCGTACCGAAGGTCTCAGCTCCGCTGTACACCGTACACAAGCTCGTACCGCATTCACCGGGTTCTGACACATGGCTTCTCGTTTCTCCCGATTCCGCTTTGCCGCTGCCGCGGCCGTGAGCTTTTCCGCCGGCGTGCTCTTCGCGTCCGGCATGGACTGGACGAAGATCAGCTGGGCGCAGGGTGGCACGACACCGCGCTCGGCCTCCGTGCGCGGCCCCATGGCCCCTGAAGGCAGCTCCTTCGCCGACATCGCCGAGCGCGTGACGCCGGGCGTGGTGGCGGTGAACACCACCCGTTCCGCGCGCCCGCGCCCGCAGGTCCGGGGTCGCACGCCGCAAGGCATGGAAGACTTTCTCGAGCAGTTCGGACCGCAGCAGCCACGGCAGCAGCGCGGCGAAGGCTCGGGCTTCATCGTGACGCAGGACGGCTACATCGTCACGAACAATCACGTGGTGGCCGATGCCGATCAGGTCTCGATCACGCTCAGCGATGGCCGCACCTTCAAGGCGAAGGTCATCGGCACCGACTCGACCACCGACGTGGCCGTCGTGAAGATCGACGCGAAGGGGCTCCCCACCCTCGCGATCGGCAACGATGAGACCACGCGCATCGGTGACTGGGTGCTCGCGGTGGGCAATCCGCTGGGGCTCGACTTCACCGTGACCGCCGGGATCATCTCGGCCAAGGGGCGTGGCTCGGAAATCCAGTTGCCGAACGCCGGCAACTTTACCATTTCCGACTTTATCCAGACCGATGCCGCGATCAACCCGGGCAACTCCGGCGGACCGCTCATCAACCTGCGTGGCGAAGTGATCGGACTGAACAGCGCGATCGCCAGCCAGACCGGCTTCTACTCCGGCTATGGCTTCGCGATTCCGATCACCCTGGTGAAGGCCGTCACCGATGACCTGATCAAGGAAGGGCGCGTGCGCCTGCCCGTGATGGGGGTGTCGGTTGGCCGGATCGATCCGGAAGACGCCGGGATCAATGGCTTGGCGCGCGTGGCCGGCGTCAAGGTGGCCGGCTTCAACCCGGCCGACGGCGGTCCGGCCAAGGCCGCGGGCATCGAAGTCGGCGACATCATCATCACCGTCGACGGCAAGCCGGTGGATCGCGTGAGCTCGTTGCAGCGCGTGGTACGCTCGCGCCGCGTGGGTGATCTGGTGCCCGTCGAGGTCATGCGCTTCGGCACCAAGAAGAGCTTCAAGGTGAAGCTGGTGGAAGCCGACGCGATCAGCCGCGTGGCCGCACTTCCGGAAGCGGAGGTCAAGGCGGTGCCTGCTGCTGGCAAACTTGGCATCACGCTGGAACCCGTGCCGGCCGACGTGGCCGAGCGCTTGAAGCTCGCTGGCCGCGGCGTGCGCGTGTCGGACGTGGCCGAAGACGGCCCGGCACGCGATAAGCTCGCCGCCGGCAGCGACATCGTGCTCGAAGTGCTGTATCCCACGCCGCGTCGTGCCGTGAAGACGGTGAGCGACTTGCAGGGTGTGCTCTCGGGCCTCAAGGACGGCGACTACGTGAGCCTGCTGGTGCGCAACATGGACCCGCGCGTCGGCGAGCGGGTCGTGAACATCCGGGTTGGCGGCTGACGAAATCAACGGCGGACACGCGTCGACCAGATCGGCGCGTGTCCGCCTGACTATGCAGGCGCGTCGGTAGTGGAGTCGGTAGGCGCGTCCGCAGCGACGTTGGCGGCCACCACCACCCGGTTGCGCCCCTGTCGCTTCGCCTCATAGAGCGCGGCATCCGCCGCGGCGCAGAGGGCGGCTGGCGTCAGGGCACGCGATGGGACGCACACCGCGACGCCGATGCTCACGGTGACACATGGTGCCACCGGCGACGCGCGGTGCGGTATCGCCGCCGCCGACACGCCCTCGCCGATCGTCTTGGCGATTTGCCCTGCCCCCTGCTCGGCGGTGTGCGCCGCCAGCACCACGAACTCCTCCCCGCCATAGCGCGCCACAAGATCGGTCGGGCGCTTCACGGCGGTTCGTATCGCGGCGGCCACCGCCCGGAGCGTTTCATCGCCGGCCGCATGCCCGTAGCTGTCGTTGTACGCCTTGAAGGCGTCCACGTCGAGCATGAGGAGCGCGAGCGGCTGCGCGGCACGTTCTCCACTGCTCCACATGTCGGCGAGGACCGCATCGAACCGGCGCCGATTGGCCACGCCGGTCAACGCGTCCATCGTTGCAAGCTGTGCCAACTGCGCATTGACGTCGGCCAGTTCGCTGGTGCGCGCGCGCACCTCGGCATCCAGCTGTCGCTCGCGCTCCCGCAACCAGCGATTATTCGTGCGGACGCCCAGCAACTGGCGGACAACCAGCAGTAACCCCAGCACCGCCGCCCCCGCCACGAGCGTCAGGTTGGTCCGGCCGGCCACGGCCTCCTGGCCCATGGCAAGCAACGTGATCGTCAACGCCGCCGCGCTCACAGGCGGCAACGGCGGCTCAGTGCCGGTGCCACCGTCGGCGGACCACCCGCTCGGGGCGCGCCGATACGTCTGCGCGAGCAGCAGGAGGGCCATCAGGCCGATACCGTGACAGACCACGACCGCGTAGCCCATCCAGGGCTGGCGGGCGACGTAGAACGCGATGCCGATGAATCCATCGCCAACGAACGTGGCAACGACCGCGACCACGAGTGCCGCACGGGCCGCAGGAACCAGCCGCCCAAGACCGCCCCGAAACCGGGCCAGCACACTGATCAGCAACGCCGCGTCCAGCACCGGATAGGCAATTTCCGTCACGGCCCCCAGCCACGCGCCATATCCCCCGTATTGCGGCGCCGGGCGGATGAGATAGAACCACACGACAAGGCCAAACCCACCCACCGTCACGGCGATATCCAGTGCCGTCGTCGTGGGGCTCCGCCACTGGCTGGTGCGCGGCAGCAGTAGCACGCCAACGATCACGAAGCCGTACGACAGCAATTGCGCGACATCGCCGAACGGCAGCAGTGCGTCATTTGCACCGAGAACCGCCGAGCGGAAAATCAGGGCCGAGAGCAGGTCGAGCAGGACGCTCCCGGCCAGGAGCAGCAACAGGCCGCCCTCCGGCGCCTGCCGGTGCCGCTGCCAGGCCATCGACATGGCCCACACGATGAAGAGGCGGGCCGGGACATCGACAACCGCGGCGACAACCGCCCACGGGCGCGCGCCGGCGATGTAGGGCATGCCAACGGCACCGAGGAGCAATAGGATGCCGACGGCGATGCGCGTCCTCTGCTCGACCACGGGCGAGGCCACTGTGTCAGGAGAGGTATGATCGCGGCGTGGGAATGGCACAAGAATCCCGAATCGGCGTGGTGAGGCGCGGCGCAAAAAGGTCGGCATAACTTATCGCGGCGAGCGGCAGCGCGTGGCAGCGGGTCTCGGACAAGCCTGGCAATCGAGGACGACACGTCGGTGGAGTTCTTCCACCGACGGTCGGGCGTTACGTTGACACAGCACCGAAAGCGGACGTGGCGAAATTGGTAGACGCACCAGCCTTAGGAGCTGGCGGGGCGACCCATCCCGGTTCGAGTCCGGGCGTTCGCATGATGTACGTAGGCGTGTAGGATGTGCCCGGGTCGTGGCGCGGTGGGTACGGTGTTCAGCGAACACCGTGCGCACGCGTATGTTTCCGTTGCCTGACATACGGTGCTCGCCCTCCCCCGCCCGGCACGCGACCATGCCCGTTTACGTGTACGAAACCATTCCGCAGTCCGACGCTGACCGGCCGCTCACATTTGAGCTGCGCCAGTCGATGTCGGAGCCCTGTCTGACCGCGCACCCGGACACCGGCGCGCCGGTGCGGCGCGTCCTGTCGGGCGGCCTCGCCACCTTCACCGGCACAACGGCCGCCGCCGCCCCCATGCGCGGCGGTGGGTGCGGTTCCGGCTGCGGCTGCGGCTGATGAGCGGCCGATGATCGTCGGTGCGGTTGAGATCGAGCAGTGGGAGCTCGTGGAGCCCTTCGAAATCGCGCGCGGCGTGATGACGGCGATTCCGCTGGTGACGCTCACGCTGACCGACGGTGCCGGCACCGTTGGGCGCGCCGAAGCGGCAGGCGTGGAGTACGACGGCGAGACGCCGGAGATGCTGAAGGCACAGATCGAGTTTGTGCTGCCGCTGGTCGTGGCCGCGGCGGCGGGCGACGTGGTGAACGACGCCACGCTGGCGGCCGTGCAGGCGTTGCTCCCCGCCGGTGGCGCGCGCAATGCCATCGACTGCGCGCTCTGGGATCTACGGGCCAAACAATCCGGCATTCCCGTGTGGCGCCACGCGGCGCTCCCGTCGTTACGCCCGCTCACCACCGTGTTCACGCTTGGCTTGGGGAGTGAAGCGGATACGCGCCGTAAGGCGCGGGCGGCCCGAGCGTATCCGCTCCTCAAACTGAAGTGCGACGCCGACCGCCACGTGGATGTCGTCCGCTGGGTGCGGGAAGAGCACCCGACGGCGCGCATCGCCGTCGATGCCAACCAATCCTGGAATCGCGATCTGCTGGAGCGGGTGCTGCCACCGCTCGCCGCGCTTGGGGTCGAGATGGTCGAGCAGCCAGTGCCGCGCTTCGAAGATGCCCAGCTCGACGGACTGCACGCCGTCCTGCCGCTGGCGGCCGACGA
>CANHNQ010000170.1 GCA_947462095.1 Gemmatimonadota bacterium
CACCGGACCCGAGGGCGCTGACCACGACCAACCGCGGCACCCGGTGGCGCTTCATCGCCTCGATCACGAGCGCGATGCCCGACGAGACGTAGGTTGGGTTCTCCTTGAACCCCGCGAGCGACGAATGGGCGGTGATGATGACGGCGTCGTGCCCCACCACCGCAGCATCCACGGCGGCGGCATCATGAAAGCTCCCCGCTCGCTTCGTGAGCGACGCATGCTCGATCGTGAGCGTCTGGGGGCTGCGTGAGAACGCGGTGACCTGGTGGCCGCGCGCAAGGGCGGCCGAGACCGTGAGCGCACCGGTGCCCTGGGAGGCACCAACCACGAGCAAGCGGAGGGAGGGCATCTGTCGTTCGGGGGAGGCGTTTCGATGCACGGGCCCAGCGCAAACCGGACTCTCTGCCGGGAAGGGTAGCCATGTTCCGTTGACGAGGCCACACTGTTTCGGGATCAATGTGGCCGGCATGCAATTGTAGGGCATGACCGCCAAGCGCTGAGCGCCGGTAGCAGCAAGTCGCACCAGCCGGACGTATTTTGGACGGGACGCCCTCTCCCTCTGCCTCCGGGATCCGCTATGCTGCTCGCCCGCTCGCTCGCTGTGCGTAGCGCGCTCTTCACGGTGGCGCTGCCGCTCGCCGCGCACCCGTTCCTGACCACGCCGGCGGCGGCCCAGCCCGCGGTGAGGCCGCGCCCCTCCGTGCGTGTGCAGGTGACCCTGCCCACGGGCAAAGCATCCGCTCCGCTGGATGGGCGGCTCCTGCTGCTCGTGTCCACCGACAGCACCCGCGAGCCACGCTTTCAGATCAGTGATGGGGCCGAATCGCAGTTGGTGTTCGGCACCGATGTCGAGCGCTGGGTCCCCGGCAGTACGCGCATGGTGACCGACAAGGCCGATGCCTATCCGCTCGCTTCCTTGCGTGACCTGCCGCGTGGACGCTACTGGGTGCAGGCGCTGCTCAACCGCTACGAAGCGTTCACGCTGAGCACTGGCCACACGGTCAAACTTCCACCGGACAAAGGCGAAGGGCAGCAGTGGAGCCGCAAGCCGGGCAACCTCTACAGCACGCCCCGCTGGGTGACGCTCGATTCGCGGCAACGCCTGTTGCCCACGGTGGCACTCGATGAGGAGATTCCGGCCATCGCGCCCCCCCAGGATACCAAGTGGATCAAGCACGTCACCATTCGCAGTGAGCGCCTCTCCAAGTTCTGGGGACGCGACATGTACATCGGGGCCAATGTGCTGCTGCCGGCCGGCTTCGATGAACATGCCGCCGCGCGCTATCCGCTGGTCGTGTACCATGGACATTTCCCGGCCACCTTCGAAGGGCTTCGCGAAACACTCCCCGATCCAAATCTCAAACCCGACTTCTCGGCACGCTTCAATCTTGCCGGCTACAACCGCATGCAGCAGGAGCTCAACCACCAGTTCTACAAGGACTGGACGGGGCCCAACTTTCCACGTGTCCTGCTCATGGAAGTGCGTCACCCCACGCCCTACTACGACGATTCGTACGCCGTGAATTCGGCGTCGCAGGGGCCGTGGGGTGACGCCATCATGTACGAACTCATCCCCGCAGTGGAGAAGCGCTTCCGCGGCCTCGGGCAAGGGTGGGCGCGCATCACCTATGGCGGTAGCACCGGTGGCTGGGAAGCGATGGCGGTGCAGATGTTCTACCCGGATGAGTTCAATGGCGCGTACATCGCGTGCCCCGATCCCATCGACTTCCGCGCCAACACGGTGTTCAATCTGTACGAGGAGACCAACGCGTTCTTCCTCGACAGTCAGTGGAAGCGCACGCCGCGCCCGGCGCACCGCAACTCCCTCGGCCAGGTGCAGACCACCATGGAAGAGGCCAACAGACGTGAAGCCGCCTTGGGCAGCAAAGGGCGGAGTGGCGACCAGTGGGATATCTGGCAGGCCACCTATTCCCCCATGGGCCCTGATGGGTATCCCAAACCCATCTGGGACAAGAAAACCGGCGTGATCGACAAGGACGTGGCCGCTTATTGGCGGGAGCACTTTGACTTGTCGCATATCCTGCGGCGCGACTGGGCCACGCTGGGCCCCAAGGTGCACGACAAGCTGAACATCTATGTCGGTGACATGGACAACTACTACCTCAACAATGCCGTGTATCTCGTTGATGACTATCTCAAGGGCACCAGCAATCCCAAATGGAGTGGCGAAATCACGTATGGTGACCGGGCCGAACATTGCTGGAACGGTGATCCCACGCGCGGTAACGCCTCCTCGCGGTTGCGGTATCACCAGATGTACATCCCGCGCATCCTCGACCGCATGCGCGCGCGTGCGCCGCGCGGTGCGGACACGCTGAGCTGGCGCTACTGATGCGCCGCGCGAGTACGCGATTACGACACGTCGTTGTCGGCATAGTGGCAGCTGTCCTGACCCTCTTGTCCGGGGCTCCATCGAACGGTGCCGCACAATCCGCCGCACCAACGTCAACGGCGTCCACGGTGGTCGTCCTGCGGGCCGCTCGCCTCATTGATGGCACTGGCGGGGCCGTACTATCGCCGGCCATGGTGCGCATTGAACACGAGCGGATCGCCGCCGTCGCCACCGCGCTGCCGGTGCCGCCTGGGGCCCAACTCATCGACCTCGGCGACGTCACGCTCCTGCCAGGGCTGATTGATCTGCATACCCACCTGACGGGTGATGAGCGCGTGCACTGGGAGGATGGGCTGCTCAAGACCACGCCAGCGCATGACGCGTTGTGGGGGGCCCGGAATGCCAGGATCACCCTGATGGCCGGGTTTACCACCTGTCGGGACATGGGGCCCACGTGGCCCTTCGTCGACGTGGCTTTGCGCAACGCCATCGATGAAGGGCTGGTGGTCGGCCCGCGGTTGCTGGTCGCCGGGAATTACGTGTCGTCCACCGGTGGCGCGGGCGATGCCAAGCAGTTCAGTCCGTACGTGGAAGTCCCAATGGTGCGCAACCTCGCCGACGGCCCGGATGAAGTGACCAAAGCGGTACGCATCAACCTCAAACAGGGGGCCGACTTCATCAAGATTCTCGCCACCGGCGCGGTGCTCTCCAAGGGCATCAGCCCGGGGGCGCAGCAGTATTCTGACGCCGAGATTCAGGCCGCCGTTGTCGAGGCACGCCGGTGGGGACGGAGTGTGGCAGCGCACGCCCATGGTGCCGAGGGCATCAAGGCCGCCATTCGCGCCGGCGTGCGTACGGTGGACCATGGGTCCTACCTCGACGACGAAGCAATCACTCTGCTCAAAGCCACCAACCGCGCCACCTTCTACGTGCCAACGCTGTACACGTCGGCGGCCATTGACCGTCCGGAGAGCCCGGTGCCCGAAAGTGAGCGCGTCCGTTCCCGACAGGTCAGTGCCAGTAAAGATGCTGGGTTCAAGCGCGCGCTAGCGGCGGGGATACCGATTGGTTTCGGCACCGACGCGATGGTCATACCCCACGGACAGAACGCTCGCGAGTTTGGCGAGCGTGTGCGGCTTGGAGAATCCCCAATGGCGGCCATTGTCTCGGCCACCGCGCTGAACGCCGAGATCCTTGGATTGCAGGAACAGCTCGGCACCCTGCGCCCCGGGCGGCTGGCCGATCTGATTGCCGTGCCCGGCAATCCGCTCACGGACATCACGGCCCTTGAACGCGTGCGATTTGTTATGAAGGGTGGCGTGATTCACCGTCACGATGTGTCCCCCTGATGCGTGTCAACGTCTTCGCCTCGCCACCGCCTCCCTCGCATCAGCACTGACCGCCATGTCGCTTTTCCGTCTCCCGCTCCGTGCCGCACTCCTGGCCTCCGGTGTCGCTATCGGCGTCGTGTTGTCCAGCGTACCCACCGCGGCGCAAACGGTGCAGCTGCGCTACGACGCATCGGTGGCATCCGGCCCCATCACCGGTCGCGCGTTCTTCTTCATCGCGCGCACCGATCGCAGTGAACCACGACAGCAGGCCAGCTCCAGCCGCACCAGTGAACCGTTCTTCGGGATCGACGTCGAAGGACTACGCCCCGGCCAAGTGGCCACCATCGACGCCACCACACTCGGCTTTCCCGTCGCGTCGCTCAAGCAGCTGCCGGCCGGCGAGTACTTCGTGCAGGGCATGATCCTGCCCTACACGCCATTCACACGCGCCGACGGACACACGATCTGGGCACACATGGATGCGTGGGAAGGACAGCGCTTCAACAATGCGCCGGGCTCGCTGGTGAGCGCGGTGCAGAAAGTGCGCATCGATCCGGCCACCAATCCCACCATCACGCTGTCGCTCACGACGGTGCTGCCGCCCGTGGCCACCCTCGCCGATTCGCCGTGGGTGCAGCGTTTCAAGATGACCTCGAAGAAGGTCAGCGCCTTCTGGAATCACGACATGCCGATCGGCGCCGTGGTGCTGCTCCCCAAGGGCTATGAGCAGAACACGACCAAGCGCTATCCGGTGGTATATACGGTGGGTCACTTCAGCGAGCGCGCGCCGTTCGGCTTCACGTTCGACGGCTGCGACACGCCCGAAACTGCCCAGGCCAAGGCGGCACGCCTCGCGCGCGGTGCCCGCGAACCGGGGTGCGAATTTCAGCAGGCGTGGACCACCGGCAAGGTGCCTGAATTCATCGCCGTGTTCATTCAGCATCCCACGCCGTTCTACGACGACAGCTACGTGCTGAACTCAGCCAACAACGGGCCGTATGGCGATGCGATCACGCAGGAATTGATTCCGGAGATCGACCGGCGCTATCGCACGATTCCGTCAAGCCACGCCCGCACGCTCACCGGCGGCTCCACCGGCGGCTGGGACGTGCTCGCGCTGCAGGTGCACTACCCCGACGTGTTCGGCGGCGCGTGGTCGCTGTATCCCGACCAGCTCGACTTCCGCAATTATCAGTTCGGCAACGTGTACGCCGATGCCAACGCGTTCGTGATGAACGAGCGCTCGTGGCTTCCGCGCGAAGTGCCGTCGAGCCGTTCGCCCGAAGGCATGACCGAGCTCACGATGCGCGAGGAGAACACCGCCGAGCTGGTGATCGCCACCAAGGGACGCTCTGGCGGTCAGTGGGACGGCTGGCAGGCCGCGTGGGCGCCGGTGGGTGCCGATGGCTATCCGAAGCCGCTGTGGGACAAGCGCACCGGCGTAATCGACAAGAGCGTTGCCGAAGCGATGCGCGCCAACGGCTACGATTTGCGCGACTACGTGGAGCGCAACTGGGCCACGATCGGCCCACGCTTGGTAGGCAAGCTGCACGTGGCCGTGGGCGACATGGACAACTACTTCCTCAACCTCGGCGTGTACCGCTTCGAAACCTTTCTCGAAAGCACCAAGGAACCGGGGAAGGGACCGTACTACGCCGGAAAGTTCGATTACGGGCGTCCGCTCAAGCCGCACGGCTGGCAACCGTGGAGCAATCAGGAGCTGCTGCGCATCATGGACGAACAGGTGAAGCGCAACGCACCGCGGCCCTGACGCAACAGCTGCCCTACAGCTGGCCCGTGCTGCCCCAGTTCGCCAGCTGCGCCACGTACGCCGGATCGTCGTAGCGCGTGGGCAGGAACGCCCGCTCGTACAAGGGCCGCGTGGCGCCAACGATCTGTGCGGCGAGCAGTTCGCCGCACGCCGGCGCCGCCATGAGACCGAAGCCCGAGAAGCCGGCGCACACGAAGGCGCCGCGGACTCCGCTCGGCCCCACTAACGGACGGTTCTCGGCGGTCTTGGTGTAGTAGCCGCCGTCTACATAGGCGTGCGGGAGCCGCTCCAGATACGTGGCGAGTCCTGGTGCGAGCGACGTCATGCCACGCAGTACCAGCTCCGGGTAGAGGGCATCGTCGGGCATCGGAAACTCCGGCGCGTTGAACCGATGCGCGCTGTGATAGTCCCACAGCATCAGCACCGTGCGACTCGCGCCGTAGCCTTCCGGACG
>CANHNQ010000171.1 GCA_947462095.1 Gemmatimonadota bacterium
CACGGCGATGACATGCAGCGTGCGCGAGAAGAGAATGGCGTTCGGCACTCCGATCGCCGACGGCATGCTGTGTAATCCGTTGGCACGGTCGAACTCGGCGTCCTGCAATGCGTACAGCATGTCGAACCCGCCGCTCCAGCACACCACCGCCAGCGCCAGCACGCCGAGGAACCACCACGGGTCGCTCCACGCCCCGGTGACGGCCAGATAGCCACCTACTGGCGCAATGGCGAGGCCGAGCCCGAGCCACAAATGCGAATAGCGCGTGAAACGCTTGGTGTAGCTGTATCCCAGCACCCAGAGCAACGCGACTGGCGACAGCGCGAGGCACAGCGTGTTCAACTGCCACGATGCCACCACGAACAGCACGCTGGCCACCGCCACCGATCCCTTGGCCTGCGCCAGCGATAGCGTGCCCGCCGGCAACTCACGCTTGGCCGTGCGCGGGTTGATCGCATCGACATCGCGGTCAACGATGCGATTGAACCCCATACCCGCAAAGCGCGCCGCCGTAAACGCCAGCAGGACCCAACCAACCATTTCCACCGTCACCGGTGCCACCACGCTCGCGCACAGCACGCCCACCAAGGCGAACGGCATGGCAAAGACCGTGTGGGGCAGCTTCACAAAGTTGGCGAGACGCACCAGCAGCGACTCGCCCGTCATCAACTGACCATCGCGGGCGCCCCTCGGCGGGACAACCGTGCTCACGGTCGCCCCAACGGCGGCAGCCCCAGCTTCGACCACTTCGCATCGACCGCGCGCTGCGTGGCGTCGTCCATCGTGATCACCTTGGGCCACGCGCGAGTGAAGCCTTCTTCCGGCCATTTCCGCGTGGCATCGATCCCCATCTTGCTCCCGTACGTGAACGCACGGCTGGCGTGATCGAGCACATCCACCGGCCCCATGGTGAAGCGCACATCGCGCTGCGGATCCATGTTGTTGAGCGCCACCCACCACGCTTCCACCGGGTTGCGCACGTTCACTTCTTTGTCGACCACGACGAGCACTTTAGCGAGCGACATCAGTCCCTGCCCCCACAACGCGTGCATCACCTTGTCGGCGTGTCCCGGGTACTTCTTGTCGATGCTCACGAACACGAGGTTGTGAAAGCCCCCCTCGGCCGGCATGTGGTAGTCCACCACCTCCGGCGTGGTCAGCTTGAGCAGCGGCAAGAAGATGCGTTCGGTCGCGTGCCCCAGATAGAAATCTTCCATCGGCGGGCGACCGACAATCGTGGTGGAGTACACCGCGTTCTTGCGCATCGTGACGGCCGTGACGTGCACCTTCGGGTACAGATCGGCCTCCGAGTAGAAGCCGGTGTGATCGCCGAAGGGCCCTTCCACCACCAGCGCCTCGGCCGGATCGATGTAGCCTTCGATCACGAACTCCGCGTCGGCCGGCACTTCGAGATCGCACGACACCGCCTTCGTGAGCTTCACGGGATCGCGGCGCAGGAAGCCGGCGAACAGAAACTCGTCGATGTTGGGCGGCAACGGCGCGCTGGCCGAGAACATGCTGGCCGGATCGGCGCCGACCACGATGCACACGGGCATTTTCTCGCCGCGCTCCGCCATCTGTCGCATATGCTCGGCACCCGTCTTGTGGCGCTGCCAGTGCATCGCCACCGACTTCTTGTCGAGCTGCTGCACGCGGTACATGCCCACGTTGCGGATGCCGCGCACCGGGTCCTTGCTGATCACCGCGGTCATCGTGACGAACGGGCCGCCGTCCTCGGGCCAGCAGTGCAGCACCGGGATCTTGTCGAGATCGATCTCGTCGCCTTGCCACACGATATCCTGACACGACGGCGTGCCGCTCTTGGTGCGCGGCGGAAACTTGGACACTTCGAGCAACCGCGGCAGCAGCGACAGCTTGCCCAGGAAGCCATCGGGGACCTTGAGATCCATCAGGGCCGTGATGCGATCACCGATGGCGTCGAGGTCGTCGACGCCGAGCGCCATCGCCATGCGGCGCATGGAACCGAACAGGTTGATGGCCACCGGATACTGCGATCGGGTGCCATCGCGGAGAATCGGATGCTCGAACAGCAGCGCCTTGCCGCCGCCGGGCATCTTGGACACGCGGTCGGCGATCTCGGTGATCTCGAGATGCACCTTGACTGGTTCGGTGATGCGATGCAATTCGCCGGCGCGATCGATGGCGGCGATGAAATCGGAAAGCGTATCGAGGGACATCAGAGATCAATCCGGCGGAGCGCCATGTCGTTCCTCACGCGGTCCCCACATGAATGGCGGCGATGCCGAAGGTGAGGCGCTCCCACGTCACCGTCCCGAAGCCGGCGCGGCGCATGTGGCCGGCCAGCGTCTCCTCGGTGGGGAAGTGTGAGACCGACATGGGCAGGTAGGTGTACGCGCTGCCATGGCCGCTCACGAGGCGTCCCACCAGCGGCAGCACATGATGGAAGTACAGGTGGTAGCACCACCGCACGAACGCCAATGGCGGCGTGGAGAATTCGAGAATCACGAAGCGTGCCCCCGGTGTGAGCACGCGATGCACTTCGCGCAGACCGGCGTCGAGATCGGCCACATTGCGGATGCCGAAGGCCACGATCGCCCCGTCGAGGGAGGCGCTGGCGAAGGGAAGCGCCAGGGCATCGGCGCCCACTGGAGCCAGCACCTCACGCGGCGCCTTGCCATGGCCGTGACGCAGCATGGGGACGGCGAAGTCGGCACCGGCCACGAAGCCGGTGAACCCCGGCTGCTTCACCAGAGCGGCGCCCACGTCGAGCGTGCCGGCGCACAGATCGAGGTAGCGCCCGGCCGGCTGCCGGGTCCACTGCAGGGCGCGCAGGGCCTTCCGCCGCCACGCCTTATCGATGTTCATCGACAGCACGTGGTTGAGCAGGTCATAGCGCGGCGCGATGTCCGAGAACATCTGCTGCACGTACTCGCGCTTCCCTTCCCCACGGGCGGCCTGTTCGGCGCGACCGGTGGATGCGGCGCGTTCGGGGGCCTCGTTTGGAGGCGGGACGACTGGCATGGGCGAAACATCGACAGGCGGGGGAGTGCGAGCAAGCGCAGGCCCGTGCTAGGTTATGCCTTCCGATGCAGACTCTCGACGAGCTGGGCACGCTTCCCGATGCCGATGTCGTTCGCCTGGCGCAGCAGGGGCGTGAGCTCGCCTTTCGCGAACTGGTGCGCCGCTACGAGCGGCCGGTGTTTTCGCTCGTCTTCCGCATGGTCAGAGACCGGGAGACGGCCGAGGACCTCGCGCAGGATGCCTTCGTCAAGGTCCTGAACCACATCGACAAGTACAGCCCCGAGTTCAAGTTCTCGAGCTGGCTGTTCAAGATCGCCAACAACGTCGCCATCGATCACCTCCGGAAGCGGCGTCTGGACACGATCAGCATGGACGGCTCCCCACACGCCGCCACGGCCAGCGAGGTCGAGGCCACGACCCTGAACCTCGAATCCGAGCAGGAGAGCGCCCTTGACGAGCTCGAGGCCAAGGAGCTGGGCACGGCCATCGAGCGGGCCATCGCCAGACTGCGCCCCGAGTATCGGGCGTGCATCATGCTGCGTCATGTGGAAGGGCGCGCGTACGAAGAGATCGCGGCCACGCTGGACCTGCCGCTGGGAACGGTGAAGACCTACATCCATCGGGCCCGCCACGAGCTCCGGAAGGCGCTCGAGGGGCTTCGCGACTGATGGACCGGTGCTGCGCCGATAAGAGGAATGCGTCCGTTCCACGAGGCGAACAATCCTATGAAACCTGCCTTGGGGCAGCCCCGTACTTCCCCGTGGAGGCCACCGATGCATGACAAACACCTGAGATCCGACGAAATCGAGCTCCTGCTGGACGGGGAGGAAGGCTTTGGCGTCGCTCCATTGCGAGCGCACGTCAACGCCTGCGTTTCGTGCCGTCGGGAGCTGGAGAGTGCCCGGGAGCTCATGGTGGCCCTCGATTCGCTCCCCGACTTTGCCCCGTCCGTGCACTTCGCCGATCGGGTCATGTCCCAAGTCCAGGTGTTCGAGCCGTGGCATGCCGCGGCGACGCGCACCGTCGAGCAGTTCGTCCCCGCCACGCGTCCGGCGCGCATCGCCGCCGGTGTCGGCGCGGCCGTCACCGCAGGGCTGGCGACCGCCGGGGCCACGTGGGTCGTGGCGCGCGCCGACATGGCCTTCATTCTGACGCAGCTCGGTGCCGAAGGGGTGCGCGACCAGATTGTGGCCGCCTCAAACGACGTAGCGTTCACCGTGCTCGGCCAGCCGGGTCTGGCCGCCATGCAGAGCGGGTCGCCGGAAATAGCCGCTGTCGCGGTGGGCGGATTCGTGGCCATCGTGGGGATGGGGCTTGTTGGGCTTCGGGCCCTCGCCACTGCCTCGCGTGGCGCCCGCTGAGGTCGTGAGATGCTGACCGCGACCACCAATCTGCTTGCGGTCGCTGGCGTGTTCGGCGTCGGCCTGATCATCGGGCTCGTGGTGCTCATGACCGCCGAAGACGCACTCACGGCCGTCGCCAAGACCGCCGCCCGCGACATCTCGGGCAGCTTCTGGGTGGGGTTGCTCTGGCAGCTGCTGGCCGTCCCCCTCCTGGTCGTGATGCTGGTGGCGTGCGCGCTCACCATCATCGGCATCCTCGTGATCCCGATTGCGGCCTTGGCGTGGGCGCTGGCCTACGCCGGGGCCTTCACGCTGGGCATTCTGGCCGTCGCGCTGGTAATCGGACGGGCGCTGGCCGGACGCGGTGGGGCCAACAACAGCGAGCGGAGCGCGGCCGTCCGTGGGCTCGCGGTCGGCCTCATCACGCTCAGCGCGATCTGGTTCGGGGCTGCCATCGCGGCCAACGTGCCGGTGGCGGGCGCCCTCGCGCGACTCATTGCCGTGGCCTTCACGTGGGCCGTTGCCACCGTAGGGCTGGGTGCCGTGGTGAAGTCGCGCATGGGCGTGGCGCAGCTTTCCGTGCGCTTCGGCGGCTCGCGCTTCGGCGGCTCGCGCTTCGGCGTTTCGGGATTCACGTCGCGCTGGGGCGCGGCGTCGACCACGACCACCACCGAAGTGGCCGCCCCGGGCTGGCAGACGCCGACGCCCGTACAAGGCGTCGTGGCCGCGCGGCGGCCGGTGAGCACCGACCACGGCACGGGGAACGGCGCCGAGTTGTAGTCGGCACGGCCATGGGCGTTCCCGTGGCTATCCTTGATGATGGTTGAACTCTCCGAAGCGGCCACGCGTCTGGATCTGACGTCCTCCGGCGTGGGCATCGCCGCGCTGGTGGTGTTCCTGGTGGCCTACGCGGTGGTGATCGGCGAAGAGTACCTGCATCTGCGCAAGTCGAAGCCGGTGCTGGTCGCCGCCGGCATCATCTGGGCGCTGATCGGATGGCGGTACGCGCAGGCCGCCAACGCCGCGACCGCCCCCGCCGCGAAGCTCGCACTCACGCAGTTTGCCGAAGCGATGGTGCGGCACAATCTGCTCGAGTACGCCGAGCTCTTTTTGTTCTTGCTGGCGGCGATGACGTACATCAACTCGATGGAGGAGCGCGGCGTGTTCGACGCGCTGCGCGGGTGGTTGGTGTCGCGCGGCTTCAGCTTGCGCAGTCTGTTCTGGATTACGGGTGCGTTGGCGTTCTGCATCTCGCCGATCGCCGACAATCTCACCACCGCGCTGCTGATGGGCACCGTGGTGCTCAGCGTAGGTGTCGGCAATCCGCGCTTCGTGCTCGTGTCGCTGATCAGCATCGTGGTGGCGGCCAATGCCGGCGGCGCATTCTCGCCCTTCGGCGACATCACGACGCTGATGGTGTGGCAGAAGGGACTCATTCCCTTCTCCGGGTTCTTCGCCCTTTTTCTGCCGTCGCTGGTGAACTGGCTGGTGCCAGCGGCCATCATGAGCACCGCCGTGGGTGCGGGACG
>CANHNQ010000172.1 GCA_947462095.1 Gemmatimonadota bacterium
ATCTGAGCGTGCTGATCGCGGCCAAGTTCGCGCGCGTGCTCAATGAGTTCCCTCGCGATCGCTCCGCGCACGAGAAGAAGCTCACCACCCGGGCGCTCGAAGAGCTCGCCCACGGTGAGATCGAGTATCGCGTGGTGCCGCGCCGCCGTCCGGCCTGATTTCACGTCGCTAGCTGGACCCTGCGCCGCGCCGTGACGATCGTCCCGGCGCGGCGCCTTTTCTCCCCCCTCCGCGCCCTCGCCTGTTCCTGTGCGTCCTATCGACCGTCAGCGCATTCTGTTCAGGGTGACCGGTGGTGTCGGGTCCGCCCAGGCCGGGTTGCACGCCCGCCAGCAGGCGATTCCGCAGGCGCGCCTGCGAACGCAGGTGGCTGCCGAGGTGCATGCGCATGGACGGTAAGGAACGCCTTCGGCGGTATCTCGAGCAGCGCCGGGAACTTGGTGAGTCGGAGCTCGTGCTCGACAGTCTCTCGATCGACGACGTGATGAAGCTCGTGGGGGCCAAGTCGTCGGCGCCCAAAGCGACTCATGTCCCGTCGGTGCCGATCACGAAGTCGAGAGGGCAGGCGGCGGCAGATCGTGACGCGGATGCGCCTCCTCCCGAGGAGCCGAATGAACTCCCGTCGGCGCCGGTCACGCCGCCGCCGGGGCCAGGCGTACGGTTCGATCCCGGTGCAACGACCGATTGGCGTGAGGCGCTTCGCAACGCCGGTGCCATGCGCCCCGGTGCGCCGGAGTCGCCGCCGGCGGTCGCGGCGACACCGGCACCGGCTGCTGCAGCCGCCGGTGCCGCCGCCTCCAATGCGGCCGCGGCACCGGTGTCCAGCGCCGCGGCGGACACGCCGGTGACCGAGTTGCCGACGTGGCTGTCCGCGCTGGAGCTCCCGACGGGGCTCGAGGCGGGTCGGCTACGTGTGATCGATGCCGCTCCGGAGATTGCGAGTTTGCCGACCCTCGCGCAGATCGCCGAGCATGTCGCGGGTTGTACGCGTTGCGCGCTCTATAAGTCCGCGAAGCACCCGGTGCCCGGCGAAGGTAATCTGTCGGCAGAGTTGCTCTGTGTCGGTGAGGCGCCGGGGGCCAACGAAGACGAACAGGGCCGACCGTTCGTCGGCGAGGCGGGGCAGCTGCTGACCAAGATTCTCGGCGCGATTCAGCTCTCGCGCGAGGACGTGTACATCTGCAACGTGCTGAAGCACCGACCGCCGGGGAATCGCGATCCGTTGCCTGACGAAGTGTTTGCGTGCCAGCCGTACCTGTTGCGGCAAATTGAGCTCGTGAAGCCTCGCGTCATTCTCGCACTCGGGCGCTTCGCCGCCCAGACCCTACTCCACACGACCACCGGCATCGGCGCCTTGCGCGGTCGTATCCATCGGTTTCACGGCGTCCCGTTGGTCGTGACGTATCATCCGGCGGCGTTACTGCGCAACGAGTCGTGGAAGCGACCCACGTGGGAAGACGTGAAGCTCGCCCGTCGCATTCTCGATGCATCCCGCGCCGCCAGCGCGGACACTCCGGCACCATGACCAGTCTCATCGTCCCCAACGCCGCGGTCCCGGCCGCTCGCGACCCGTTCAAGGAACGTCGTCCGCCCTGGTCTGAGGAGGCCGAGCAGGCCGTGCTGGGCGCCATGCTGCTCGACGCCGACGCCGTCATGCGCGCGGCGGAGCACGTCGACGATACCATGTTCTACCGCGAGGGGCACCGCCGTCTGTTCCGCGCCATGATCTCGATAACGGAACGTGGGGGCGTGATCGATCCGCTCACGCTCGCCGATGAACTCGAGCGGCGCGGGGAGCTGGAGCACGCGGGTGGCCGCGAGTATCTCGGGTTCCTGCTCGATGCGGTGCCAACGGTGGCGAATGTGGAATACCACGCGCGCATCGTGAAGGAGCGAGCGCTGCTGCGCCGTCTCATCGAAGTATCGACCGAGATTGTCTCAGAGGCGTTCGAGGGGCGCACGGCCGCATCGGATCTGCTCGACTCGGCCGAGTCGCGCATCTTTTCACTCGGGCAGTCGAAGGAGCGCACCGGATTCTCGCGCATCAAGGAACTGCTCTGGCCGGCCATGGAGAAGCTCGAGCTCCTCGCCCAGCGCGAGGCGGCGATCACGGGCGTGCCGAGCGGTTTCAACGAGCTCGATTTCATGACGTCGGGCTTTCAGCCGGCCGATCTGGTGATCGTGGCGGCGCGTCCCTCGATGGGCAAGACCGCGTTCACGCTCAACATCGCGCAGCACGCGGCGATCACAGCCAAGGTGCCGGTGGCGTTCTTCTCGCTCGAAATGAGCAAGGAGTCACTGGTGCAGCGTATGCTGGCGTCCGAAGCGCTCATCGACGCCCAGGCGTTGCGTAAGGGCGGTAGGGCGCTCGACGAATCGATGCCACGTTTGGCGCAGGCGGCTGGTATCCTGAGTCATGCGCCCATCTTCATCGACGACACACCCGGCATCACCCTGCTCGACATGCGCGCCAAGGCGCGTCGACTCAAGTCCGAGCACGACCTCGGTCTCATCATCGTCGACTACTTGCAGCTGATGACGGGGCCGGCCGGTGTCGAGAACCGCCAGCAGGAAGTCTCGCAGATTTCGCGCGGGCTCAAGGCCCTCGCGAAGGAGCTCGGCGTGCCCGTGGTGGCATTGTCACAGCTGTCACGTGCACCGGAACAACGCACCGGCGACGACAAGGGACGCCCGCAGCTCTCCGACCTGCGCGAGTCGGGCGCTATCGAGCAGGACGCCGACGTGATCATGTTCATTTTTCGGCAGGAAGTGTACGCCGAACGCGATGAAAACGGCCGATTGAAAGATCCCGATCTCGAAGGGCGGGCGGAGATCATCATCGGCAAGCAGCGTAACGGACCGATCGGCAGCGCGCGGTTGTACTTCCACAAGCAGTACACCCGATTTGACAACTTCTCCGCCCGACAGGCACCGCACGACTACGGCGGGCCGCCATCGGATTTTGGCGGACCGAAGCTTGTGAAGGGTGCCGACGATTTCGGCGGGACGCCCTTCTGAGCCCGTCGTAATGGCGAAAGCGAAAACCGTCTATCGCTGCACCGAATGCGGTGCCGAATTTCCCAAGTGGGCGGGCCGCTGCGAGAGTTGCGGCGCGTGGAACACCCTCGGGGAAGAGATGGTGGCGCATGCGCCCACCAGCAAGCGCACGGCGGCGCGCAGCCTTCCGGGAATTGCCGCGCCCACGGTCACACTGGGCCGTGTCACGGCGGCCGACACGCCGCGTTGGACGACGCAGCTGAACGAATTCGACTTCGTGCTCGGCGGCGGTCTCGTGCCGGGCAGCATGGTGCTGGTAGGCGGTGAGCCGGGCATCGGCAAGAGCACCTTGCTGCTGCAGGTCGCCGCCCGGCTCGAGACGGCCGGTCTCGCGACACTGTACGTATCCGGCGAAGAGAGCGCGTTGCAGGTGCGCCTCCGTGCCGACCGATTGGCCGAGGATGCGTCGTCGGTGGCGTTGCTCACCGAAACCTCGCTGGAAACGATCCTCGCGACCGCAGCGCAGCCGGCCGCGGACGGGCGACGCATCAGCGTGCTGATCATCGACTCGATTCAGACCGTGCACACGGAACTGCTGGAAGGCGCCCCCGGCAACGTGGGACAGGTGCGCGAGTGCGCCGCGCGGCTGATGCGCTTTGCCAAGGACACCGGCACCGCCGTATTCGTGATCGGCCACGTCACGAAGGGGGGCGGCATTGCCGGCCCGAAAACGCTGGAGCACATCGTCGACACCGTGCTGTATTTCGAGGGTGACGGTACGCTCGATCATCGCGTGCTGCGCGCCACGAAGAACCGCTTCGGATCCGTCGATGAGATCGGCGTCTTTCGCATGGTCGGCACCGGGCTGATCCCGGTCGAGAATCCATCCGCGTTGTTCCTCGGCGACCGTCGCGATGTCGCCAGCGGGAGTGCGGTGTGCGCGCTGATGGAAGGCACGCGTCCGGTGCTGGTCGAAGTGCAGGCGCTCGCCGCGCGTGCCGGGTTCGGCACGCCGCAACGCGTGGCCAACGGCATCGACGCGCGCCGGCTCGCGCTGTTGTTGGCGGTGCTCGACAAGCGTGGCGGCTTCTCGTGCGCGCAACTCGACGTATTCTGCAACATCGTAGGCGGCATGCGGGTGCAGGAGCCGAGTGTCGATCTGGCCATCGTGGCCGCGATCGCGTCGAGCGTCGTCGACAAGCCGCTGCCCGCGCAGGCGATCTTCCTCGGCGAAGTCGGACTGGGTGGCGAGGTGCGTCCCGTGTCGCAGGTGGAACGGCGACTGGCGGAGGCGGCGAAGCTTGGTATGACACGCGCGTATCTCTCCGATCGGGCGATCCCGCGGCGCGTGTCCGGCGACATGACCTTGATCGGCGTGCGGACGCTCGCCGATGTACTCCAGAAAACAGTTGGCAAGGATGCGACATGAGTGAGGTGCCAGCGACGCCCCGTCGCGTGATTCCACCGCCGGTCGTTTCCTCACGCGCTGACGAAGCTCACGCGCCGCAGGGTGTCGTGCGGGATGTCGGCGTGGTCATCGTGGCCGGTGGGTCCGGTTCGCGAACGGGGAGCACGGAGCTCAAGCAATTCCGTTGGGTGGCCGGCAAGCCGGCGCTCCTCCACAGTGTGCAGGCCTTCATGGCGCGCCCCGATGTGGCCATCGTCGTGGTCGTGCTCCCCAAGGCGTACGCGGCCGATCCGCCGCCGTGGCTCTTCCAGTGCGACGTCGATCGCCTGCTGGTATCGGTGGGCGGTCGTGAGCGGCATGAAAGCGTGGTCAACGGCTTGGAAGATCTGCCGGAGGAGGTCGTGATCGCCGTGGTCCACGATGCGGCGCGTCCGCTCGTGACGGATGCCACCATCGATCGCGTCATTGGCGAAGCCCGCAAGGGGCATGGCGCCGTCGCAGCCCTCCCGGTCGTCGACACACTGAAGGAAGTGGATCGCGACGGCCGCATCGTGCGCACCGTCGACCGGGCCAACCTCTGGCGCGCGCAGACTCCGCAGGCGTTCCCGCGAACGATGCTCGAGCAGGCGCACGTCGCGGCACGCCGCGATGGGATCGGGGCGACGGATGATGCCGCCCTCTGTGAACGCCTGGGGTTGCCGGTGGTGGTGGTTCGCGGAAGCGAACGCGGTATGAAGATCACCGAGGACGTCGACTTCGCTCGCGCCGATGCCCTCAGCATGCTGCCGGAGTAGCGCTTCGTGTCGATGTACCGCGACTCGCTCACCGTCCCCTTCTGGTCTCCCGTCGAGGTCGAGGCGGCGCTGCGTGATGCCCTCGCGCATTTGCGGGACGGGCGCGTGCTCGCCTACCCGACAGAAACCGTGTACGGATTCGGGACGGCCGTCGATGATGAGTCGGTGGAGGCCTTGGTGCGGTTGAAAGGGCGTCCACCCGGCAAACCGTTCTTACTGCTCATCAACGACCCGGCGCAGATCGCGCGACTCGATCTGCACCTGCCCACCTACGCCGCCACGCTGGCCGCGCGCTTCTGGCCCGGCCCGCTCACGCTGGTCCTGCGAGGCGGGGATCAGCGCGTCGCGGCGCGACTCCGTGGCCCCGAGGGCGGCGTCGCGGTCCGTTGGACGCCGCACGCGGGGCTCCAGCGACTCTTGGCGGCGTACGGCGAGCCGATCACCAGCACCAGCGCAAACCGCCCCGGGGTTCCCCCGGCGATGACGGCGACTGAAATTGTACAACAGTGGCCGGATGCGATTCATCGCGGACTGCTGCAGGTGTTGGACGGCGGTCGGCTCGCGCCCTCGCGATCCTCCACCGTGGTGGACTGCACTGGACGCCGCGCACGCGTGATCCGTCCCGGTGTATTGACGGCGATCCGGCTCCGCGAATGCG
>CANHNQ010000173.1 GCA_947462095.1 Gemmatimonadota bacterium
CGGATCGCGCGCAGCAGCGCCCGTACCGGTGCCGCATCGGCGCCGTGCACCGCCAACGGCTGCGCCAACAGTTCGTAGCGCCCCACCGGCACCAGGTCGAGCGCAAGATTCTCCAGTACGAACGCGCCACCGCCGAAGATCGCGTTGTGCACCGGTAACGCCGTACTCGTGCGACGATCCACACTGGGGGCATCCACGCCCCACAGCGTGAGTCCGTGCTGCACCAGCCACTGCGCTGCGTCCTCGCGCAGCGCCGGCCAATCTGCTGGGAACGAACCGCCTGCGACCGAGCGCCCCGTGCGCACGATCACCCGCGTGGGCACGTGATCACCCAGCAATCCCTGCAGCATCGGAATCGTGATGTCCTGCGACGCCTCGTGATCAGCCGGCAGCGCAATCAGCTGCACCTCCCCCACGAACACCGACGCCGGCAAGGACTCCGACGCCGGCCACGACGACTGCACATGCAACGGCGCGTCGGCGTGCGTCCCCACATGCGCACTCGTGGACAGCACACCCAGGTTCACACTGCTCCCTTCCTCGCGCCGGCACGTCCATCCGCACGAGAACCCCACGTCGTCCGGCCAAGGCGGCGTGGTTGCAGAAAACGGCACACTGATATCAAAGAACACGATGACTCCGTACCCCGTACTCCCTACCCCTTACTTCGCCGTTACGGCTTCGCTGTCCCATAGAACTTCGACCGCACCGCCCACAGTTCCGGGAAGAACCGGTGGCTCACCGTGCGCGACAGATACTTCGCGCCCAGCGTGCCACCCGTGCCGAACGTGCCCGGGCCGATGATACGCTCCACCAGCTGCACATGCAGGAAGCGCCAGCGCGCGAACCGCTGTTCGAACTCCAGCAGCCCTTCAACCAACAGGAACATAGGTGTCGGTCCCGGTCCCATGTACAGCTCGGCCAGATCCATCTGTTCGTGTTCGATCAGCGCCAACACCAGCGACTGCAGCACCGGACGGGCCAGCGCTTCCTTCACCACGGCCGGCGGCTCGCCATGCTCGGTGATCGCCGCCAGGAAATGTGGGTCGCGTAATCCGGCCGTTGCTTCGATCGCGCGGAACTGCGCGCTCTGCGAACCGCTGCTCGACCCCAGATACCCGCGGAATTGTGCGAACCGCTGGGGCGGCAGCGTGTCGAGGGCGGTGAGCTGTTGCGCGATGATCTCGGTGAGCACGTTGATGCGCTGCACGGCGAGCAGGGCTCGCATCGTGTCGAACCCTTCGAGGGCCGTGATCATCGTGTCCATTTCATGCCGCAGCACCTTGAACCACAGCTCACTGGCCTGATGCACCACGATGAAGAGCAGCTCGTCGGGATGCTCGGGCGTGGACTGCAGCGTCTGCAGCTCCAGCAGCTCCGGGAGGCGGAGGTAGCCGCCGTAGTCGATGCTCGACGTGTGTCCGTGCGCGCTTTCACTCATGGCAATGGTCTGCGGGTAGGGGAGTGCATTCAGAACGTGGACACGCCAAGCGACGTCACGTCCTCGATCTGCATGGTCTCATCAGTGTAAAATGGCTCGCCGTACTGCACGCGAATGAGTGAGCCATAGTGCGCCGCCTGATGCGTGACGATGTCGTAGAGCGGTTCACCGTTGGGATACACTTCGCCGGCCTGCGTCGTCCCGTCGAACTGCGAGCCGTAGCATCGAATCGCCTCGAGTTTGCGGGCGAACTGCGCGCTGATGTCGACCACAAACGACGGCTTCACGGCGTCTTCGCGGTACGTTACGACATGCAGCAGTTTGAACGGGCGGAACGCCGCATGGTCGCCCGGCTGATACTTCGCGAGTCCGCTCAGGAAGCAGGCATCGCGCGCCAGTTCGGTGGTGCGACGATGATCGGGGTGACGGCCGCGCGGCGCGGGGATGATCACCACGCGAGGACGAAGCCGACGGAGCACGTGCACCAGGCGGCCGCGCGTCTCGTCGGTATTGCTGATGCCGGCGTCGGGGAGACCGAGATTCTCGCGCACGTGCAGCCCCATGACGCGGGCACCGGCCGCGGCCTCCGCGGCCCGCAGTTCGGCCGAGCCCTTGGTCCCCATCTCGCCTTGGGTCAGGTCGAGCACACCCACCCGATGGCCCGCATCGACCGCTTTGATGAGCGTGCCGCCACAGGTGAGTTCGGCATCGTCACGATGCGGCGCGATGCAGAGGAGATCGAGTGCGGACATGCAGGGACGCTACGCGGTCGCCGCGCCGTCGGCAACCGTCCGCAGCCGTCGTCAGCCGGCGCGGGTGAGGTAGCTCGTGACCCGCTGCGCGATCTGCTGGCCGCTCGCCACGCAGTCGCCCACCGACACGCCGTTGCGGTAGTTCCCCGCCAAGTACAGCCCCGGGTTGGCCAGCTCGGTCTCGTCGACGGCATGCTTCACCGCTTGGTAGCCCACGGTGTACTGCGGGATCGCCCGCGGCCAGTACACGTGCTTGGCAAAGACTGGCTCACCGCGCACCCCAAGCAGTTGACGCAGATCGATCAACACGCGCTCCACCAGCAGGTCGGTGTCCTCCCGCGCACGCTCCGGCATGCGGGCCCCACCCACGAAGCAGGTGATGGCCACGTGGCCGTCGGGGGCGCGTTCGGGGAAGAGCGACGAACTGAACAGCGCTCCGAGAATGCTGCGCTTCTCCTTCGCCGGGATCAGCATGCCGAACCCGTCAAGGGCGTGCGCCACGTCCGAGCGTTCAAATCCAAGCGTGAGCGTGCTGACCGGCGGATACTCGACCCGCTCGACCAGCGCGGCGTGCTTCCGCATCGCGGCGGGCAACTCCATGGCGGCCAACACGTGCGCCGGCGTGGCCATCACCACCGCGTCCACGGTGCGGGAACGGGCGCCACCATCCTGTCCGGCCTCCACCACCCACCGCCCCTCATCGCGATGCAGCAGCCGCACGGGACAGCCCAGGCGCAGCGTACCCGCCAACGATGCCTCGAGGGCCTCGGTCAGCGTCTGCATGCCATCCACGAACGAAATCAACCGCGCGCGATTCGCCGGGGCCGAAGCGGTCTCCGGCAACTCGGCCTCGTCCGTGGCCTCATCCGTCGGCGAGTCCGTGGGCGCCGACGTGGCCGGCATCCGACCGCGCGTCGCCATGAGCCCCGCCGACAGCGACCCATGCTGCTGCTCGAGCTCGAACAGCCGCGGGAAGGCGTGCACCATGCTCAGGGTTTCGGTGTCGCCCGCGAAAATCCCTGAGACGAACGGATCGACGGCGTAGTCCAGCACTTCGGGCCCCAGCCGACGTCGTACGAACGAGGCGACCGATTCATCGCCGTCCGTGGTGCGCCGACGCACCAGCGGCTCCAACAGCACGCGAAGCTTCGCCCGCAGTGAGAAGAGCCGGGTCGTCAGCATCGCCGGCGGCGTCATCGGAAAGGCGCGCAACGTGCCGTCGCGCACGATGTATCGACGGTTCGCCGATGGATTGGCCTCGACGACATCATCCTGCAGGTCGAGCTGTGTGAGCAGCGCCTCAACCGGCGGCGACGTTACGAACGAGTTGGGGCCGTGCTCCGCCAGAAAGCCGTCGGTACGCGACGTCCGAATCGCGCCACCGGCATGGCCGCTGGCTTCGTACAGGGTGACGTTGACCCCGCGCCGGCGTAGTTCGTACGCGGCCACCAGCCCCGTGATACCCGCGCCAACGACCGCGACCGATCGGTGGCCGCCAGCGTCCGGATCGGTCGCGGGCACGATGTCGCGCTGGTCAGCCAACGCACGCACGAGTCATGCGCCGGCGACGTCCGTGGCCCAGTCGCGGGGCGCCAGCATCCGCACCAGTCGATCCTGGAAAGAATCTGGTGTGTACCGCGGGGCATACTGCCACATCGCGAGCGGCGGCAAGCTCATGAGGACGCTCTCCACCCGCGCGTTCGTCTGCAGCCCGAAGATGGTGCCGCGATCATGCACCAGATTGAACTCCACGTAGCGCCCGCGTCGCACGAGCTGGAACTCGCGTTCGGCGTCGTTGAACGCTTCGTGGCGACGACGCTCGACGATCGGTTCGTACGCCTGCCGCAACACACGGGCCACGTCGCTCACGAACGCCTGCGCGCCGTCATGATCGAGACCGTGCGTGCGGTCGTCGGGACGGAGATGGTCGAAGAACATGCCACCGATTCCCCGTGCTTCATTCTCTCGATGCACGTTCACGAAATACTCGTCGCACCACTGCTTGAAATCCGGATAGAAGCGCGCGTGATGGCGATTGGCCATGTCGCGGAGCGCCCGATGGAACGTGACCCCGTCTTCGACGTGCGGATAAAACGGCGTGAGATCCGTGCCGCCACCAAACCAGCTGTCCGTGAGCGTGCCATGCTCGTCCGTCAGCTCGAAATAGCGCACGTTCAAGTGCACCGTCGGCACCTTCGGGCTGCGCGGGTGCACCACGAGGCTTACACCGGTCGCGAAAAAGTGCGTCGCACCAGCGGCCGCCCCCTGTCCACCCAGTCGCCGCGCGGCGAGCTCCGGCAGTTCACCCATCACCGCGGAGCGATTGATCCCCGCTTTCTCAAAGGTGACGCCGTCGGTCATCACGCGGGCCACGCCACCACCGCCGCCGGGGCGCTCCCACCGGTCCTCCGCGAACGTGCCGCCACGGTCGAGCCGACCAAAGAAGGAGGTCAACTCATCGTGCAGTCCCGCGATCCAGCGAATGGCGTCGCCTCGCCGCGTCGCGACCGATGGCGCGGTGGGCACGACCGCCGCCTGAAGCACCGCCGCGCTCACCGACTCGCCGCCAGCTGGTTGGTCCACGCTAACGACGACGCCTCCGGCTGCGCCGCGAGCTCCTCCGCGCTCCACGACCACTCCTTCACGGCGTCGATGAAGGCGCGCGCGTGCGCCGGCGGTACGTCGGGGAGGATGCCGTGTCCCAGATTCGCAATGTGTCCCGTCGGACCGAAGGCGCGAATCATCGCGTGCGTCCGACGACGAATCTCGGCCGGCGACCCGTACAGGGCGCACGGATCGAGATTGCCCTGCATCGCCACGCGGAACGGGTCGAGCTGACGGCGCGCGTCCAGCGGCGATGTATGCCAGTCCACGCCGATGGCATCGGCGTTGGTCGCGGCGGCAATCTCAGCGAGGGCCCACCCGGCGCCGGGGGCGAACACGATCACGGGCACGCCGGCTTCGCGCGCTTTCTGCGCACAGCGGGCGAGATAGGGCAGGGCGAACGTCCGGAACTCGTCCGGGCCCAGGGCTCCGGCCCAGGACTCGAACAGCTGCACGACTTGTGCCCCCGCCGCGACCTGCGCGACGAGATAGTCACCGACCGCGTCGGCGATCTTGCCGAGCAACGCATGCGCCATTTCGGGGTTTTCGTACAGCATGCGCTTGGCGACGGCGAACTGCTTGGTGCCTTTGCCTTCCACCATATACGCCGCGAGCGTCCACGGCGAGCCGGCGAATCCGATCAGCGGCACTTTGCCATCGATTTCGCGGCGGGCCAGCTTGAGCGCGTCGAGCACGTACTTGAGATGCTCCTGCGGATCGACGGCGTGCAGCTGGTCGAGATCCTTCAGCGAGCGCAGCGGGGACGGGAACTGCGGGCCGATCCCTTCGTCGAGCGTGAGGTGCATTCCCATCGCCTCGGGAATCACCAGAATGTCGCTGAAAATGATCGCCGCATCGACACCGACCAAGTCGAGCGGCTGCAGCGTCACCTCGACCGCCAGCTCAGGCGTCCGGCACATGGTGAGGAAGTCGGACTTCGCGCGGACCGCGCGGTATTCCGGCAGATACCGTCCCGCCTGACGCATCATCCACACCGGCGGGCGCTC
>CANHNQ010000174.1 GCA_947462095.1 Gemmatimonadota bacterium
CGCCGTCGGTGCGGCGGCCGGGCTGATGTTCTGGCCGTGGCCGGCGCGGTGCGGCGCGCCGCTGATCGGCTTTGTGGCGGCCACGGGCGCGGTCGCCGTGTTGGGTCTCTGGAGCGCCGTCGGGACGTGGCGCCACCGTCTCGCCGTCGCGCATGTGGCGTCGCTGCTCGTCGTGCTCTGGGGGCTCGCGCTCGGGGCGCGTGAGGTGCTGCCTCGCGTGGGGTATGCGGTACCGACCTCCGCGCGCGGTGCCGGCTGGAGCTGCCCGGCGTCGGGGATCCCGGCATCGGCCACGTCGGCGCCTGACGCCGCACCCACGGCGTCACCGGTCGCTCGCTAGCGCCGGTCGCTTCGTCTCACCTCCCTTTCGCACTAGCTTTGCACGATGACCACTTTCCACAATTTCATTGGTGGCGCTTGGGTCGCACCGTCGACCGGCGACTATTTCGAGAACAGGAATCCCGCCGATCAGCGGGACGTGATCGGCCGCTTTCCGTCGTCCGGCGTGGCTGATGTGGACGCTGCCGTGGCGAGCGCGCAGCGTGGATTCGACCGCTGGAAGCGCACCCCGGCTCCGGCGCGTGGGGATGTACTCCGTCGTGTGGGCGACCTCATGGCGGCGCGTAAGGAGGAGATCGCCAACCTGATGACGCGCGAGATGGGCAAGCCCCTCGCGGAAACCCGTGGCGACGTGCAGGAAGGGATCGATACGGCCTATTACGCGGCCACCGAGGGACGCCGGCTGTTCGGTCACACGGTGCCCAGTGAACTCGCGAGCAAGTGGGCGATGACCATGCGTCGCCCGATCGGGGTGTGCGGGCTGATCACGCCGTTCAACTTCCCGATGGCGATTCCCACGTGGAAGGCGTTTCCGGCGTTGTTGTGCGGCAACTCGGTGATCCTGAAACCGGCCGAAGATGTGCCGCACACCGCGACCGTGCTGGTGGAGATTCTGCTCGAAGCCGGCTTGCCGCCCGAAGTGATCCAGCTCGTCCACGGCATGGGTGAAGTCGTAGGCAAGGCACTCGTGGAGCATCCGCAGGTACCGGTGATTTCGTTCACGGGCTCCACCGAAACGGGACGCTTCGTCGGCGAAACCTGCGGCCGCCTGCACAAGCGGCTGTCGCTCGAGATGGGCGGGAAGAACGCGCAGATCGTGCTCGACGACGCCGATCTCGATCTCGCGATCGACGGCGTGCTGTGGGGGGCCTTCGGGACCACGGGGCAGCGGTGCACGGCCACCAGCCGCCTGATCCTGCAGGCCGGCATTCACGACGCCTTCGTGGAGAAGCTCGTCGCTCGCGCGCAGGCCCTCGTGCTGGGCGATGGCCGCGTGGCCGGCCACGACGTCGGTCCGCTGGTGAACGAGGCCGCACGCGAGAAGGTCGAGCGTTACGTGCAGATCGGGAAGGACCAGGGTGCCACGCTGCGCTGCGGCGGTACGCGGGCCACGGGCGGCGCACTCGACCACGGATTCTTCTTCCAGCCGACCATCTTCACGAACGTGACCGCGGGATCACGCCTGGAGCAGGAAGAAATCTTCGGGCCGGTGCTGTCGGTGATCGAGGTCGCGACCGTCGCGGAGGCCTTCGCGGTGAACAACGGTGTGCGCTACGGACTGTCCTCCTCGGTGTACACGGGCAATGTGAATGTCGCGTTCCGGGCCCTCCAGGATCTCGATAACGGCATCACGTACGTGAACGCGCCCACGATCGGTGCCGAGGCGCATCTGCCCTTCGGCGGCGTGAAGGAAACGGGAAACGGCCATCGCGAAGGCGGCTGGGAAGTGTACGAGTTCTACTCGGAGACCAAGGTGGGGTACGTGGATTACTCCGGGGCACTCCAGCGCGCCCAGATCGACAATTACTGACCGTCGTGCCGGAGCGCGCGTTGCACCGACCTGAGGCGCTCAGCGACTGATGCGCACAGACAACGACGTCCGGGCGAACGCCCTGCGGGCGGCCAATGGCCGCTCGCGCCGGCGCAGGGTGGCGCTCCGCCGGCCGTGGGCATGGGCGAAGGTGCTGCCGCTTGCCGTGTTGCTCTGTGTGGCGCTCCGCACGTTCGTGGTGGAAGCGTACAAGATTCCGACGGCGAGCATGGAGCGTACCCTGCTGGCCGGGGATTTTGTGCTGGTGAACAAGTGGCGCTACGGGGCCAAGGTCCCGTTTTCGCCGCGCCGGTGGCCGGCCGCGCGGGCGCCGCAGCTCGGCGATCTCCTCGTGTTCCAGTGGCCCGTCGACCCGGCCAGTCATTTCGTGAAGCGACTCGTGGGTCGCCCCGGCGATACGCTCTCGATGCAGGGCGGGGCACTCGTGCGGAACCGCGTCCCGCTGCGGGAATCGTACGTCTCGCACACCGCACCGAACGTCGACCCGTTGACCGACGAGTTCCGGTGGCAGCGTGGGTACCTGACCAACACGGCCGTCGCCGCCGACGTGGGGATGGCGCCGATCTACCGTCCGTCGCGGGACAACTGGGGCCCGATCGTGGTCCCGCCCAACCATCTGTTCGTCCTGGGCGATAATCGGGACAATTCCCTCGACAGCCGCTACTGGGGATTCGTGCCCGACAGTCTGCTGCGCGGCACACCGTGGATCGTCTACTTCAGTTTCACGCCGGATACCACGGCACGGGTGCCGTGGCTCACCGGCATCCGGTGGGGACGCCTCGGGTCCCTCGTTCGCTAGCACATTTGAGGCGGGATGCGTTGACGAACGGTGCCTCAGTAGTTCACCGTTAAGGGGTTACCGGTTAGTTGTTGTACGCAGGACGCCGCGCTCCCTCCCTCCTCGCTCGCGGTCGCATGTCCAGTCTCTCTGCCACACGAGCCGCTCTGCCATGGCTGTGACGCCCCCGAAAAAAAAGGTGTCGTACGAGGAAGGCTCCCTCGATCAGTACCTGCGCGACATCAGTGCCTATCCGCTGATTTCCCGCGAGGAAGAGGCAGAACTTGCCCGACGCATTCGCGTTGGTGATCAGGAAGCGCTGGACAAGTTGGTGCGTTCGAATCTGCGTTTTGTGGTGTCCGTCGCGAAGAAATATCAGAATCAGGGCGTGTCGCTCTCCGACCTGATCAACGAGGGGAACCTCGGCCTCATCCGCGCCGCCCACAAGTTCGACGAGACCAAGGGCATCAAGTTCATCTCCTACGCCGTCTGGTGGATCCGTCAGGCGATTTTGCAGGCGCTGGCTGAGCAGTCACGTATCGTGCGGGTACCGCTCAACCGGGCCGGGACGTTGCATCGCATCGGCAAGCGCGCCAACACGCTGCTACAGGAACTGGGGCGCGAGGCGACGCACGCCGAGATTGCCGAAGGGATGGACATCACGGAAGAAGAAGTCGCGAAGACGATGTCGATCTCGCAGGTGCACCTCTCGCTCGATGCGCCGCTGACGCCGGGCGAGGACAACCGCCTGCTGGACTATCTGCCCGATACGAACCACGCGACGCCCGACGAGCAGACCTTCGAGAAGGCGCTCACGCAGGCGATCGAGGACTCGCTGGGCAGCCTCAAGGAACGCGAGTCGAAGATCCTGCGCCTGTATTTCGGTATTGACGATACCGAACCGATGACGCTCGAAGAGATCGGGTCGCAGCTCGGCATCACCCGCGAGCGGGTACGTCAGATCAAGGAGAAGGCACTGTCGCGTCTCCGGCATGTTTCACGATCCAAGTCGCTCGAAAGCTTCCTGGGCTGAGCCCGTACTGATTCTATGGCTTCTACGTATTCCTTCGACGTGACCACCAGCGTCGACCTGCAGGAAGTGGACAACGCGGTCAATCAGACGCAGAAGGAGATCGCGCAGCGCTTCGACTTCAAGGGCGCGCTGGTCGAGATCGAGTTCAAGCGCACCGACAGCATCGTGAACCTGGCCACCGACAGCGACATGCGGATGGAGGCGTTGTTCGACGCCCTTCGCGGGAAGCTGATCAAGCGCGGCGTGCCGGTGAAGAATCTGGACATCGGTGATGTGAAGCCGGGTGGCGGCGATGTGCTGCGCCGGGAGATCAAGCTGAAGATGGCACTCGACTCCGATCAGGCGAAGAAGGTGTCCGCCACGATCAAGGAGGCGAAGCTGAAGAAGGTCACGGCCAGCATTCAGGGTGATCAGGTGCGCGTATCGAGTCCCGACAAGGACGCGCTGCAGGACGCGATCGCCCTGCTCCGAAAGGCGGACTTCGACGTGGACCTGCAGTTCGGGAATTTCCGCTAGGGAGGTACCAGACTAGCTTTCCCGCATGCTCAAGTTCGGTCTGGTCACCCTCGGGTGCGATAAGAACACGGTAGACTCCGAGCGGTACCTGGCGGACCTCGTCGCTCACGGTGGCGAGCAGGTGACCGATATGCGTGACGCCGATGTGGTGGTGGTGAACACCTGCGGCTTCATCGACGCCGCCAAGGCCGAATCGATCGAGGCGATCGTGGCGGCCGCGCGCCTCAAGGACGACGGCAAGTGTCAGGCGGTGTTCGCGATCGGCTGCATGGTCGAGCGGCACAAGTCGGAGCTCGAGGAGGCGCTGCCCGAGGTGGACGTGTTCCTCGGTAATTCGGAAACCGACCGCCTCATTCCCGAGCTCGTGGAACGGGGACTGCTGGGTGGGTCCCTGGTGGAGCATCCCGGCGTGCGCCTGTTCGGCGGCGACCTGCCGCACGTGCGCTACCTCAAGATCTCCGAAGGGTGCGACCACGGCTGCGCCTTCTGCGCGATTCCGCTCATGCGCGGCAAGCATCGCTCGTTCGGGCTCGACGACCTGGTGAAAGAAGCGCAGCTGCTGGAAGTGCAGGGCGCCCGCGAGATGAATCTCGTGGCGCAGGACCTCGCGCATTACGGCCGCGACCGGCGCGACGGCGTGGCGTTGCCCGAGCTGCTCGAAGCGCTGGTGCGCGAAACGTCGATTCCGTGGATCCGCAACATGTACCTCTACAGCACCGGCATCACGCCGCGGCTGCTCGAGGTCATCGCGGCCAATCCGCGCATCGTGCGCTATCTCGATACCCCCATGCAGCACGGATCTGATGCCGTGCTGGCGCGGATGCGGCGCCCCGAGCGCCAGAAAACCATCCGCGAACGCCTCGCCCAGTATCGCGCGATCGTGCCCGATCTCGCGGTGCGTACGTCGGTGATCGTCGGCTTTCCCGGTGAGACCGAAAGCGATTTCGAGATCCTGTGCGACTTCCTTGAAGAGATGCAGTTCGATCGCGTCGGCGTCTTTACCTATTCGCCGCAGGAAGGCACGCGCGCCAACAGCATGGACGACGACGTGGCCGACTCGATCAAGCAGGAGCGCAAGGAGCGTATCGAAGAGTTGCAGCGCGCGATCACGTCGGAGCGCTACGAGCGCTTCCTTGGTGTCGAAGCCCGCGTGCTGGTGGAGCGCCCCTCCGACGTGACGGGCGAGATGCTGTGCCGCGCACCGTGGCAGGCCGATGACATCGACGGGCTGGTGCACGTGCCGATCAGCGCCGCTGCGGGCATCATGACGCCTGGTGCGTTTGCCGACGTGCGCATCGAGCAGGTGGTGGACGACTACGATTTCCGCGCCACGCTGTTGCGCGTGGCCGAGCACGCGACGGCGCCGGTGCGCCGTGCGTCGCGCACCTTGCCGCTGGTGGGCAGCGGCATTCCTGACAGTTCTTCCGTGGGGAGTTTCGGCCGATGAGCAGTCCGACAGAACTCGCAGCCATGTTGACGTCGCGCCCGCGCGCGCGTTCCGCCGAAATCATGGCGCGAGCGCGCGCTCGTTTTCCGGGCGGCGTGAATTCGCCCGTACGCGCCTTTGGGGGCGTGGGGGGCGA
>CANHNQ010000175.1 GCA_947462095.1 Gemmatimonadota bacterium
AAGGCCGATGCGAAGGTGAAGGCGCGGGTGCGGGCCGATACCACGAAGTCGGTGAAGGACAGCGTCATGCGCGCCGACTCCATCGCCAAGGCCGACACCACCAAGAAGAAGCCGCTGCCGGCGTATGCGCCCGCGGAGATGAAGATCGCGGTGATGGCCTCGCGTGATCTGCCGCGCGGTGTGGCGGTGTTCCGCGGGGCGAAGGCCATCACGATGAAGGGGAAGGAGATCATCGAGAACGCCGACATCGTGGTGCGCGACAGCCGCATCGTGGCCATTGGCGCGCGCGGCAGCGTGGCGATCCCGGCGGAGGCGCAGATCTTCGACGTGAGCGGCAAGACGATCATGCCGGGCATGGTGGACACGCACTACCATCCGCAGTGGCTCACGCCGCAGGTCCACAACACGCAGACGTGGCAGTACCTCGCCACCCTAGCGTATGGCACGACCACGACGCGCGATCCGCAGACGTCGAGCACCGACTTCCTGGCGTATACCGATCGCGTAGAGTCGGGAGAGATGATCGGCCCCCGCATCTATACCACGGGCCCCGGTGTCTTCTCGGCAGAGCCCGTGCGCGACTACGCGCATGCGAAGGACATCATGACGCGGTACGCGAAGTACTACGACACGAAGACGCTCAAGATGTACATGAGCGGCAACCGCCAGCAGCGGCAGTGGCTGATCATGGCGGCGAAGGAGCTCGGCATCATGCCGACCACCGAGGGCGGCCTCGATCAGAAGCTCAACCTCACGCACGGCATCGACGGCTATCCGGGCATCGAGCATACGCTGCCGATCACGCCGAAGTTCGAAGACGTCTTCGAGTGGTACAAGGCCACGCAGGTCACGAACTCGCCTACGCTCATCGTGGAGTACGGCGGCCCGTTCGGTGAAGGGTGGTTCTATCAGACGGAAGACCTGCTCAACGACGCGAAGCTCCGTCGCTTCACGCATCCGGTCGATTTCGATACGAAGGTGCGTCGTCGCGGCGCGGGGAACGCACCCGGACCGGCCGGCTTCGCGGTGAAGGAAGAGTATGCGATGTGGCAGCACGCCGAGGATATTGCGAAGACCGTCGCGGCGGGCGGCCGCATCGGTGTGGGAAGTCACGGTCAGTTGCAGGGACTCGGCATGCACTGGGAGCTGTGGCTGATTCAGTCGGGCGGACTCTCCACGCACGACGCCTTGCGTTCGGCCACGATCGTGGGTGCCGAAGCGATCGGGCTTGGCGGCGAGATCGGATCGCTTGAAGCTGGCAAGTTTGCCGATCTGATCGTGCTCGACCGCGATCCGCTGGTGAACATCCGGAACAGCAACAGCGTGTCGATGGTGATGGTCAACGGCCGCCTGTTCGACGGCAACACGCTGGACGAAGTGTATCCGCGGAAGAAGCCGCTGGTGCGTCAGCCGTGGAGCTACACGGTGCCGACGGCGGCGGCGGGCATCCGGCAGTGAGCGGTCGCGAGTAGGGACCGACATCACGAACGGATCACACAGAGACAAGGAGAAAAAGAGACAAAGAGAACGACGATTCTCTCCTTGTCTCCTTCTCTCCTTGTCTCTGTGTGATCAGTTCAGCAATCCAGATCGGAAGCCGCGGTCAGTCGTACAGCGATATCCAGCAGCATCTCGTCATTCCCGCGCGCGGCAATCATTGACAAGCCGATGGGGCACCCGTTCAACGTGCCGAAGGGCAGATTCACCTGCGGCAGTCCGCCAAGCCCGGCAATGCAGAGCATGGCCAGCGCCCGCTCGCGAAACGCCACCGTTTCCGCTGGCGGCAACCGCAGCAGCGGGGCGATATCGGGTACCGTGGGGAGCAGCAGCACCGCATTGTCTGCCAGGAGCGCATCGAGCCGCGCCGAAATGTCCACGCGCCGCTCGCGCATGACCGCGACCTCGTGCGGCTGCACCTGCGCCACGGCGTCAAAGCGCGGGCCTACCTGAGGGCCGAAGGTGGGGCGCACGCGGGTGACCCACGACCGGTGCGCGGTCCAGATGTCGTCGTACTGCAGCACGCGGAACACGTCGAACCAGGCCGCCAGTCCGTCGTCGCTTACCGTAACCGGCTCGGCGTCACCAAGCAGCGCCGTCACGCGCGCGCGTGCCGGTGCGAGCGCGTCAGCCGCGCCGGGCAGCGCGAGGGCGAACGCGTCCTGTGCCAGCAACAGGCGGCCGGGTGCAGTGGCCGTTCCGCCCAGCAGCACATGGCCCACGCGCGCCAGCAGCGCCGCATCACGCGCGAACCAGCCCACGGTATCGAAGATCGGCGCCAGCGGGCAGGCACCATCGAGCGAAATGCGACCGTGCGTTGGCCGGATCCCGTAAATGCCGCAGAAGCTGGCCGGCGCGCGCACCGAGCCGCCGGTGTCGCTGCCGATGGCGAAATCCACCAGACCACCCGCTACCGCGGCGGCCGACCCGCTGGACGACCCTCCCGGGACGCGGTTCGGCGCGGCCGGATTGATCGGCGTACCATAGTGCGCATTCTCACCGGTCAGGCTGAACGCCATCTCCTCGGTGTGCGTCTTGCCGGCCAGATGCGCGCCCGCGTCGAGCAGCTGCGTGGCCACCGCGGCGGTCGACGACGCCATGTCGTGCGTGGCCAGCCAATCCGGGCTCCCGAAGCCGGTGCGATGGCCGGCGACGTCGAAGATGTCTTTGAGCCCGAACGTGAGCCCGTGCAGCGGCCCGCGGTCGGCGCCGGCGCGCGCCACGTGTGTGTGCGTGCAGAAGGCGCCGAGGACGTCTCGTGCGAGGATGCCGTCGCGGGGTGCCATGCTAGCGCTTCACCGGCGCCGACCGCAAAAAGTCGATGCCCCCCGCCTGCTGTCCCACATCCACCGTTGCCACCTTCGTGAGCGTCGCGAGATCGATCACATCCACCGTACCCGGTTCCGACCCCACGCCTTCCACGGAGATGAACGCGTACCGATCGTCGTCGCTCACCGCGATGCCGTGCACGACTTTGCGCGTGGTGGGAATGCGCGCCAGCTCGTTGCCTGACACGGCGTCGAACACCGACACCGAGGCATCGCGCTTGTTCGTCGCGATGAGCCGCGCGCCATTGTGCGTCGTCGCCAGATTGTACACGCCCGGCCCGGCGGGAATGCGGCGCACCAGCGTCCACGACTTGGTGTCGATCTCCACCAGGTCACTCGACTTGTTGCATGCCACCCACACGCGTGACCCGTCGCGCGAGGGCTGTGCCCACGTGGGCGAGCAGGAGATGTCGCCCGGCTTGGGCGGCTCCATGCCGTGGCCCGACATGTCGGTGGCCGCACCACCGTGACCGGCATGTTCACTCGCCCCACGCTCGCGCGGCGCGCCCATCATGCCCATCTCCTTCCCCTTCGTGAGGAAGAAGTGCCGGCTCACCGACAGCGTGCTGGCGTCGATCTCGGCCAGCGTCTCGTCCATCATGCAGGCCGAGTAGTGCTTGGTGCCGTCGCTCGACAAGCGCGACCCGTGCGGCATCGTGCAGGTGCGGATGCGCGCGATCTCCACCATCTCCTTCGCGGCCACCACCGAGACATCGCTGGTCTCCATGTCGCCGTGCAGGTTGAAATTCACCACGAATACGAGCGCGCCGTCGGGTGATACCTGGGCCGTCGCGGGAAAGTTACCCAGCATCACGCTGCCGAGCTGCGCGTCGGTGGCGGCATCGTACTTCACCAACTTCCCGAACGGCGTGCCGTGCGCGATGGTCACGAAGTACTCCGTCGCATTTGGCGTGATCGCCACGCCGTGCGGGCCGGCCACTTCCATCTTCGACCAGCCCACGTACTTCTCCCGCTCCACGCGCGCACCGGCGGGCCCGAAGCGCACCAGCGCCACGCGATCTACCGATTCACTGGCCACCAGCACGAGGTAGTCGCGCGCAGGCGGCTGCGCCGGTGCCTGCGCGCGCAGGGCCAACGGCGCACACAGCATCGACATCACGACCGCCGCGCGCATGGAGCGTGCACTCACGGAATAACCTTCTTCACGGGCTTGGGTTCGATGCGCACAATCCACAACCCGTTGTTGTCGTCGTTCACGTAGGCCAGGCCGTCCTTCGGATTCACCACCACACCCCACGTCATCGCCGCGTTCTTCACGTGGCCGTCCATGTCGGCGGTGTTCAGATGGCCGATTTCACGCCCTTGAGCGCGTAGATCACCGCGCAGGTCACCGGAGATGTCGAACACGCGGAAGCCGGCGTTGTACGCGCCCATATAGAGCGAATCACCGGCCACCCACACGTTGTGCACACCGCCGTGCTCGGGCTCGTAGAACGCCACCGCCTTCGGATTGGCGATGTCCGTGACATCGACCACCTGCAGGCGACCATACGCGCGACCGGCGGACGCGTCCTTCGTGCCCTTGGGTCCGGCGGCCGGGAAGACTTCGTCGGCGATGAACACGTAGTTCTTGTGACGCCACGCGGTATGCGTGCCGCGGATGAAGCCGGGGCCGCCGTCGACTTCCACCTGCTTGTACATCGCGTTCAGATCGTACTTGAACTGCGACACCTTCACCGGGTTCGACGGCGAGCCGCCCTTGATGCCGTTGCCCACGTCGAGCACGATCAGCCCGTCGTTCCAGTAGCTCGCATACAGCAGGCCGTCGCGCAGGTCGATGTCGTGCAACGAGCGGCCGGCGTCGGGACGTCCCTCGGTTTTCCAGCGCGCGACTTCCTTGGGATGATACGGATCGTTCACGTCGATCACGTGCAACGCGCCCGTGCCGTCGTTCGTGAGGAAGATGAAGGTGCCGTACTTGTCCTGCTTGTACACGAACGCCGAGTGCACGCCGCCGGTCACGCCATCGGTGAATTCGGCGATGGGCTTCGGATGCGCCGGATCCTCCAGCGACGCAATCACGATGCCGTTCTTGCGGTCGCTCGCGCCTTCGCGCGTGAACACGAGAAACTTGCCGTCGGGGAACGTCATCACGTCGTTCACGCGACGCGTGTTCGAGACGATGGAGTCGGTCACCTTCGGATCGGCCGGGTTGCTGATGTCGAGCGCGTACAGCACGTCACCGCCGCCCCCCGAGCCGAGATAGGCGTGCTTGCCGTCCTGGTGAATCCACACTTCTTCGGTGGTGAAGCGTGTGCGCGGCAGGCGCCCCACCAGCGACAGCGGGCGGCGCACATCACGCGGGACGAGCGTAATCGTGCTCTCCACGCTGCGGGCACCGAACGAGGCGGTGATCGTGTACTCCCCGGGCTCGTAGCCCACGAAGGCGCCGTCGGCGTCGATCTGTCCCTGACCCGGCGAGAAGCTCCACGTGGGCGTGAGCCCCGCGATGGTCTTGCCGGCCGCGTCCTTGGCCGTGATCGCGAAGCGCAGCACGTCACCCGTGCGCGCTTCCACGTGGCCCGGGGTCAGCGACAGCGACGATAGCGACGATGCCGCGACCACCAGTGGCATGCGCTGCGCGACACCGCCGGTCGTGGCCACGATCGCCGTCGTGCCCGCCTTGAGGGCGGTGACCAAACCGGTCGCACTCACGCTCGCCACGGCAGGCTTCTCGCTCTTCCACGACATCCGGTCGTTGCGGGCATCACCGTTGGCCGAGTAGGCGCGTGCGGTCGCCCGTACGCGCTGCCCCACCACCAGCTTGGGCGCGGTTGGCGCCAATTCGAGGCGCGCGGCCGGTCCCGGCACCGCGGTAATCTCGATCACCTCGAACGTCGGCGCCGCGCCGGGCATCGTGGCAGTGACCGTAACCGGCAGGACGGCGGTGGAGCTGGCCGTGAGCAGCCCCAGCGAGTCCACTCTGCCCTC
>CANHNQ010000176.1 GCA_947462095.1 Gemmatimonadota bacterium
ACCTCGAACGTCGGCGCCGCGCCGGGCATCGTGGCAGTGACCGTAACCGGCAGGACGGCGGTGGAGCTGGCCGTGAGCAGCCCCAGCGAGTCCACTCTGCCCTCGAAACGGGCCGATCCGCCCAGTCGGTACCGCACGGTCACGCCGGAGAGCACGTTCCCCTGCGCGTCGCGCGCCTCCGTGCGCAATCGCATGGTATCGCCGGCCACGATCGTTCGGCTGGCCGGGGTGATCACCAGACGGGCAATCTTCGGCGCCGGCTGCGCGGCGAGGGCGGCCAGCGGGGTCGCTAGCGCCAGCAGGAGCGGGGCGACGGTGAAGGAACGCTTCATAAGCAGGGAGGCTCGGGGAGGGGGCCAACAGGACGATTCCAAGGACCACAGCTCATGAAAAATGGACGCTGAGCACGCTCGCGTCGAGCGAACACACCGGACTTCCGTGGCCCCGCGTCCGGCGGCACCTTAGGCAATCGCCACGCGACCGTTCGCGTCGTACGGCAGTGCTCCGAATCACCAGAGGCACGTTATGCAACTCAAGTTCATCAGCATGATGGTCGACGACCAGGCCAAGGCACTCGCCTTTTACACCGGCGTGCTTGGTTTCGAAAAGATGGCCGACCTGCCGTTCGGTGAGTTCCGCTGGCTCACCGTGACCTCGCCCGATGGCATGCACGGGGTGGAGCTCGTGCTCGAGCCGATGGCGTTCGAACCGGCGCGCGTCTACCAGCGGGCGTTGTTCGACGCGGGCGTGCCGGCGTCGGCGTTCATCTCGACGGATATCCACGCCGATTTCGCGCGTCTCAAAGCGGCCGGCGTCGTGTTCCGCGGTGCGCCGACCGTCATGGGCCCGATCACCGCCGTGCTGTTCGAGGACACCTGCGGCAATCTCATCAATCTCGTGCAACCCGCATGACCATCGTGAACCTCGTGCGTGGCTGCACGCTCGGCGCGGCCTTGGCGCTCGCCCCGGCACACGCCACAGGCGCCCAGACCGCGCCGCCGCGCCAAACGGAAGCCGACGCCTACACTCGCTACGAGTTGCTGGCGCCCGGGTCGGCCAAGTTCCGCATCGTGTACGACGTCACCGCCACGACGGCCGGCGCCACGCACTACTTCAACCCGATCCGTGCCGGCAGTATCGCCACTGATGAACACGTCAGCGATCGCGCCACGGGTAAGCCGCTGGTGTTCGATGTGGTCGGCGCCGCCGTGGCGCGCGCCGGCGGCGTGCGCGTGTCGGACAGTTTGCAGCAGTACATCCGCGTCACGTTGGCGCGGCCCGTGCCCGCGAACGGCGGCGAGGCGCGCGTACTCATCGACAAAACGTACGAAGACGCCAAGAGCTACTTCACCGACGGCACGACCATCGTGTTCAATCGTCCTCTCGGCATCAAGCGCAACGCCGTGGTGCTGCCGAAGGGCTACGAGCTCGAGTCGTGCAATTATCCGTCGCAAGTCCTGCAGGAAGCCGACGGGCGCATCGCGATCAGCTTCTGGAACGCCACGCCCGCCGAGGCGCCGCTCATCCTGCGTGCGCGTCCGGTCGTCGGCCTCGGCACCGGCCCGTCGGTCGCGCGGTCGTCGGCGCAGGCGCGGTTGGCCGAACGGGCCATCCAGTCGCGGGAAATCGTGTATTCCCTGCAGCAGCCGGAAACGCACGCCTTCGACTTGTATCACGACTACACTGAGTCGCGGGCCGGCATCGACCACTACATCAACGTGGTGCGGGCCGGCAGCCGCGTCGCCAATCCGTCGGCACGCAATCTCGATACCGGTGAATCGCTGCGGCACGACGTGCTCACCGGCGCCGCGATCACTGCGGCGAAACTCGACATCGGTGAGCCGGTCACGCCGGCCACGGAAGTGGTGGTGTTCCGCTTCGCGCCGGTGGCGCCGGGCGCCACGACGCGGCTGCGGATGTCGGAGACCTACACCGACAGCGCCCGCTATCGGCTCGTGAACGATGAACTCGTGTGGGACCGTGGTTTCGGTCGCCCAGCCAACGCGGTCATTCTTCCCGCGGGCTGGGTACTGACCAACAGTGCCATCCCGGCCACCGTGAGCACGCTACCCGATGGGCGCGTCCGTCTCGACTTCATCAACCCGCGCCCGGATGAACTCGCGGTGCTGATCACGGCGCGCCGCCGCGCGGCGTCGCGGCGGTAGCCCACGCCGCCGCCAGCCGGTAGACTCCACTGGCTGCTTCGTTCACCCTTCTGCCCGCTTCGTCATGCAATGGTCGATTGTCGGACTCAACATGTTGTACGCCACCCTCGGCGTGGTGCTCATGTTCGCGGCGTATCGCATTATCGACCTGCTCACCCCGCAGGTCGATTTCGCTGAGGAGTTGAAGAAGGGGAACGTGGCTGTGGGGCTGTTCGTCGCGGCGATCTTCATCTCGGTGGGGATCGTCGTGGGCGGCGCGCTGAACTGATGCGTTCTTGGCGCTGCCGTGTGCTGGCACTGTGTGCGGCAGTCGCGGTGCAGGTGCCGAGTGCTGCGGCGCAGCCGCGCGATCCGGCCGACCGCTACGACGACACCTTCCGCAAGGCCGCCAAGCGGTCGTTCGGGGCGGCCTTCGACTGGCGGTTGTTCAAGGCGCAGGGAATGGCCGAGAGCAATCTCGATCCGCTCGCCCGCAGTGGCGTTGGCGCACGTGGGCTGATGCAGCTGATGCCCAGCACCTATCGCGAGATCGCGTCGGAGAACGCCGATCTCGGCATGATCGACAACCCCGCGCTGAACATCGAGGTGGGCATCGCCTACGACCGGAGGCTCTGGCTGCGCTGGGAAAACGATTCGATCGCCGACGATCGGCGGCAGTTCATGTTCGCCAGCTATAACGCCGGACGTGGCACCCTGCTGTCGGCGCAGCGACGCGCACGCGATCGACGGCTCGATCCACGACAGTGGCGCAGCATCGAGCAGGTGGCGCCGTCGGTGCCGCGGTGGCGTCACGCGGAGACGCTGGACTACGTGCGCAAGATCGAACGCAATCTCTCCCGCCTCGACGATCGCGGCCGTATCATGCAAGACGGCGCGACGGCGCGCGGACTCAAGCGGTAGCCACCGTGTCGTTCTCCCTCAACGCTTCTGGTCATGACTGCGCCTGCCAATAGCCGTGAGCTGGTGCTCACCCGGTTCATTCCCGCACCGCCAGCACTCGTGTATCGCGCCTGGACGGATCCGGTGCTGTTGCTGCAATGGTTCACGCCGGCCCCGTGGAAGACGACGAGCGCCGAACTCGACGTCCGCCCCGGCGGCTCGAATCTGATCGTGATGGAAGGACCGGACGGGGAGGTCGTACCCAATCGGGGCGTCTACCTCGACGTGGTTCCCAATGCGCGGCTGGTGATTACCGATGCCTTCGTGTCGGCGTGGGAGCCGTCGTACAAGGCGTTCATGACCGCCGTCCTCACCTTCGAGCCGGAAGGGGACGGGACGCGCTACACCGCGCGCGTGCAGCATTGGTCGGAGTCGGATCGCGAAGCGCATGAGGACATGGGCTTCCACCACGGCTGGGGCGTGGCGACCGATCAGCTGGTCGCCGCGATTCTCCCGCTCGTCACTGCGCCGACCTGAGCTACTGGATCACGTAGATCTGGCTCTGACTCAGATCAGTGGTGCCGATTGCAATCAGGTCCAACTTCACGACACCGCCGGCGCTCACGACCAGCGCCGGCGAGGTCCACACCGATCGACCGCCGATGGCGCGGGCCTGCAACTGCAGCACACCGCCCGCTTGCAGGTCCGTCTCGCGCACCGTGAGCGTCACCGTGGCGCCGCCGTTCACGGTGCCGAGCCGGGCACCTCGCGCGCCCTCGCTGCGCACCACGTACACGTTCACGTCGTAGTAGCCGCGGTTCTCCACGACGAGCGCCACGGTGCCCTGCGGCGACCCGCCCCTGCCCAGCTTGCCGAGGGCGCAGGCGGAGATCAGCGCGACGACGAGCAGCGACGCCATCCCTGTGGACAGGCGCCGCAGGCGGGTCATATCAGGCAGGCGGCGATTCGGTTCGGGCAGCACGGCAGGCATCGGCCTCTCCGACCAAGCGGGATGACGGGCATCGCGCCAGCCGGCGGTGCGCCCCGTTCGTATCACTTCGGAACATTACGCGATGCTACCCCGATGCGCGGTCCGCTGTTCGTCAGGACACCACGGGCCCTGTCCAGCTCGAGGGTGGTCCGCCGGGCGGGCTCAGCGGCCCTGCTTTCGCGGACCCGTCCAGACCACGATCGATCCGCAGCCGTTCCGTGAGTCGAATTGGGGCGGCACGTTCGACGTCCGCGAGTACACCTCGACCGCCATGACTTCCTGCGAGTTCATGATCGCGTCAAGATTCCCGTCGGGCACGGTCACGTTCATCCCGTTCAGGAACACCGCTGGGGCGCAGGTGCCACCATTCGCCCGCATGAGCACGCGTCCCTGCGCCGACTGGCCATTGGCGATCGTGATACCCGGCACCGTGCGGAAGATGTCGGCCATGAAGATCGGCGATCGTGCGTTCAGCTGATTCTCGTCGATGAACGAGCCGAAGCCGGCGCGACGCCGTTTCTCGAACTCGGCCATCTGGTTGGAGACGCGGTCGCCGCGTACGCGCACGGTGTCCACCGTGGCGACCAGCGTTTCGAGCGTGATGTCGGCGGTCGCCGCCTCGTTCGCGGGGATGTCGACGACCATGCGCATCGGCTGATAGCCGATCGCACGTGCCTCGACCATCTGCGTACCGGTCGGCAGTCCATCCATCGTGTACTGCCCGTTCGACGTGTTGGCGCCGCTGCCGCTCGCGCCCCACAGCACCACACGGGCCGTCCCGATCTGCTGGCCACTCGCGCTCTTGACCATGCCGCGCAGCGCCCCCGACCCTTTGTTGCTGGAGCCGATGATGAGGTCGCGCACCAGCAGACCATTACGCGGTACGCGCAGTTCGATGAACCCCGTGGAGTCGGCGCCGGCATACGCGCGTGCGGTGACGGGGGCGTTGCGTGGCACGCCGCACAGCGTGAAGAGACCGTTGTCGGCACTGCTGCCGAAGCGCGACGGCGAACGGCGTTCCACGCCGCGCGGTCCCACCGTCACCTCGGAATACTGCGCACGCACGCGCGCCGCCGGCACCAGCTCACTCGTCGCCGCGCTGCGCACGAAGCCCATGTAGAGCCCCATCGGTTGGTCCGGGTCGCCCGGCCCGCACCGCGCGGTGATGATCGTTTCGGCCGACGGAATGGCCATCGGCACATCGAGCTCCTCCGACGTCGTGATGTTCACGCGAAAGAGCGGTGCCTCGATGGCGAGCTGGTCGAGCCGCTGATCGAAGAAGCCGATCAGATAGGTACCCGTCGCCACCGAGTCGATCGCGAAGCGCCCGTTGGGCGCGGTCGTTGCCGTGCGCACATTCGCCGGGTTGGCCGCGTCCACCAACTGCACGGTCGCGCCACCGAGCCACTTCGTGGCCGCACTGTCGAACACCGAACCGACAAGGCGGGCACGAACCGGTTGGGGCGCCGGCGTGGCGGGACGCACCTGCGCCGCCGCGACGACGGGGGCGGCCAACAGCACTACGAACAGAGATCGCAACATCGAGGACATGGGCAAAGAGGCGTGAGCGACGGACAAAGACGAGCGCGTGAACGGCAACGCGAAGGGACGTGCGAACGGTGACGCGCGCTAGAACGCGTACGTGGTGCCGAGATACCCCCAACGCTCCACGTGCGCGCCATCGGGCGTCGTGGAGAGAAACGCGCCGGGGAGCACGGTGGCCCCGCCGACGAG
>CANHNQ010000177.1 GCA_947462095.1 Gemmatimonadota bacterium
GCATTCTCGCCCTTCGGCGACATCACGACGCTGATGGTGTGGCAGAAGGGACTCATTCCCTTCTCCGGGTTCTTCGCCCTTTTTCTGCCGTCGCTGGTGAACTGGCTGGTGCCAGCGGCCATCATGAGCACCGCCGTGGGTGCGGGACGTCCGGCACCGATCACTGAGCAGATGAGACTGCAGCCGGGAGCGTTTCAGATTATCGGGCTGTTCCTGCTCACCATCGTGGCCACGGTCTGTGTGCATCAGTTCCTGCACCTGCCGCCAGTGCTCGGTATGATGACCGGCCTCGGCGCCCTCAAGCTGTACGGCTGGACATTGCAGCGCACCGCGATCCGCGAGATTGCCGTGCGAGCGGAGCGGCACAGCGTGGACTCGGACAATCCCTTCGAGGTGGTCTCGCACGCGGGGGCCGAACGCGAACCGTTCGATGTGTTCAAGCGACTCGAGAAGGCGGAATGGGACACGCTGATGTTCTTCTACGGCGTCATCCTGTGCGTGGGCGGACTCGGGGCGATCGGCTATCTCGAGGCGCTGTCGCAGTTGGCGTACGGCGGCTTCGGTGCCACCAAGGCGAACGTGGCCATCGGCCTGATGTCCGCACTCATCGACAACATTCCGGTGATGTTCGCCGTGCTCTCCATGCGGCCGCCGATGGATGCGGGGCAGTGGCTCTTGGTGACGCTCACCGCGGGGGTTGGTGGCTCACTGCTGTCGATCGGCAGCGCGGCCGGCGTGGCGCTGATGGGGCAAGCGCGCGGCACCTATACGTTCATGGCGCACCTGAAATGGAGCTGGGCGATTGCTCTAGGCTACGTCGCCAGCATCTGGGTGCACTTCCTCGTGAACAGCGCGCTGTTCACCGGTGTGGCAGTGCGGTAGGTCAGCGCAGCGGATTCTCGTAGCGCAGCCCGCGAAAGCGCGCGAAGTCACCATCGGCGCTGTGCAGCGTGGCGCCGCGTTCGATGCACAGCGCGGCGAGATGGGCGTCGGTGGTGAGGTTGCCGCCACGGCCGGCTTCGCGCAGCAAGGCGCGCAGAATCGGCCAATGCCCAAGTCCCGGCTCGACCACGCTCACGATGCGCTGCTGAAGCCACAGGTCCACCAGTCCCGCGGCACGATCGAGCCGAGCAGGCGACGAGACCACACGCGGATTCGTACTCACGCGAATGAACCCGGTGAGCACGGTCTAGGAGAAGCCGACCGGCTCATCACCCGTGAGCAGTTGATCGAGCCACGCGCGCGCCACCAGATGTTGCTCGCTTTCCGCATGAACCGCGTACACCAGCAGGTTGACGTCGGGGATGATCACGCGCTAACGGCCTTCGGCCATCTTGCGGATGATCTCCTCATCCTCGAGGTCGGCGGCGATCCATCGGGCTTTGACCAGATCGATGCCTTCCCGCACCTGCCCCATCGAATACGACGGAGTGCGATACGGCACCTGTGCCTCTGGTGGCATGTCGAGCCCCCGTAGAATCACGCGATGCAGCAGCGCCTTGAACGGCACGCCTTCGCGGTGGGCGGTGTCACGGAGACGCTGGAGGAGCGCGTCGTCGAGATCGATAGTCGTACGCACAGATGATGCTAACGCATCATCGGTGCGAGCTCCACCGCCTGACCGCGCGACAGTCGCAGGCGGGCCGCCGCGTGGCCGTCGCGCACGGCGATCTCCACGAAGCCGCTCGATCCCACGAGCGCCACCAGTTCGCCCGGCGCGGCCTCGCCATACGTACGCACCACGCGTACGTGGTGGCCGCCTACCTGCACCGCCACGCCGTCGCGGGCCGCCAGATTGGTGATCGCGTTGCCGAAGCGGTCGATGGTGAGGATCTCGCCGTGCAAGGCGCCGTCAGCGGCGCGACGCGGCTGCGGCGTGCGCAGTTGTACGGGCTGATTGAACGACTCGCCGATCATGTCGAGAGACGCGCCACGAGCCAACTGTGCCGCGGCCGGCGCGAATACATCACGCCCGTGGAAGGTGGGCGAGGCCTGCGCATCGACCGTGAGCGAGACCACGCGCGCGTCGAGCGAAAAGAGCGCCGGCGACAGCACGCCATTGTCGGGCCCTACGAGATAGCGACCTTCGCTGCACACGGCGATCGCCTCGCGCGACGTGCCGACCCCGGGATCGACCACCACGAGATGCACCGTGCCCACCGGAAATCGACGCCAGTAGCGCGCGACCGTGAGGCGGGCGAAGGCGACATCCTGCGCCGGCACATCGTGCGTGAGATCGAGCAGCGGAATACCGGGCGCCAGCGTGGTGAGGACGCCCTTCAGTTCGGCGACGTAGCCGTCGGCGGTGCCGAAGTCGGTGAGTAACGTGATGGCAGGAGCGATCATGTCGTAACGTGCGTCAGACCCGAACGCGCCGCCACCGTCCACTCCCCCACAGCGCGGCCATCAGGAGTCCGCGCGCCGCCGCCGTGAGCGCCAACGTCCACCACAGGCCGGTCGTCCCCCACTGCGCGGCCGCCCACGCGCCGATTGGCAGCCGCAACAGGGTAATCGTGCTCGACCCGATCATCGGCCACAGCGTCCAGCCGGCTCCGCCCATCGCACTTTCCAGCACCACCTCGGCCCCCAGGAGCAGCTGTGAGAACGCGGCGATGCGCAGGTAGCGCGCGGCCTCGGTGATCACGGCCGGATCGGTCGAGAAAATGGCCGCAAAGTCTTCAGCAAAGAAGAATGACATGGCCGCCATCACGGCTCCGACGACACTTACGATCCCGGTCGCGGTCCAGCCCGCGCGTTCGGCGCGGTCAGGATCGCCGGCCCCCATGCTCTGCCCCACGATCGCCGCCACCGCCGCACCCATGCCCACCGACACCACGTACACCACGCTCTCGATGCGGAAGCCCAGCCCGAGTGCGGCCAGTGCCGGTGTGCCGAACTGCGTGGTGATGCGTGTGAGGAGCACGTAGATCGCACTGAACGCCACGCCCGTGAGCGCGGCCGGCGCGCCCACGCGCGCAATGCTCGCGATGACGTCCCAACGCGGCGTCGCCCAACGCAGCATGCTACGACGCTGCAAGATCATGACGCCGACAATGCAGCCGAGTCCGCGTGGCACCAGCGTGGCGAGCGCGGCGCCGCGAATACCGAATGCAGGCACGGGCCCCAATCCGCGAATGAGGATCGGGTCGAGCACGAGACCGAATACCGTGGTGACCACCAGGATATACAACGGCGTGCGCGTGTCGCCTTTGGCACGGAACGCGGCATCGACGGCGAAGAAGCCGAAGATGAGCGGCATGCCGAGCAGATACGTGCCGAGGTACTCGCGACCGATGGCACTCACACTGGCGCCGGTGTTCATCACGGCGAAGAGCCAGTGCACCACGAACGGCGTAGCGAGCGCAATCGCGCCGCCCAGCAGCAGTGCCAGCACGACACCTTCACTGATCGTGCGCGCGGCTTCTGACGGGCGGCGTTCACCATGTCGTCGCGCCGCGATCGCATCGAGGCCGATGCTGACCATCTCGCCGATGGAGATCACGAGCCAGATCCAGAAGATGGAACTGGTGGCGGCGGCGAGGGCATCGGGGCCGAGCGTGCGTCCGATCCAGTACGTGTCCACGTTGTGAAACGTGGTCATGAGCAGGTTCGCGACGACCGCCGGCAGCGCCACGCGGCGAATCGTAAGGGCTAACGGCTCCCCGACGAGTGCGCCGCGTGGGGCATCGACTTCAGCTGCCGTAGATGCCGACAAGGCGCTCCACGACCCGCTGCGCGATCGCTTCCAGTTCCTTCGCGGCGCGCGACGTCGGCTCGGCATCCACAATCGGCCGTCCGGTGTCGCCGCCTTCCTGAATGCGCGGATCGAGCGGCACCTGCCCGATGAGCGGCAGGTTGGTTTCCGCCGCCAGCCGCGCGCCACCGCCGGTGCCGAACACGGCGATCGGCTTGCCCGTTTCAGGGTTCTCGAAGTACGACATGTTTTCCACGATGCCGAGCACGGGCACGGCGGTGCGCTCGAACATCTTCACACCGCGGAGTGCGTCCCCGACCGACACCTGCTGCGGCGTGGTCACGATGACGGCGCCGTGCACCTGCGTGGCCTGCACGAGCGAGAGCTGCGCGTCACCGGTACCCGGCGGCATATCGACCAGGAAGTAGTCGAGCTGTCCCCACGCCACGTCCTTCAGGAACTGCGTGAGGATCTTCATCACGATCGGGCCGCGCCAGATGGCCGGCTGCTCCTTCTCGATCAGGAAGCCGATCGACATCACCTTGATGCCGTAGGCCTCGAGCGGGATGATCTTTTCATCCACGACCGACGGCGCGGCATCCACACCCAGCATGAGCGGCAGGTTGGGGCCGTAGATATCGGCGTCCATGATGCCGACGCGCTTACCCATCTTGGCGAGCGCGACCGCGAGATTCACGGCCACGGTGCTCTTGCCCACGCCGCCCTTGCCCGACGACACGGCAATGATGCGACCGAGCTGCGGATACGCGACCGGCTCGGGGACCTTGGGCGGGGCCTTGGGAGCGGCGTCCATCACGGGGAGGGCGCGTCCCATGCCGCCCGTGGCTGGCGCTTGCGGCTGATTCATGGATTGCGGTGCGGTGGTCGGCGCACGGCGCGCCGGCGTGGATTCGGTCTGCGCAGGATCGCGCACGTCGACGCGGACATCGGTGATGCCGGCGAGCGCCTCGACGGCCTGCCGAACATCGCGCACGAGGGTAGCGTCGTCGTCGGCGGCCAGCAGGAGCGTGAAACGCACCTTGCCGTCAACCGTGGTAGCGATATCCCGCACCATGTCGGCGGCCATGACATCAGCGCCGGTGCGGGGGTTGCGGACCGCGGCGAGGGCGCCGGTGATCCGCTCCATGAGAGGCTGCATTGGAGAGTCGGGGTGTCGGGAGAACTACCTGATGAAAAGTAGGCATCGCGGCGGGGCGCTCCAAGCGGCGAACTGACGGTCGCGACGGCGCTCCGGCGGTGGAATGGCCATGCCGGCAACGAACAGGTGACAACGGGCTGACACCAGGGGGCTATGGTGGCTCCGTCGCACGGATCCGGGCCGTGGCGACCGGTGCGACGCACTCCGCGGCGCGCCACTTCACGGAGAGATCCCGAGGTTTGTCATGATGATGACCATTCCCCGCGCCGCCTTCGGCGTATTCGCGTTGCTGTTCACGGTGGCCACGGTCGACGTGTCGCGCGCGATGGCGCAGACCACAACGGTGACGCCGACGGTGTGCGGCGCGGGCACGCTGCGCGCCTGCGGGTCGGAGCCCATCACCAAGTGCGAGAGCAGCGTGAGCTTCGACATCAACCTCCTCCTGCAGAGTGGGGGATTCAAGTGGACGACATCCAACTGCACGACCGGCTACAGAACCCTCTACAAGGACGTACCGTCGACCGGCACCACGGGAACCACCGGTGCGAAGACGACCGGGAGCTGCGGGGGCAGCACGGGCACCGGCCTGACCGGCATGCGCGGTTCCGGTGAGGACGAAGAGCCGATTCTTCTCTGCGAGGACTGATGTCTCGCGCCCCGACGCTGACGCATTGGGTCCTCGCGGGGCTGACGGTTTCGTTCGGCGGCGTCGTCTGCGACGCCGTACGAGCGACGCCGGCGCGCACCCTCCGCGACGCGATGCAGCAGCACGACGCCCCGCCGGCACCGGGCACACCCCTGCCCCCCCACGTGAGCGCCGCCGTCTTGCTGCAGCGGCGCGACTGTTCGGGCAACTTGCGCATGCTGCACGTGCTGCATCGCGGCGCAGCACGAGACC
>CANHNQ010000178.1 GCA_947462095.1 Gemmatimonadota bacterium
CGATCCACCAGCCCGTGAATCGTGAGCGTGTGCCGCTCGGGGTCGAGCGTGGGAATGCCGGCGTGGTGTCGCTCGAAGTGCAGATCGCTCGGCGTGATGGTGCCCGTGAGATCCTGCAGCGGCGTGCGCGAACTGCCCACGGGCGTGCCGTTGGGGATGCGCGTGGGCGCGAAATACTCCGAGCGCGCCCCCAGCGCCGCCGTGGGCGCACCGGGCATTTTAGTGGCATCGAGCGGCGCCACCGGACGCGGGGCGGGCGGGACGGGCGCGATGGAGGGGGCGCCGCCCTGTCCTTCGACGGCGAGCGGGAGTCCAGCGAGGGCGGCACCGCCGAGGAATCCGGCGGCGCCTGCCAGCAGGTCACGACGAGAGAGATCGGTCATCGGGCTAAACTACTGCCCGGTTGCGGTCTCGGCTGGAGTCCGAGGCAAAGGTCGCGCTGGCGGCGCTCGCCCCTATTCCTCGAACAGATGCCGGAAGAACCGTTCCGGCGCCGCCAGAAAATCCCGCGTGAGCCGGAAGTGATCGGTATCGCGATAGTCGACCGCCTCGACCTCACCCCCGTCGAGACTGAACACCGTCGCGCCCGGAAACGCCAACAGCATCGGCGAATGCGTGGCGATCACGAACTGTGCGCCGCGCGTCGCGGTGAGTCGGTGCAGGATCTGCAGGAAGGCCAGCTGCCGTTGCGGCGACAGCGCCGCCTCCGGTTCGTCGAGCAGGAACAGGCCATCCTCGAAGCGATGCTCGAACAGCGAGAGGAACGCTTCCCCGTGCGACTGGCGGTGCAGCGATTCGCCGCCGTAGCGCGCGAAGTTGCTGTCGAGCGATTCGAGCGTGGTGGCGAAATTGAAAAACGTCTCGGCCCGCATGAAGAACCCCTCGGTCGTGCGCTGACTCCATCCCAGTCGGAGCGCACGGCCCAATTCAGCGCCGTCGGCGTCCTCGGCGAACTGATGATCCCGATTGCCGCCCTGGGCGCCGAAGCCCACGCTCCAGGCCAGCGCCTCGAGCAGCGTGGACTTCCCCGAGCCGTTCTCACCGACCAGAAACGTCACCGGCGTGGTGAACTCGACCGAGAGGTTGTGCTGCAGCAGGGGAATGTCGAACGGATGCACACCGGGCTTCACGCGTTCCTCGCGCAATTCAAGGTGCGTCAGGAACGGACTGCCGAGTGTGCCACGCATCCCCGAAGTCTCGCCAGCCGGAGCGCACCGGGCAATCCGGACCGCTCTTCCGCAGCCCGTCGGCGTGAACTACCGTTCATGGGTATGCGGCATCCCATCTGGTACCGAGTCCTGATCAGCCTCTGGGCGGTCTGGTTCTCGACTGCGCTCATCGAGCCAGCCGGATTCTTTGCCTGTGCCATGCATTCCGGGATGGCCGTCACAACGGCAGCGCCCGTGAACGACGCGACGGACGCCGCGCACCACGATCACGCGGCCATGGCGGCGGCCACTGAGCAGTCGGTGACGAATTCGGCGGCACCCGCCGTGCAGACCGCCGACCCCGAGCACGACGGGCATGCGTGCTGCACCTGCCTCGGTCAGTGCTCCACCATGACCGCGGCCGTGGTCCCGCACGTGGACATCACGATCGCGGAGCACCTCTCGCGCCAGGCGAGCGTGGCCGCTGCCGTCGTGCTCTCGCGCATTCCGCTGCGGCCGGCGCACGCGCTGCCCTTCGCGAACGGCCCGCCGACCCCGGTACGCGCGTAGGGCCACACCCGGCCCGCCGTAGCCGCTCGTCCCTGCCGAATTCGACGCTGCGCGACTGCTCCCCTCGGGGGCCGTCCGCGTGGGTCGCCCTCTCGCGTTGTTCCCGACTGCTCCCGCACAGCGATCGCCCTTGGCGTGTCGCGGTGATGGTTCGAGCGCGGGGAGAATGCACGTGCCGTTATCCCGATCCCGTTTATGAAGCTCGCTACCCTGCTCGGCGCCCTCCTGGTCGCCGGCACCGCCCGTGCGCAGACCCAGCCACCCAAGCCCGTGGGCAAGGACTCCACGGGAAAGGACACCGTGACCACGCTCGGCGGCCTCCGCGTGACCGCCGATCGTGACACGCGCCCCGCCCTGACCCGCCTCACGATGCCGGTGAGCGCCAGCATCACCGCCAAGCGGGTCGAAGAAACGATCAATCTCATGGACACGCCCGATGCGGTGAAATACCTGCCCAGCGTGTTCATCCGGAAACGCAACAACGGCGACACGCAGGCCGTGATGGGCACCCGCGTATGGGGCGTCAGTTCCAGCGCGCGCAGCCTCGTGTTCGCTGACGGCGTGCCGCTGTCGGCGCTCATCGCCAACAACAACACCATCGGCGGACCACGATGGGGTCTGGTGGCCCCCGAAGAAATCGAGCGCATCGACATGATGTACGGCCCGTTCTCGGCGGCCTATCCGGGTAACGCGATGGGGGCGGCCATGGAGATCACCACGCGACTGCCCGAGAAGTTCGAAGGCTCGATTGCGCAGACACAGTCGCTGATGCCGTTCGACTTGTACGGCACGAACACCACGTACGGCACGTCACAAACATCGGCGCGTGTGGCCAACCGGTTCGGTAAGCTGACCGTGTCGCTGAGCGGCAACTATCAGGACAGCAAGAGCCAGCCGCTCACCTACGTGACCGGCGCCACCTTTCCGGCCAACACCACCGGCGGATTCGCGGCCACCAACAAGCTCAATGGTGCCGCCAACGTGCTGGGCGCGACCGGACTCCTGCACACGCAGATGACGAACGCGAAGATCAAGCTCGCGTACGACATCACGCCCACGGTGCGTGCCGCCTACACGTACGGATATTGGCAGAATGACGCCGACGCCGGTGTAGACAGCTACCTCACGCGCGCGGGTGCCTCGAGCTACGCCGGGCTGGCCGGCTTCGCGAGCGGCAACTACGGCCTGCTGCAGCAGCACAACGCGCAGAGCGTCTCTCTGCGCACCGACACCAAGAAGGATTGGGATGTCGAAGTCGTTGGCACCAGCTATCGCATGGACACTGATCGCCAGCGCTTCTCCACGTCCGCGTCGTCCACCGCGCTGACGTTCGGGGACGCCGGTCGCGTGGCCGTGCTGTCGGGCACCGGCTGGCGCACGGCTGATGTGAAGGCCGCGTGGCACAAGGGCGGCTCCACCGCCGCGCACACGGTGACGTTCGGCGCCCACGTCGATCAGTACACACTCGCGAACCCGACGTACAACACCGCCAATTGGCGGGAGTCGGACCCAGTAACGACTACGGTCGTGTCGCAGGGCGACGGCAAGACGCGCACGGCGGCGCTGTGGGTGCAGGATCAGTGGCGCATTGCTCCGAAACTGCGTCTCACAGTGGGGGGACGCTACGAACAGTGGCGCGCCTTCGACGGCCTGAATGTGAACGGCAACACGCGGGTGACGCAGAAGGAGGTCGAGGCGACGCGGTTCTCTCCGAAGGCGACGCTCGGCTGGACCCCCTCGCCCGACTGGACGCTCACGGCATCGGTGGCCAAGGCGTACCGGTTCGCCACAGCGGCCGAGTTGTATCAGCTCGTCACGACCGGCGTGACGTTCACGTCGCCCGATCCCAATCTCAAGCCGGACAACGTGCTGGCCAGCGAGCTGCGCGTTGAACGCACGTTCGCGCGCAGCCGCGTGCAGCTCGCGTTATTCAACGATGATGTGCACGACGCCATCATCTCGCAGTTCCAGCCGCTCGTGCCGGGCTCGCAGACGTTCTACTCGTACATCTCGAACGTCGATCACGTGCGCGCGCGTGGCGCTGAACTGGTGGTGTCGGAACACGACGTGCTGGTGCGTGGACTTGAACTGTCGGGCAGCGCCACGCACCTCGACGCCCGCACGCTGGCCACCTCGGGGCGCGCCAGCGCGACCGCACCGGCCAATGCGGCGATCGGCAAGCAGCTCCCGAACATTCCGGAGTGGCGCGCCAACTTCATCGCCACGTACCGTCCGGTGCAGAAGCTCGCGATCTCGCTGGGCGGTCGGTACAGCGATGCCGTGTGGACCACGCTCGACAACGCCGATGTGAACCCGAACGTGTATCAGGGATTCAGTGGCTGGTTCGTGGCGGATGCGCACGTGAACTACCGTTTCGGCTCGCACCTCTCAGCGTCGGTCGGCGCCGACAATCTGCTGAACCGGAAATACTTCCTGTTTCATCCGTTCCCGCAGCGCACGTACTCGAGCAGCCTGAAGTACACCTTCTAGCATTCCAACCATGAAAACGTTCGTACGCGCGGGACTGTTCGCGCTGCTGACCGGTGCATCCGTCTCGGCGTGCGAGCGTGGCACGGCGCCGCGCGCACCGGCGCTCGGGGCGGCGGCGCCGGCGTTCACCGCCATGACGCTGGAGGGCGAGCCGGTCACACTGGCCGCGCTCTCCGGCAGCGTGGTCGTGCTGAACGTGTGGGCCACGTGGTGCATCCCCTGCCGTGAAGAGATCCCGCAGCTCGAGGCCCTGCATCGCGAGTATGGCGCGCAGGGGCTCAAGACGATCGGCGTGAGCATCGACGCCGCCGGTACGGGTGCCGACGTGCGCGACTTCGCCACCGCGCAGGGCATGACGTACCCGATCTGGCTCGATCCCGATCATCAGTTCTCCCTCAAGTTTCTCACCGTCGGCGTGCCCGAAACGTTCGTGATCGATCGTGCCGGGGTGATTCGCTTTCGTATGATCGGCGCGTTCCGGCGCGGCGATACGACACTGGCGGCCGCCGTGCGACGCGCGATGGCGTCGTAGATGACGGTCCTCAGGCTCACTCCCACCCATCGAACCATGCGCGCTCTTCGAGTCGTCGGCTTCGCCACCATCGGCGCGTTGCTGCTTACGACCACGGCGCTGTCGGCGCAGACGGCCGTCACGACCCTCTCGGTACCCGATCGTACGGGGGCAAATCCCACGGTCGCCGCGAACGGCGCGTTTGTCGCCGTGGCCTTCTCGGCCGCCACGATCTCGTCGATGGACATCTTCGTGGCCACCAGTACCAACGGCGGCGCTACCTTCGGCGCGCCAGTGCAGGTGAATCGGGTGGCCGGCGAGGCCCGCGTGAGCGGTGAAGAACCACCGCGCATCGCGCTGGTGCCGCGTCGTGGCACCACGCCGGAGGTCGTGATCGTGTGGACGGCAAAGGCCGGCACCACCTGGAAGCTGCTCAGCGCGAGATCGCTCGACGGGGGCCGTACCTTCTCGGCCAGCGCGCCGGTGCCCGGCAGCGAAGGCGACGGGTCGCGCGGATGGGAGTCGGTCGCAGTGGACGCCACCGGTCGCGTCTCAGTATTGTGGCTCGATCATCGCGAACTCGTGGCCGCCGATGGTGCCCATCAGCACAACGCGGCGGCAGGCAATGCGACACCCGCCCCGATGGTGATGCCCAAGGGTGATCCCACCGAGCGCGCGGCGCTGTCCCAACTCATGTTCGCATCGTTGCCCAGTGCCATGGGAGGCACCGCGCGCACCGCGAACGCGCGCACCACCGCGCTGTCGATTGCGCGCAGCGTCTGCTATTGCTGCAAGACCGCGCTGGCCGTGTCGGGCGATGCCGTGTACGCGGCGTGGCGTCACGTGTATCCCAGCGGAGAGCGCGACATCGCGTTCACAATGTCGACCAATGGTGGTCGTACCTTTGCCGCCCCGCTGCGCGTGAGCGACGACCACTGGAAGCTCGACGGCTGTCCGGACAACGGACCGGCCATGGC
>CANHNQ010000179.1 GCA_947462095.1 Gemmatimonadota bacterium
AGACTCGCGAGCATCTGGCGCGAGCCGTCGTGATCGTCGACCACGAGGACGCGCTGACCGCGGAGTTCCTGGGTGTCGGGACGTGGCCGTGCGGGAGCCTCGACGGGCAGCGTGACGGTGAACGAGAAGCGACTCCCGACGCCGGGGGTGCTTTCCACCTCGAGCGTGCCACCCATGAGGGCCACCAGACGCTTCGAGATGACGAGGCCGAGGCCCGTGCCGCCAAACCGGCTTGCGATCGTGCCGTCGGCCTGCGTGAACGGTTCAAACAGTCGCGTCAACTCCGCCGCACTGATGCCGATCCCGGTATCCGTCACGCTGAAGCGGATCGCCGCGGTAGGGCCCTCCGCCGCCTCCACGACGTCAGCCGACGGCGGCTGCCGTTCCACACGGAGTCGAACGCTGCCGACCTCGGTGAACTTGATGGCATTGCCGATCAAGTTGACGAGGACTTGCCGCAGCCGCAGCGCGTCACCACGCACGAACTCGGGGATGTCCGGCGCGAGTTCCAGGAGCAGCTCGACGTGCTTCTCGAACGCGGCTGACGCGAAGAGGTCAATCGCCGTATCGCAGACGTGGCGCGGCGCGAAGGGCGTGCTCTCCAGGTGCAGGCGTTCGGCCTCGAGCTTGGAGAAGTCCAGTACGTCGTCGATCATGGACAGCAGCGCCTTCGACGAGGTGTGAATGCGCTGCAGATAGTCCGCCAGCCGCGTTGGTACGTTGGGCAGGCCCAAGCCAAGCGCAGACAAGCCAATGATGGCATTCATCGGCGTCCGGATCTCGTGGCTGACGTTCGCGAGAAACCGACTCTTCGCGGCGCTCGCCAGCTCGGCGTCGCGCTTCGCTTCGCCGAGTTCTTCCAGAATTTCGACTTCGGCCGTCAGGTCGTAGTTCACGCCGATCATCCGGCGCGGCGCGCCGGTGTCGTCAAACTCGGTTCGCGAGGCGGCCTTCAGATGATGTACCGAGCCATCAGGCCAGACGACGCGAAAGAGCGGCTCGTACGCGTGCTCCCCGCGCAGTGCCGCGGCGACGTCCCCCTCGGTCCGCTCCTTGTCGTCCGGATGGATCGCGGCCGCCCAGGCCTCGTAGGCGCCGCCGAAGTCCCCGGCGCGAAGCCCGTACAGCTTGTACATCACGGTATCCCACCACAGGATGTTGTTGGGAACATCCCAGTCCCACACGCCCACGATCCCGGCGTTGGCAGCCGCTTCCACCCGATCCTTCTGTCGCGTGAGCTCGATCGCGGCGAGTTGGCTGGCCGTGATGTCGTGGATCACCGAGAGCACCTCGCGCTGCCCCGTGGCGTCGTTCGCCGCGTGCGTTTGGGCATCGTACCGAAACCAACGCGGTTCCCCGTGCCCCGCCAGGCGAAACTCCGCCGTGGCTGTCCCGAGCATCGTCTCGAGCCCAGCCACGAGCGATGCCATCGCGGGCCGGTCTGCGACATCGCAACGTGCGACCAGATCTGTCCATGTCGCCGGCGCGTGGTCGCCGAATCCCAGCATCTCCACGGCGAAGCTCGACCAGTTCAGCGACTGATCGGGCAACGACATTATGCACGTGCCAAATCGTCCAATCTCTTCAAATCGCTTGTCCACAGTGTCACCTCGCAGTACAACATTGCACCGGGCCGCGGCGTGCGACGACAGAATATGCGGCCCGACGTGTCATTTGGGGTACAATCACTCCTTCGAAATATGGGCCATGGCGTCGCCCCGCAAGACCAGTGGGACGCGCGACCGTACGGGTCAGGTGATCGTACGACAGGCGAGACCGACTGTAACGGGGAAACCACCCTGCAAGGGCAAACCGGTCAGTCTCGTGGAACCCACGCGGGCGCCGTAGCTTGCTCCCATCGCCTCTCGTCCGCGTCCGACGCCAGCACCCTGCCGCATGCGCCCTCGCCGTCGCTCTCTCGCCGCCACCCGACTGCTGCTGGCCAGCACCCTGCTGGCGAGCACCCTCGCCGCCCAGACCCCGACCACGCCGCCAACACGGCGCGTTGCCTTCACCACCACCGAAGGCACGTGGGTGTCGCTCGATGTGACCCGCGATGGCCGCGCGCTCGTGTTCGAGCTGCTGGGCGACATCTACCGGGTGCCGGTCGACGGTGGAAAGGCCGCGCCGCTGATTACCGGCCGCGCCTTTCAGTCGCAACCACGGCTCTCGCCCGACGGCGCGCAGCTCGTGTTCATCAGTGACGAAACGGGCTCCGATAATGTCTGGATCGCCTCCGCCGACGGCCGCAACGCGCGCGCGGTGACGCGGCTTCCGCGCGTCGGCATGCTGTCGCCGGCCTGGGCCACCGATGGGCGGTCCATTGTCGTGACGGTGACTGATCCGCATGGCGCCCGCACCGCGGAACTCTGGCGCTACGACGTCGCCAGCGGTGAGGGCACCCGCCTCGTGCCCAACGGCAACGGCCCGGCGCAACCGCTGGTCTCCGCCCCGGCGCCGGGCCCCTATGGCGCGTGGCCATCCGCCGATGGGGCGAGTCTCTGGTTTACCGCGGTCACGCCGCGCCCCTACGGCAGCCGCAACGGCGCCACGAGTGCGCTCATGCGCGTCGCCGTGAGTGGCGGGGCCCCCGAACCGGTGATGGTGGAGGGGATGCCGGCCATGAAGCCCATGCTCTCCCCCGACGGCAGCACGCTCGTGTACGGCACCGTCCGCGAAGGGAAAACCGGTCTCCGTGTGCGCACGCTCGCCACCGGTGCCGAGCGATGGCTGGCGTACCCGGTGGACCGCAATCAGCTCGAGGCACGCGCCTCGCGCGATGTGCTCCCCAACGCCGCCTTCTCCCCCGATGGACGCTGGCTGTACGCGGCCTATGGCGGCAAGCTCCACCGGCTGGGCGTGTACACCAGCAGCGACACCGTGATTCCCTTCACGGTCGATGTCGCGCTGGACGTGACGCCGACGCTGCACTTCCCGCAGCGGCTGGCCACGGGACCGGTGCGTACCCGCCGGGTGCAACAGCAGGCCACCGCTTCCAATGGACAGGTCGCCTTTTCGTCGCTGGGGCGCATTTGGATTGCCGACGCCACCGGCATACCGCGCCGTCTCACCACGACGGCACGCGCCCGGGAGTTCATGCCCGCGTGGTCTCCCGATAGCCGCTCGGTGGCGTTCGTCACGTGGGATGAATCGGGCGGCGCCCTTTGGAAAGCCCGCGCCGACGGCCGCGAGGCGCCGGTGCGTCTCACCACCGCGCCGGCGTGGTGGGCCGACCCTACGTGGACGCCGGATGGTCGCACGATCATCGCCAACACCGCGCCACTCCGCGCCACGCTCATGGCGCCGCCCGGCGCGCTCCCACCGGACGCCAAACGCGCCGAAGTCCCCGTGACCGGCGGCCCCGTACGCATCACCGGACCGGCGCCTCGGTCAACGGCCGGAGCGCCCACGCTCGGGGCACCGCTCCCCGTGCCGGCCACGCCTGCCGCCACGCCACGCACCTTCGAGGTGTCGCTGCCGCGCGCGACCGTGACCGGCACCATCGTGCTCCGTGGCGCCACGGTGATCACCATGCGTGGCACGGAGGTGCTGCGCGACGGGGATGTGATCGTCACCAACGGGCGCATCGCCAGCGTGGGTGCACGCAGCGCCACGCCCACTCCTGCCGGCGCCACCGTGGTCGACGTGACCGGCAAGTTCATCGTGCCCGGGTTCATCGACATCCATGCCCATTGGGGCGGTGCCGGCGCGCTGCTGCAGCCCGAGTCCACCAACGGATTCGCCAACCTCGCGATGGGGATCACCACCATCCGCGACCCGCAGGTCACGCCGGACATCTTCGATCTCGCCAACCTCGTGGAGGTGGACGGTGTCCCGAGCCCCCGGGTTTTCTCCACCGGCCCCGGCATCGGCGCCAACACCAACTTCCAGTCGCTCGACGACGCGCGTCGCCTGTTACGCAGGTACCGCGACGACTACGGCACGGTGTACCTCAAGTCGTATCAGACCGGGAATCGGCAGCAACGACAGTGGCTGGTGGACGCCGCGCGCGAGCTGGGGCTCATGCCCACCACGGAAGGTTCTGCCGACGGCAAAGAGGATCTGACGCACATCATCGATGGCTTCAGCGGGCTCGAACACGCGATCCCGGAAGCCCCCATTCACGATGACGTCGTGCAGCTGATGTCGCGCACCGGCATCACCAACACGCCCACCCTCGTGGTGGCGTTTGGTGGGGCGCTGCCGATTTATCGGCTGCTGGCCGAGGAACGGCCGCACGAAGATCCGCGCATCAATCGTTGGTTCCCTGATGGCGCGCTGTTTCAGCGAACCTCCACGCGCTTGCTCTGGTTTCCGCCGGAAGACTACAACGAGCGCGAGGCGGCGGCGGGCGCGGTGGATGTCCTGCGCGCTGGTGGCCACATCGGACTCGGCGGGCACGGTGAAGTGCAGGGGCTTTCCAATCACTGGGAGATGGGACTGCTCGCCGATGGCGGCATGTCGCCGCACGACGTCCTGCGCGTCGCCACCATCGAAGGGGCACGGGCGATCGGACTCGATGCCGATCTGGGGTCGATTGAATCGGGGAAGGCCGCTGATCTGGTGGTGCTCGACGCCAACCCGCTGCAGTCCATGCGCAACAGCCGCGCCATCGCGTACGTCATGAAGGGCGGCACGCTGTACCGCAGCAGCACGCTGGAGCGCGTGTGGCCCAATCCGGCACCCCTCACGCTCCCCTGGTCACTGCGCCGCGAGCCACTGCCGTCGGCGGCGGCGGTGGATACGCTCGTGCGCCGCACGATGGAAACCGCTCGTATTCCCGGACTCGCGATTGCGGTGGTGCGGCGCGGCGAGGTGGTGGTGTCGCGTGGATTCGGCGCGGCCGAACTGGAGAACCGTACGCCCGTCACCGATGCCACGATGTTTCAATCGGGCTCGCTCGGCAAACAGTTCACGGCGGCCGGCGTGCTATCGCTGGTCGAGGACGACAAGATCGCGCTCGACAGCTCGGTGCGTCGCTATCTGCCGGAAGTGCCGGCCAGCTGGCAGCCCATCACCATTCGTCATCTGCTGAGTCATCGCGGCGGTGTCCCCGACTACACCAGCGATCGGTTCGACTATCGCAAGGATTACACCGACGCCGAGTTGATCGCGATGGCGTCGGCGCTGCCGCTCGAATTCCCCGCGGGCACCCGCTGGAATTATTCGAACACCGGCTACGTGTTGCTGGGCATCATCGTGACGCGCGTGACGGGACGTCCGTACGACGAGTTCCTGCGCGAGCGGATCTTCACGCCGGCGGGGATGCCCACCATTCGCGTGATCACCGAAGCCGACGTCGTGCCGAACCGCGCCCACGGCTACTTGCCCACCGCCTCGGGGTGGGAACATGCGGCATGGGTCGCGCCACGACTCAACACCACCGCCGATGGCTCGATGCTCCTCTCCATTCGCGACCTCATCGCATGGA
>CANHNQ010000180.1 GCA_947462095.1 Gemmatimonadota bacterium
CCCGCAAGCCATGAAAACTAATCCATGCGTCCCCCGGACAGCCCAGGCAGCCGAGGGCTAGGACTCGCTCAGAGGGATCGCCCGTGACCCCGTCACCGTGACCAGTGCGAGCCGCCGCAGGTGCACCGAATCGGCCGCGGCCACGTATGCCGACGTCTGCTGCGACGACACCAGCGCCCGCGTGAGCTGGGCCAAGCCGCCGCACACGTACCGGTTGCACAGATTCGAGCGCAACGCGCGCGGCAGATTGCAGCCGGCCGTGGTGTGAAATACGCACGAGCCGCGGTAATGACGGGTTGGCAGGTACGACGCGTAGCGCGCCTCCAGCGACTCGGCCGTCACCGTCTCCCCGTCGTCGGTGAGCTGAGCGCGCACCCGCGTGATGCTGTCGGCATGCAGGAAGCCGTGCGTCCCGCCCGCCGTGCAGCATTCCCCGCGACAGGTCCCGCAGCTGGCGCCGATGAGATCCGGCATCGCGGGGATCGACTCGGGGAGCGCCCAGCCGGCGTCCTCACGCGCCTGCGTGGCCTCGGCACTCATCGGGGCGCTGTTATCCCGCACCGCCTCGCGGAACGCCTCGGCGATCGTGCCGCGCAGCTTGTCCAGGAACGCCTCGCGCGACGCCTCGGGGAGCTCGGTGGTGTTGCGCGAATTCGCCGGCAGCAGGATCACCGGCAGCGCCGGCAGCCCCTGTTCGATGCGGTCAGCGCCGGCGATCTGCTCCGCCTGGGCCGTGAGGCGGGCATTCCGGGCCCGCTGGGCCGCGATCGGACTTTCACGGGAAGACATGACGCAACCTAGCCGCCGGAACCCTACACGGGGCACGGAATGCGCGCCGATATGGTTGATTTCGCCATATGACGAAATCCCGGTGGACCATCCCCCTTGGCGCCGTCCTCGTACACCTCGGCATCGGCTCGGTGTACGCGTGGAGCACGCTCAACCGCCCGATCATCGCCGCGATGCCGACCCAGGCGTGGTGGGCGAGTCCACCGTACACCACGTTCACCTCGGCGCTCGTGCTGCTCGGCCTCAGTGCAGCCACGCTCGGCCCGTGGGTCGAACGGCAGGGTGCCCGCGTGGCCGGACGCACCGCCGCCGTGTGCTTTGCCAGTGGGCTGGCGCTGGGGGGCATGGGGCTGCTGTTGCAGCAACCGCTGCTCCTCTTTCTGGGGCTGGGCATCCTGTGCGGCATCGGCTGCGGCATCGGCTACATCGCCCCCGTCAGCACGCTCGTGAAGTGGTTCCCGGAGCGGCGCGGCATGGCCACCGGCTTCGCCATCATGGGCTTCGGGGGTGGTGCCTTCGTGGCGGGCTATGCCAATGCGTTCCTGATCGAGCGCGTGGGGGTCGCCAACGCGCTGTTCGTGCTGGGGGCCGTCTATCTGGTGCTCATGCTCGCCGGGGCACAGCTCCTGCGCCCGGCTCCGGAGGCCGCGCCGCCGACATCGACCGGCCCGGGCTATCACGCGTTCGGCCTGACACGCCATGAAGCGGTGCGCACCCGGCAGTTTTGGCTGCTCTGGGGGATGTTGTGCGTGAACGTCACCGCGGGGATCGGCATCCTCGCCCAGGCGTCCCCGATGATGCAGGACCTCTTCGGCAAGTCCCCCGCCGACGCCGCTGCCATTGTCGCCGTCATCAGTCTGTTCAACGCCGGAGGACGGCTGCTCTGGTCCAGCGCGTCCGACCTGCTGGGCCGGCGCTCCACCTATCTGGTGTTCTTCGTCGTGCAGCTGGTGCTTTTCCTGCTCATCCCGCGTTTCGCACAGGCTGGCGCCTGGTGGCCGTTCCTGGTGTGCCTCCTGACCGTGTTCACCATGTACGGCGGCGGTTTCGCCACCATGCCCGCCTTCCTCGCCGACCTCTTCGGACCACGGAGCGTGAGCGCGATTCACGGGGCCGTGCTGACGGCGTGGAGTGTGGCCGCGGTCACAGGACCCGTCATCATTACCGAGCTGTCAAAGCGGGCGCGCAGTGCGCTCCCGCCTGGGGCGCCGCGCGTGCACATCTATGATCAGCCGCTGCTGCTGCTGGCCGGACTGCTCGCGGTGGGACTGCTGCTCACGGTCGCGGTAAAACCGCTGCGGAAGGCATAAGGCAGAAACCGTTTGCGAAGGGCCGTCATCGGCGGCAGGTTACCCCCCGATGCGAACCCCCATCCGTTTCACTGCCCTCGCGCTGCTGGCCCTCAGCGTGGCCTGCACGGCCGCCGAGCCCGCCGCCGACACCGCCGCGCCGACCAGCGCCTTCGCCGCCTTCGTGGACCGCTACCTCGACGGCTTCGCGATGCGACATCCATCGATCGCCGGCGGCAACGGCCTGCACGATCACGACGACCGGCTCGACGATTTCTCGGCCTCGGCGATCGCCGCAGAAATCGCCACGCTGCACACGGCTGCCACCGAACTCGCCGCCTTCGACGATGCCACGCTTACCCCCGACGAGCGCGTGGACAAGCGCATTCTCGCCGGCGTGATCGACGGCTGGCTGCTGGAGCAGGAAACGCTCGCGAACTGGAAGCGCAATCCCATGCTGTACGCCGGCGCGCTCTCCGACGGGGTGCACAATCTCATGACGATGGAGAACGCCCCCGCCCCCGTGCGGATGCGTCGCATCATCGCCAAACTCGGCGGCGTGCCGGCCATGCTGCAGGCGGCGCGCGCCAATCTCGTGAACCCGCCCAGGATCTTCGCCGAGCGCGGACTCGGGATGATGCGCGGCGCGAGCGGGATGTTGTCCAAAGACCTGCCGCTGGCGTTCACCGCGGCGGCCGGCACGCCGCTGATGGATTCGCTGACCACCGCCGCCGCCACCGCCGTCCGCGCAATCGATGCGTATACCGCGGACTTCGAGCGGACCGTGCTCCCCACCGCGACCGGTGACTGGAAGATCGGTGGGGATGCCGTCGCGCGTCGGTATCGCGCCGAAGAGTTGATCGATGTTCCGCTGGCGGATCTTGCCGCGCTGGGCGAACGCGAGATGCAACGCGCGCACGACAAATTCCGCGCGGCCGCCGCACGTCTGGCCCCCGGCGCCGATCCGCTGGCCACGTGGCTGCGCGTCCGCCGTGATCATCCCCAGCGCGGTGGCGTCGTTGCGGCCGCACAGGCCATCGTGGATTCGCTCACGCGCTTCATCGCCACCAAGCAACTGGCCGTGGTCCCCGACGGAGAACGCGTCATTGTCGCCCCCGCGCAGCCGTTCGCCCTCGGCTTCGCGTCCATGCACGCCTCGCCGCCACTTGAGACCACACCGGTCAAGAGCTTCTACTACATCACCGACGCCGACTCGCTCGCGCCGGCGGCAGAGCAGGAAGCGTGGCTCGAGCGGTACAACTACGCGTCGCTCGCCAATACGTCGGCGCACGAAGCGATGCCCGGCCATTGGCTGCACGCCGTGCACATGCGCAACACGCCAGGCAAGATCCGGCGCATCTGGATCGGACTGAATCCATTTCCGCAGCCATCGTCCGGTCAGGACGGCTGGGCGCACTACGCTGAGGAGATGGTCATCGAACAAGGCTTCATGAATGGGGATCCGCGCTACGAACTCGCGCAGCTCAGCGATGCGATGACGCGCATCTGCCGCCTGCTCTCCGGGATTCGGTTGCACACCGGTGAGTGGACACTCGCGCAGGCGCAGGCCTGCTTCGAGCAACAAGCGTACGTGGCCGCCCCCGCCGCCAAGCGCGAAGCGGAACGCGGCACGTACGATCCCACCTATGGCGGCTACTTCCTGGGCAAGCGCGGCATGCTCACGCTGCGGCGCGATGTGAAGGCGGCACAGGGCGACCGGTTCAACCTCCGCGATTTCCACGAACGCGTCATGAAGAACGGCATCGCGCCGATCTGGGCGCACCGGCAACTGCTGTTGCCGGGTGACACCTCACGGGTAATTCAGTGACCTCCAGTACCGACCTCGTTCGCGTTGGCGTGCTCGGCGCCGGCGCCTGGGCGCAGTTCGCCCATTTGCCCGGCTGGAAGCGCGATCCGCGCTGCACCATCGTGGCCATCGCCGATCCGATCGTCGAACGCGCGCGGGAGTTCGCCGCGCAGTTCGACATTCCGAACGTGTACGCCACGCACGAAGAGCTGATCGCCCGCACCGACATCGATGTCGTCGATGTGTGCACCCCGAGCGCGACGCACTTTGCGTTGAGCTGCGCCGCGCTCGAGGCAGGCAAGCACGTGCTGTGTGAGAAGCCCGTGGCCTATGACTTCACCGAGACGCGGCGCGCGGCGGCACTGGCGGCCGCCAAGGGGCTCAAGACGAAGCTTGGCTTCACCTTCCGCTACTCGCCGGCCATGCGCTACATGAAGGCGCTGATCGACGAGGGGTATATCGGCACGCCGTTCATCTTCAACGGCTACGAGCAGAACTCGCAGTGGCTCGACCCGCAGACGCCGTTGCGTCAAGTCGATCACGAAGCCGACCAGACCGACATTCACGTGTCGTCGCTGGAAGGCTACGGCGCGCCGATCATGGATATCGGGCACCTGTTCATGGGCAGTCGCTTCAAGTCGGTGGTCGGCACGATGAAGAACTTCATCCCCGAGCGTATGGTGCGCGCCACCGGCACCATGATGCGCATGAATATCGACGATGGCGACATCTTCATCGGCGAGTTCGACAACGGCGGCATCGGCTCCATTCAAACCAGCTTCGTGACCGTGGGGAACTATCCCGGCATCGAAGCGCGGGTGTACGGCAGCAAGGGCGCGCTCATCTGCCGCCTGGTCGAAGAGAACGGCATCTGCGAAACCCTCAAGGGCGCGACCGCCGACTCGGTCGAGTTCAAAGAGCTCGAGATTCCGCAGCGCTTCTATCCGGCCGGCGGCAGTGCACGCGAATCGTGGCGTTCGCTGTTCTACGCCAACCTCATCGGCTCGTTCATCTCCGAGATCCGCGGTGAAGTGGAAGGCAACGAAGGCAACTTCGAAGACGGGGCGCACGTGCAGGAGCTCATCAATGCGGTCGAGCGCTCCTTCCGTGAACGTCGCTGGGTGAACATTCCGCTCGAACAGCCGTCCGTCGCGGGATCGGCATCCTGAGTCACGACACCCCCGCGGTGCTTGACCGCTTCCTGACGCAGTACTTCGAACGTCATCCCGTGAACGCCACGTTCACGGGGCTGCACGCGCAGGATCATCGGCTCCCCGACTGGTCGCGCGCCGCGCGCGACACCGACGTGGCCGAGTTGGCGGAGTTGCACGATGCGCTGTTCAGCGCCTTCCCGCCGAAAAGCGACGCCGAACTCTCGCGCGATATCGACGCCGTCGACGCCGAGCTGGCGCGCGCGAACATCGATGTGCGCATCCTCGAAACGCAGAGCCGCTTCTTTCACGAC
>CANHNQ010000181.1 GCA_947462095.1 Gemmatimonadota bacterium
ACGCGTCTTGAGCTGCTGGCGCGACGCGAGATCGGTGACGATGTCGAACGACAGTACTTCGCGTGGTTCGGCACGCAGCGCTTCCGCGTGCTCGTTACCCTGGGACCACTTGGCAAGTTGACCGCACTGCGCATTACGCCGGAGCAGCCGTGAACCGCGCACGCGTTGGTGGCCGAACACTCGCCGCGCTGCTGATCGCGCTGAGTGCGGCCTGTCGCCCGTCGGCACCGGTGTACGATCTGCTGCTCACCGGTGGCACCGTGATCGATGGCACCGGCGCCCCGCGCCGTGTGGCGGATGTGGCCATCCGAGGCGATCGCATCGTGGCCATCGGCGCCTCACTCCCGCGTCGTGGCGCCGCGCGCGTGGTCAACGCGAGCGGACAGATCGTGTCGCCGGGATTCTGGGACAATCATGCCCATCTCGTCACGCTCGCGGATCATGGGCTGGCCGAGAATTTCGTACGGCAGGGGATCACCACCGTGCTCGCGCCGCTGCATTCGCAGGATCAACCGTTCCCGATGGATCAGTATCGGGCGCAGGTGAAGATCGCCCCGAATGTGGGGCTCTTCGCCGGGCACACCTGGATCCGGAAGCGCGTGATGGGTCTCGCCGACCGCGCGCCCACCGCGGCGGAATTAGCGTGGATGCGGGCGTTGGTGGACTCCGCGATGACGCAGGGCGCGCTCGGGCTGTCCACGGGGCTGGAGTACGTACCGGCCAATTACGCGAACGTCGACGAGGTCGCGTCGCTCGCTGCGGTGGCATCCCAGTACGGCGGGATCTACGTCACCCATCTGCGGGACGAGGGGCCGGCGGTGATGGACGCGCTGCGCGAAACGCTCGAGGTGGGGCGGCGTGCGCGGATCCCCGTGCAGGTCAACCACCTCAAGGTGACCGGTGCGGCGCAGTGGGGGTGGAGTGCGCGCATGCTGGCGCTGCTCGATTCCGCACGGACGGCAGGGATGGAGGTGGCTGTCGATGTGTATCCGTATACGGCTTACAGCACCTACTCCGATCTGATGTTTCCGCCATGGGCGTTGGCCGATGGCGCACCGGCCTTTGCGAAGCGTGTGGCCGACCCGGCCACACGCGCGCGCCTGGTGCGGGAGATGCGCGTGCGCTTTCCGCAGCAGGCGGGCGCCGAGCCATCGTCGATTCAGTTTCGAGAGGTCGCGTTCGATGCCTCGCTCGCGGGGAAGACGTTGGCCGACTACCTCGTGGCTACGGGACAGCCCGTCACGCTGGACGCCGCCGTCGAGGCATTGATCGCGCTGCAATTGCGTGGCGGCTTCATTGGCATCTTCCACGGAATGGATGCAGCCGACGTGGCGCGCTTCCTCACGCATCCGGGCACCATGGTGGAAACCGACGGGGATCTCGTGACCTTCGGTCGTGGCTTTCCGCATCCGCGGAGTTACGGGTCTTTCCCCCGCGTGCTGGCGCATCACGTGCGCGAGCGGCAAGAGCTCACGCTCGAAGCGGCGGTGCAGCGCATGACGGCACTGCCCGCCCAGTGGCTCGGCATCCGCGATCGCGGCACGCTCGCCATCGGCCAACGCGCCGACATTACGGTGTTCAACGCCGGACAGATCGCCGATCGGGCAACGTACACCGCGCCGCATCAGTGGCCGGAGGGGATCCAGCTGGTGGCGGTCAACGGCACGGTGGTGTTTGAAAACGGGCGCATGACCGGCGCGCGCCCCGGAACCTTCCTCTCCCGGGGGCGCGCCGCGCGGTAGCCGATGCGATTCAGCCGTTGCGAATCACGTGCAGGAACCCGTCCACTTCGGCGCGCATGCGGTCGGCCATGAGCGACAGATCGTCGGCCGCGCCGAGCATTTGTCCGGCGGCGTCGCTGGTTTCGCGGATCGCCGTGGAGACGGTCGTGATGCTCTGCGCCACGTCGCGGGTGCCGAGCGCCGCCTCTTGGATGTTGCGGCTCACCGAGTCGTTGGCCTGACGCTGTTCCACCACCGCACCGCACACCGCCGACGACAGGTCGTTCACGCGCCGCACCGTGGTGCCGATGCCTTCGATGGACTGCACGACATCGTCGATGGCCGACTGAATCGTAAGCACCTGTGTCTCGATCTCGCCGGTGGCATCGCCGGCGCGTCCCGCCAGGTTCTTCACTTCACCGGCCACGACCGCGAAGCCGCGACCGAGTTCGCCGGCCCGCGCCGCTTCGATCGCGGCGTTCAGTGCCAGCAGGCGGGTCTGACTCGAGATGTCGTTGATCAGCTTCACCACGCGCGTGATCTGCGCGGAGGCTTCGGCGAGAGTCCGCACTTTGTCGGTGGTTTCCTCGGAGGCGACGACCGCTGTCTTCGAGATCTTCTGCGTCTCGAGCGCCTGCCGCTCGATCTCGGTCACCGTGACCGTGATCTCTTCCGCCGCCGCGGCCACCGAGTCGATGCCGCGACTGGCCTGTTCGGCGGCCGCGGCCACCGAGGTGCTGTGCTGCGATGCGCTGTCGGCGGCGTACGAGAGGCCTTGCGCCGTGGAGCGGGCGCCCGTGGCAGCGCTGGCCAGATCGTTCACGACGCCCTTGATAGCGACTTCGAACGTGTCGGCGAGCTGCAGGCGCGCCACCTCGGCCTGCTTGAGCTGCTCCGCACTGCGGGCCATCTGGTCATTGGCGGTGTTGATCACGGCCGCCGCGTTGCGATAGGTGCCCAGCAGCCCTCGCGCGAGGACGCGTCGGTAGAACTTGCCTTCGGACGCGTGCTGCAGCGAGGCGGTGGACTCGCGCACAAACGCATCCGACAAGTCGAGCAGATGGTTCACGGCCTGCGCGAGTTCGCCGAGCGGTCCCGCTGGGTCGATCCCCATGGCGCGTGGCTCGAGATTGCCCGTGGCGGCCTGCTGTGCGACGTGCGTGATGGCCGTGATGCCGGAACGGTACAACGCCAGTTCGGCCTGCAGCGCTTCGACGTCGGCGACGACGTCCGGTGAGTATGCGATCGTCATGATTAGAGGCTCCACACCCATTCGTCGTAGGTCTTCTGCTGCTCACGCAGCGTGCTTTCGAGCCGAGCGTAGGATGCGCTCAGCCCGGCCGGTCGATCCATCTGGCGACGCTCCTCGGCCAGCAGCGAGTCGTACAGCGGGAGCACCTTGGCGATCTTGTCCCGATCGGGGACCCGACGACTCGAATGGAAGCCGATGATCGACCCGTCGGGGCCGCGGGACGGCGTCATGTGCGCCAGCACCCAGTAGTTGTCGCCGTTGCTCGCCAGGTTGTTCACGTAGGCGAACACCTCGTGACCGCCGAGCAGCCGGTCCCACGCGTACTTGAAGATCGCGCGCGGCATGTCGGGGTGGCGGATCATGCTGTGGGGAGCGCCAATGCAATCGTCCTCAGCGTAGCCGGACACGCGAAGGAAGACATGATTGGCGTACGTGATCTTCCCGGTTACATCGGTCTTGCTGACGATGATCTCGTCTTCACCAAACACGCGTTCGCGTCCGGTGGGGGAAATGGCGGATCGAGCCTGTCGCATCGGGAGGCACCTAAGGTTGGGGCAAACAACGCTTAGATGGAGGTAACGGCCGATGGCGGGCCTTACTTAATAGGGGAATTCCTGACGGGATAGGGATCCGGCGTGCGCGGCCGACGCGTACCTTTCCTCAATCCCCCTTTTTCCCGGAGACGCACGCGTGCTGCCTCGTTTGTCGCCTCGCACGGCCATCCGCTTTGTCCCACTCGCTGCACTGGCGTTCGTTGCCGCGGGCAGCGCAGTCGGTGTGCCGCTGCGCGCGCAGGACCGCCCTTCGTCCGACGTGGAGTCGCTGCCACTGAAAACGGCGCGCACCCACACCTTCACGACTACCAAGGGCACGTGGCTGTCACTCGACGTGTCGCCGGACGGCTCGCAGATCGTGTTCGACCTGCTCGGTGACCTGTATACGATGCCGATTGCCGGCGGGAAGGCCACGCGCCTGACCAGCGGCATGGGCTTCGACGCGCAGCCGCGATTCTCGCCCGACGGCAAGAAGGTCGTGTTCATTTCCGACCGCTCCGGCGGCGAGAACGTCTGGATCCAGTCGCTCGACGGCAAGGACACCACGCAGGTCACGAAAGGCAACAACAACCAGTACGTGTCGCCGGAGTGGACGCCGGACGGTGCCTATGTGGTGAGTTCGCGCGGTGGCGGATTGGGCGGCGCGGCGAAGCTGTGGATGTACAACGTGAACGGCGGCAACGGCCTGCCGATCTCGACGGAGCCCACGCTCCCGGCCACGCTGAAGCTGCTGGGTGCCGCCTTCGGCAAGGACCCGCGTTACATGTGGTTCGCCGCCCGCACCGGCGACTGGCAGTACAACAGCATCGGCGCACAATTCCAGCTCCATGTGTGGGACAAGGAAACGGGACGCGTGTCGCAGATGACCACGCGCTTCGGCTCGGGCTTCCGCCCCACGCTGTCGCCCGACGGCAAGTATCTCGTGTACGGCACGCGCTTCGAAACGAAGACCGGCCTGCGCATTCGCAATCTCGAGACGCAGCAGGAAGACTGGCTGGCGTTCCCCGTGCAGCGCGACGACACGGAATCGCGCGCGCCGATGGACGCGTATCCGGGCTTCAGCTTCATGCCCGATTCCAAGTCGGTGGTCGTGTCGTATGGCGGCGAGATCTGGCGCGTGCCGGTCGATAAATCCGCCGCCACCAAGATCCCCTTTGAAGCCGACGTGAAGCTCGAGATGGGCCCCGAGGTGAAGTTCGCCTGGAAGGTCGACACCTCAGCGATGTTCGCCTCGCGTCAGGTACGTGACATGCAGCCGTCGCCTGACGGCAAGCAGTTGGCGTTTTCGTCGCTGGGGCGCATTTACGTCATGGCGCTGCCCGGTGGCACGCCGGCTCGGGTGAGCAAGAGCACCACGGGGGAGTTCGGCCCCGTCTGGTCGCCCGACGGCAAGTCGCTGGCGTGGGTCACCTGGGACGACGCGGCTGGCGGGCACATCGTGCGCGCCACGTTCGACGTGAAGAAGGGATGGACCACGCAGACGCTCACGACGTCGGCCGGGCTCTACACCGATCTGGCCTGGTCGCCGGCCGGTGATCGCATCGTGGCCATTCGTGCGGCCGCCCGCGAAATGCAGGAAGCGGGAGCGTCATTCTTCGGTCCGGCCGCCGCCGACATCGTGTGGCTTCCGGCCACCGGCGGTGCGTTGTCGGTGATCATGCCGAGTGGCGGATTGGGCACGCCGCACTTCACCAAGGACGCGACGCGCATCTTCGCCTACGGTCGCGCCGG
>CANHNQ010000182.1 GCA_947462095.1 Gemmatimonadota bacterium
GCCTTCTTGATGCGGTATTCCTTGTGGCCTTCGCGCTGCATGCCCTTCATCTCGTCGTAGACGGCCACGGCGTCGGTATTCTTGCCCGCCTTGATGGCGACCTGGAGCTTCTGCACCGTCGCGATGAAATCCTTCATGCCTTTCTGATAGCCCGCGTTGAACTTGGCCTGTTCCGCCGCTGGCACCTTCGACTGCTTCTCCGGCTCCAGCGCGAGCGCCGCTTTGGCGTTCGTCTCGATGATGGCAAGCTGCTCGAGGGTGTTCGCGTTCTTCGAGGCGTCGTCGATCTGGCGGCCCACCGCTTTGAAGGCCGCGTTCATCGCGCTCATCTTCTTGCCGAGCGGCGTCTTTTCCTCGTCCTGCTGGGCATGGGCCACACTGGAAATTGCCAGCGCCAAGACGCAGGCGGCGCCAAACTGCCGGAGTCGCAGATGCATGTGAAATGGAGTGCGAAAAAGGTGGGAACGGCGCACATCCGAGGATGCGTGGATGTGGTTCGATGGGAAGAATACGCGGACGACGCGCCCTTCGCTGAGATACCACCGACGGCGGGCGATGTTCCGGTCTCGGGAGGCCCATGGGGCTGCAAACGGATGGTCCAGCGCGTACACTTATGCCGTGGAGTCGGCTGTGCGGGGCGGCATCAGCGCCCCCGGTCCATTCCCCCCGCCTACTCCCAGCCGCTATGTCTGATTCCGACCACGCGCCCGCACGGCGCAACTTCGTAGCCAAGGCCGCCTCGATCGTCGTGGGCGGCCTCATTTCGGTGGTGGCGCCCGTCGCCGGGCTGTTCACCCTGTTCGATCCGCTCCGGCGCAAGACCGATACGCGCGGCCTCGTCCGCGTCGCCTCGCTCGCATCGCTCGAGATTAACGGCCAGCCACGGAAGTTCCCCGTACTCGACACCCTCGTCGATGCGTGGAACAAGACCGAGAACGTGCCCGTGGGGTCGGTGTACCTCCAGCGCACCGGCGACGCCACCGTGCGCGTCCTCAACTCGGTGTGCCCGCATTTGGGATGCTCGGTGGGGTACAACGCCAGCACGCACGGCTACTTCTGCCCGTGTCACCGCAGCAGCTTCACGCTGGACGGGGCCATCGCCGATCCGAAAAGCCCGAGCCCGCGCGGCATGGATGAATTGGACGCGGTGATTCGCGACGGGGAGGTCTGGGTGCGCTTCCAGAACTTCCGCAAAGGCTCCCCCGACAAGATCGCCGTCTGATGGCCGAGCCGCCGCGTACCGAACGCCCGTCCATCGGTTCCTGGATCGACTCGCGAACCGGATACAAGGGGCTGTTGCACGAAGCCCTGTTCGAAAATGTCCCCGGCGGTGCGCGGTGGCGCTACGTCTGGGGTAGCACGCTGTCGTTCTTCTTCGTGGTGCAAGTCATCACCGGCCTGTTCCTGTGGATGGGCTACAGCCCGAGCTCGCAGACGGCGTGGGAGAGCGTGTACTACATCCAGCACCAGATGCTGGGGGGCTGGTTCCTGCGCGGCCTGCACCATTTCGTGGCGCAGTCCATGACGGTGCTGCTGGTGCTGCACCTCATGCAGGTCATCATCGACGGCGCGTACAAGGCGCCGCGCGAGATGAACTACTGGTTCGGGGTGCTGCTGCTGATCCTCGTGCTGGCGCTGTCGCTCACGGGCTATTTGCTGCCGTGGGACCAGAATGGCTACTGGTCCACCGCCGTGTCCACCAACATCGTGGGCATGAGTCCGGGCATCGGGCAATCGTTGCAAACCGTGGTGGTGGGTGGCGTCACCTACGGACACCTCACGCTCACGCGCTTCTTTGCGCTGCACGCCGGCGTGATCCCGGGGCTCATCATCCTGCTGATCGTCGGGCATGTGTACTTGTTCCGGAAGCACGGGCTCACGCCCAAGCAGCCGCTCAAGGGTCCCGATCAGGGCTTCTGGCCGGAGCAGGTGCTGCGTGATGCGGTGGCGTGCCTGGCCGTCCTGGCTGTCGTGCTGTTCCTCGTGGTACGCGAGCAGGGCGCCCCGCTCGGCGCGCCGGCCGATCCCGCCGAGCAGTTCTCCGCCGCTCGCCCGGAGTGGTACTTCCTGTTCCTGTTTCAGTTCCTGAAGTACTTCCCGGGCGAGACGGAAATCATCGGCGCGATTGTGCTCCCGACACTGGGACTGATCGTGCTCATGGCCATGCCGTTTCTCGGACGCTGGAAGCTCGGGCATCGCTTCAACGTGGGATTCATGGGCGCGATGCTGGCTGGCGCGGTCCTGCTTTCGTGGCAGTCGATCAGCGCCGACCGGAACGATCCCGAGTACCAGGTCGCCAAGGCCGTGTCCAAGCGCGACGCGGCACGCGCGGTGGAATTGGCGAACGCCGGCGTGCCGATCACCGGCGCGCTCACCCTGATGCGCAACGATCCGTACACGCAGGGGCCGCGCATCTTCTCGCGCAACTGCGCGTCGTGCCATCGCTATGACGGGCACGACGGCATGGGCAACGCGCTGCCAAAGGACTCGATCTCGGCGTCCGACTTGAAGGGGTACGGCTCACGCGAGTGGCTGCAGGGCTTCCTCAACGCCGACACGATTCTCACCACGCGCTACTGGGGCGGCACGGCCCATTCCGAAGGGGATATGGTCGGCTGGCTGGGCGACCACATGCCCGACACCGACGAGGAAAAGGCGACGCGTCGCAACGTGGTGCTCGCGCTGTCGGCGCAGGCGGCGCTGCCGTCGCAGGCGGCCATGGACAAGAAGGACAGCGCGCAGATCGCGATGGGCATCGCGTTCATGACGAACACGAAGAACGGCTGCGCCGAGTGCCACAAGTTCCAGGGCGTGGGCACCGATAGTCCGGAGCTCGATGGGTGGGCATCGCGCGAATGGATGGTCGCGTTCGTGAACGACCCGTCACACCCGCGCTTCTTCGGTCGCGACAACGACCGCATGCCGTCGTACGGCACCGAGAAGAGCCTCAGTCAGCGCGAGATCGAGATGGTGGTGGACTGGATCCGGCAGGAGTGGTACACGCCGAAGTCGGCGGTGGCGCGAAAGTAGATCCATCGGGCGCGCCCACGTACGCGCTACCGGGCGTGGGCTAGTACCGGCCCCGCGCCCGCCCCCGCGACATTCGACAGCGCGCGCACGAACGATCACATTACGACCGCGCCTTGTCTTCCGGCGTGCTCGCGGTCGGTACGCCGTTCGGGAAGCGCTAGCGCACCACTGTCACGATTTCGCGGAGCGGTTTGATGGGCAAGTACACACTCAACGTGAACGGCGCGTCCCGGACCGTCGTGGTCGAATCCGACACGCCCCTGTTGTGGGTGCTGCGCGATTCGCTCAACCTGACCGGCACCAAGTTCGGCTGCGGGATCGCCCAATGCGGCGCCTGTACGGTGCACGTGAACGGCGTGCCCACGCGCTCCTGTCGCACGCCCGTCTCGTCCGTCGGCACGGCCGCCGTCACCACCATTGAAGGCATCGACACACCACAGGCGCGCGCCTTGCAAGATGCGTGGTGCGAGCTCGATGTCCCGCAGTGTGGCTACTGTCAGGGCGGACAGATCCTCGCGGCCTCCGCGTTACTCACGTCGAATCCGCATCCGACCGACGCCGATATCGACACGGCGATGGCGAGAAATCTGTGCCGCTGTGCGTCCTATACGCGCATTCGTGCCGGCATCAAGCGCGCCGCCGAGTTGGCTGCGGCCGCCACTCCAGCCAACGGGAAGCGCGAATGACACACAACCTGAATTCCGGCGCGTCGGCGATGGATCGGCGCCAGTTCATCAAGATCAGTGCGCTGGCCGGCGGTGGGTTACTGGTCGCGAGCGGGTTCGACACGCCAGCGCATCGCGCCGGCACCGACGCGGCGTCGACGACCGGGCTCGCGCCCGTCGCCGACTTTGCACCGAACGTCTTTGTCAGCATCGCACCGAGCGGCGTGGTCACCCTCATCGCCCCCAATTCGGAGATGGGTCAAGGGATCAAAACATCGTTGCCGATGATCATCGCCGAAGAACTCGATGTGAAGTGGGAACAGGTGACCGTTGTCCAGGGTGACCTCAATCCGGCGTATGGGCGGCAATTCAGCGTCGGCAGCGCATCGACGGTGGCGAACTTCACCGCGATGCGACGCGCCGGCGCGGCCGCACGGGCGGTGCTCGTGGAGGCCGCGGCGCTGGAGTGGAACGTGAACGCCAGCGAATGCACCACCGCCGACGGTGTCGTGACACACGCAGCGTCGAAGCGAACGGCCACGTATGGCGCCCTCGCGACCAAGGCCGCGCAGTTGCCGACCCCCGTGAACGTCACGCTGAAGGATCCGAGCACGTTCACACTCCTCGGCACCCGGATCCCGGGCGTGGATAATCGGAAAATCGTGAAGGGCGCGCCGCTCTTTGGCCTTGACGTTACGCTGCCGGGCATGCTCTACGCGACGTACACCAAGTGCCCGGTGTTCGGTGGTGAGGTGGTCAGCGCGAACCTCGATGACGTGAAGGCCAAGCCCGGCGTGCGCGATGCCTTCGTGCTGCGTGGCATCGCGGGCCTCCCCTCGGGTGTGGCGGTGGTTGCCGATTCCACCTGGAACGCGTTCAGCGCGACGAAGGCGTTGAAAGTCCAGTGGAACGAAGGACCGCAAGTCGCGCAGAGCAGCAGCGAGATGGCCGAGCAAGCCGTTGCGCTGGCGAAGGCGAACGCGCCGGTGTCGCTACCATCTGGCGTGCGGGCCGTTGACGCGGTGTATCACTATCCGTTTCTCGCCCACGCCACACTCGAGCCGCAGAATTGCACCGCGTGGTTCAAGGACGGCGTGATGGAGATGTGGACGCCCACCCAAATTCCGTCATCGGGACAGGGGCTGGTGATGAAGGGGCTCGGGCTGTCGGCGAAGGATGTGAAAGTGCACATCACGCGATTGGGTGGCGGATTCGGCCGACGCGGCAGTAACGAATTTTCCATTGAAGCGGCGGCCATTGCCCAAAGGCTTGCGGGGACACCCATCAAACTCACGTGGACGCGCGAACAGGATTTTGCGCACGACAACTATCGCTCGAACGGCTGGCACTTCTTCTCCGCCGGACTCGATAGTCAAGGCAAAGTGGTCGCGCTGCACGACGCGTTTGTCAAAATGCTGGGCGGACCGGGCGACATGGCCGCCGAGGGTTTCCCGTTCAATGCGATTCCAGGGTCGCAGGTGCGTTCCAGCAAACTGCGCGGGGGCATTCCC
>CANHNQ010000183.1 GCA_947462095.1 Gemmatimonadota bacterium
CGTCACTCGTGCACACGTTGCTCGAGGTCATGCGCCGGCCGTACGACGATCAGCCGACATACGCGCACTTTGCCGCACGCAGACCGGAGTGGGCGAGGGTCAAGGCAGGGTGTTCGATGCTGAGCTGTAGTTCGTAACCCGGCCGGCCGCGCTTACCTCCCCGCCTGCTCCTGCTTCGCCTGATTGCGCGTGACGCCCGCAATGAACAGGAGTGCCTCTTGCTGGCTGATGGCCGCACCCTGCTCCGTGCCGTCACCCACGTCGAAGATGCGCACGCCAAGGCCGCGAATATCAAACCGCAGTCGGCCGTCGGCGTACTTCATGTTCTCGATATACGTGGACGGCACGCTCACCCGGCTCCCGGGCATGTACACATGCACAGAATCACCGATCAGCTCCAGCGCGAAGCTCTTGTCCGACGAGACGAGCTGCATGTCTTCCGGGCCCAGCGTCTGGGCCTGAGCGACTTTGGCGGGTTTCTCGCCGCAGGCCAGGCAACCGAACGTGGTCAGCAGCAGGAGAGTGCGGGTCACGGATGACATGAACGATCTGGCGTAGAATGGCGGGGAGTAGTCGGCGGGGGTTTCGTGTCGCATCTTGAAAGCCCGTGGAGAACAATATGACGCCGAGCCGATGAGAACATGAAACGCCGCACTTTTCTGCTGGCCGGGCTTGGCACCGGAGGAGCGCTGTTTCTGGGCTGGGCGCTCCTCCCGCCTCGCCAGCGGCTCATCGGGCGTACTCAGCCTGATACCGATGGTCACGCCGTCGCCTTGAATGGCTGGCTTACGATCGCGCCCGATGACACGGTCACGGTGGTGGTGCCCAAAGCCGAGATGGGGCAGGGCGTGCACACCGCGTTGGCAATGCTCATGGCCGAAGAACTCGGGTGCGACTGGGCCCGGGTGCGGGTTGAGCACAGTCCGATCGACAAGATCTACGGCAATGTGTCCGCGCTGGTGGAAGGGCTGCCGTTCGCTCCGGAAGCCGACGGCTCACTGGTGCGTGGGATTCGCTGGATGATGGCCAAGACGGCGCGTGAGCTGGGCGTCATGATGACCGGCGGGTCGTCGAGCATGCGCGATTGCTGGATGCCCATGCGCGAAGCCGGCGCCTCGGCACGCATGTCGCTGATCGCCGCGGCCGCGGCCACGTGGGGCGTCGCGGTGTCGACCTGCCGGATCGAACAGGGCGTGGTGGTGGGCGCCGACGGTCGGCGGCTGCGCTTCGGCGAACTCGCCGCATTGGCAGTGACGCATCGCCCCGCCGCGATCACGCTCAAGGCAGCGGCCACCTTCACGGTCATCGGCAAGCCGATGCCGCGACTCGACTCAGCGGCCAAGTCGAACGGCACCGCCACCTATGGCATCGATGTGTCGCTGCCCAACATGATGTATGCGGCGGTCGTGATGAGCCCGTTCGGCGCGACGACGGCGCCGGCGGTGACCGACGCGCAGATGCAGCAGAGTCGCGCCATGTCGGGGGTGCGCGCGGTAATCTCGCTGCCCGGCAGCAAGTACGGCGATCCGCCGGCGCTGGCGGTGGTCGCCGAGTCGTGGTGGCAGGCACGAAAGGCGGCCAACGCGCTGTCAGCGGCGGCGGCCAGCGCCAACAAGAGCGCGGTCTCCACCGTGACGGTGATGCAGGATATCCGCGACACCGTGCGCAACGACGACGGCATGCCGATGCGCTTCTACGGCGGGGCGAAAGACGTGCTCGGGAAGGCGACCAGCACGATGGACGCCACCTATGAAGCGCCGTTCCTCGCGCACGCCACGATGGAACCGATGAATGCCACCGTGCGCGTGACCAACGAGAGTGCTGAACTGTGGACCGGCACGCAGGTGCCGGGCTACGCACGCGCGGCCGTCGCGCACGTGCTTGGCCTCGACGAAGACATGGTCACGGTGCATCAGCACATCCTGGGCGGCGGCTTTGGCCGTCGTCTCGATGTGGACTACATCGCCCAGGCGGCGGCGATCGCCAAAGCGGTGCCGGGCGTGCCGGTGCAAGTGATCTGGTCGCGCGAAGACGACATGCGGCATGATTTCTATCGCCCGGCCACCGTCTCGCGACTGCGCGCCGCGCTCGACGCCAACGGATACGTGACCGCCTTCGTGGCGCATTCGGCCGGGCAGGCGCCGTTCAAGGCGTACAGCAAGCGGGTGGGTTTCCTGCTCACGCAGTCGGGGCCCGATCGGACGTCGAGCGAAGGCACGTGGGATCAACCCTATGCCTTTCCCGCGCTGCATACGTCGCACAGCGAAACCGGGAGTGCGATTCCAGTGGGCTCGTGGCGCAGTGTCGGCCACTCGCATCAGGCGTTCTTCGTGGAGAGTTTCATCGACGAACTCGCGGCCGCCGCCAAGCAGGACCCGGCGGCGTACCGCGCCGCGATGCTGCAGTCACATCCGCGGGCGCTGCGCGTGCTGCAACTCGCCGCCGAAAAGAGTGGCTGGGGAACGCCGCTCGAGCCTGCCGCTGACGGTCGACCGCGTGCCCGCGGGATGGCGTTACACGCCGCGTTCGGCTCGATCGTGGCGGAAGTGGCCGAGGTGTCGGTGGCACTCGACGGTCGCATTCGGGTGCATCGCGTGGTCGCCGCCGTCGATTGCGGTCTTCCCGTGAATCCGAACATTATTGCGCAGCAGATCGAAGGCGGCATCATCGACGGACTCTCCACGGCGCTCTACGGCGGGCTGGCGATCAGTGACGGAACAACACGCCAGTCCAACTTCCACGACTACCGCTTGCTGCGCATCGACGAGTGCCCCGTGATCGAGACGCACATTGTACCCAGTCTCGACGTGCCGTCCGGTGTCGGCGAGCCGGGACTCCCACCCATCGCGCCCGCCGTGGCGAACGCCCTGTTCACGCTCACCGGTACGCGTCTGCGCTCGCTGCCGCTACGTATGCCACGTGAGGCGGCATCATGACAGCGCCGAATGTTGTTCCGCTTGCGCTGGTCGTGAACGGAGCACCGACCACGGTCAGCGTGGATGCCGACACGCCCTTGCTCTGGGTGCTGCGGCAGACGCTCGCACTGCCCGGTACGAAGTTCGGCTGCGGCATCGCCGCATGCGGTGTGTGCATGGTGCATCTCGACGGCGTGCCGGTGCCCGCCTGTGTCACGCCGGTGTCGGCCGCCGTTGACAAGGCGATCACCACGATCGAAGGCATTCGCGGTCCGGTGGCAGAGGCGGTGCAGAGCAGTTGGGCCGCGCTCGACGTGCCGCAGTGCGGATACTGTCAGTCCGGCCAAGTCATGTCAGCGGTTGCACTGCTGAGCGCGAACGCGACACCATCGGATGCCGATATCGACACGGCGATGCAAGGTAATCTCTGTCGGTGCGGTGCCTATCCACGTATTCGCGCGGCCATTCATCGCGCGGCAGAGGCGCTGTCCACCCGATCGCAAGGGGCGAGCGCGATCACGCCGGTCACACCGTAACGCGCGTGTCCTCTACGCTGCTCTCGTCGCTCAAGGCGCTGCATGTACTCGCGGCGATCCTGTTCGTCGGCAACGTGATCGTCACCGGTATCTGGACGGCGATCTTCTTCCGCGCGCGCCGCACCCACGATTTCCGCCTTGCGGCGCGCGCGATCGTGCTGACCGATTGGCTGTTCACGGTGGGGGGTGGCGCATTGCTCACGATCACCGGCGTGTCGCTCGCGATCGGCCGCGGTTATGCGTTGTGGGGAACGCCATGGATCCGCCAAGCGATAGTGGCACTGGCCATCTCGACCGTGATGTGGCTCGTGCTGCTGGTACCGGCGCAACGCATCATGCTGCGGCCGTCGTTCGGCGACGCCGAGGACGCACGACTGGTGCGCGCCTACTCGCGCTGGAACGTAGCCGGCTGGACGGCGACCGCGCCGCTGATCTACGCGGTGTGGTGCATGGTGACAAAGCCGGGGTGAGTGCGCGCCTACCGGCCGCCGCGTGGAAGGCGGGGCGGTCCGGAGCCCGGCGGGGCGGTGGGCGGCGCGAGCGAACGGGCGGCACGACGACCGAAGGCAATGCGCCCAACCTTCCGCGTGACCATCCCCAGCAACATCAACACCGACAGTAGCGCCACGAGCGGCAGGAAGATCGCGAGCACGCTCGTGACCACGGCACCGATCAGCTCCATGGTGGAGACTACCGGATTGCCCACGCCACCGGTGAGGGTGGTCGACTTGAAGCGCGTGAGCACCGATGCGCCTTGCGTTATGCCCGCCGCTCCCCCGGCAATGAGGACCACACTCCACTTCACGAGTGGCGGCAAATCCACCACCACCGACGCCGCCGCGAGCATGCCGGCCACCAGCGCCGTCGGCGTCGCGATCACGTCGAGCAGCTGATCGATCCACGGCATGGCGTAGGCGCCGACCTCGAGCAACGTCGCGATGGCGAGCGCCGCAATGGCCGGCGTAGTGGCCAGCCAAGCGAAGCCGGGCGACAGCTCCAGCACCCCAGTCTTGGCCGCAATCGCCGCCGCCAGCAGCGGCACGAACACCCGAAAGCCCGCGGCGGCCGCGAGACCGAGACCGATCGCTACACCCAGCAGGGCGTCACTCGTGAGAAACGCATCCGGTCGCATGCACAAGAGATACCACCGCACCGTTCCGCCCGCGACGCCTGCACACTACTCTGGAGCCATGCGGTTTTTCGGGTGGCTCTTTCTGGCGACGCTGTCGCTGGTGCTCATGGTGCAGCTCCGTCTGATCGACGGGGCCCTGACCTCGCCCGACACCCCGTGGGGGATCGTCGGCTTCGAGCTGGCGTTCACGCAGGGGCGTGCCGCCGGGATCATCGCCGTGTGGCGCAGCATGGGCGTCACCGAAAACGCGCTCGTCAGCCTCGGCGTCGACGTGGCATTCCTGCTGGTCTATCCGTTCATGTTCCGCAGCTTGGTGCAGCTGCTGCGACGCGACGACGGCTCGGGCTTCCAGCGGATCGGCGGGTGGCTGGTAACGGCCGTGCTCGCCTGCATCCCGCTCGACGCGCTCGAGAACGCCCTGCTTTGGCGGATGCTCGACGCCGGCGCATCACCCCCGCTGGCGGTGGCCGCCGGTGTGGCGGCCAGCCTCAAGTTCGTGCTGGTGCTCGTGACGGCCGCATGGTGCGGAGCGGCCCTGATACGACGCGTCGCTCGGGGCGGTGGGCGTACAGCGGTGGGTACTGACTCGTAAAACGGGAACCCCGTTCCGCCCC
>CANHNQ010000184.1 GCA_947462095.1 Gemmatimonadota bacterium
CACCGTGGTGCTGGGCCCCATCTTCACGCGACCCGCATGCGCCGGATGCTCTTCGACCAGCGTCTTGATGAGCGTGCTCTTGCCGGCGCCGTTCGGGCCCACGAGTGCCACCACTTCGTTGCGCTCGAGCACCACATTCACATCGCGCAACAGTTCGCGCGTGCCGGTTGGCGTTTCCACCGCCACGGTCACCTGCTCGGCTTCGATCACGCGATCACCGCTGCGATTACCGGCCGACAGACGCAGCGCCATCACCCCGTCACCGCCGATGGGCGCCGACAGGCGGGGCATGCGCGCCAGCAGCTTGCGACGTCCCTTGGCTTGCCTGGTGTTCTGACCGGCGAGGTTGCGCGCGATGTAATCGGTTTCCGAGGCGATCTTCGATTGCTGCTTGTCGAACTGCCGCTGTTGCGTGAGCCGTTTCTCTTCGCGCTGAATGAGGAACGACTCGTAGCTTCCTTCGTAGGAGAACGCCGTGCCCCCCTCGAAGTGCAGCACGTGATTGGCCATCACCGCGAGAAAGGCGCGATCGTGGCTGATACAGATCACGGTGCGATCGGTGTCGCGCAGATACTGCTCGAGCCACGCCGTCGTTTCGAGATCGAGGTGGTTGGTCGGTTCGTCGAGCAGCAGGATTTCGGCCGGCGTGGCGAGCTGCCGGGCCAACGCCACGCGCCCGCGTTCACCACCACTCAGCGTGCCGATACTGGTGGCCCTGGCTGCGGCCGGATCGAATCCGACGCCCATAAGGACAGCGTCGACCTTGGCGGCCATCTGATAGCCTCCTTCGCGCTCGAAGCGCTCGAGGTCGCGGCCGTACTTCTCCATGGCCTCTTCGCCGTGATCGTGCTCGAGATTGGCGGCCTGCTCGGCCAGCGACTGCTCGAGCGTGCGCAGATCGCCGAAGGCGTCGGCCACGATCTCCCAGAGCGTCATGCCGTCGGGGAAGCGACGGTGCTGGTCCATCAGCGCCACGCGCAGTCCGGGCATGCGTGCCACCGCGCCGCTGGTGGGTGTCAGGTCGCCGGTGATCAGGCGGACCAGCGTGGTTTTTCCCGTGCCGTTGCGTCCCACCACGGCCCAGCGGTCGCCCGAGCCGACGGTCAGGGAGATGTCGCGAAAAATCTCGGTCGCGCCGAAATCCACCCGCGCGTTGCCGATCGAGATCAGGGTCATGCCTGCGCCTGCAGAAGATGTGCCGTAACGGTCATTCGTGAGAGTAACCGGACTTCCACTCTTCGCGAAGCGCCGCCGCCACACGCACGATCTCGGCCCGCCGCGCGGCCGGCCAGCGCCGCACACGCCACCGCAGGACGCGGGCGCGCCATCCGTCACGCCAGGCCACCGCCACATCCGCCGCCGTGGGGAGCTGCGTGATGAGCAGCACGAGCACCACGATCGTGAGCCACGTCGCCACACCGCTGAGCACCACGGCGGCGACGGCAGTCACGGCGAGGAGCACATACCACGCGGCCACCAGCTGCAGCCCGGGCACGAAGGTCCTCGCCACCACATCGGCACGGGCCTTCGCGAAGCGGTGCGCCAGACGCCACACCAGCCAGAAGATCGGCCCGTGCGCGAGCCAGCCGATGAGGGCGGCGGGCGTCATCAGGGCAAGGGCCCACAGCGGCATGAGGCTCGCCTCCGCCGCGAGGCCGGCCCCCTGCAGCATCCGGGCATGGTCACGGGCGGAGGTTCGAACGCCACCGGCCTCATGCACCAGATGAGAGAGTTCGGTCACGAACGTATGTACGCGGGCCGCATGCGAGGTGGGGGCCTCGGAGCGGCGATGCGCCACGAGCCGTTCGGCCAGCGGCACCAGACGGGCGGCCCGCTCGAGCAATGGTGCCTCCGACGCGCTGGAGGCCGGCGGCTGTACAGCCGCCACGGCGGCGATCAGTTCGTCGCGCTCACTGGCGGAATCCCAGTCGGCGGCGTTCCGCGTGACCGCCAACAGCGAAGTACGGAGTTGATCGGTGAGCGCCGATACCCCGGCATCGAGCCCCTCAGCCAGCCGTTCCGCGCGCCACCCGCGCACCGACCAGCCACGGCCAACCACCGCGATCGCATCGGTTCCGCCGGTACGCGGGGCCTCATACTGGATTCCGAAGGGCACCACGGTCACGTCGAATACCGAGCCATTATCGATGGCTTCGAGCGTCATCATTGCGACACCCGTCCGCAATCTCCCAATCTGTGGTGTGTCGTGCACGCCACCCTGCGGAAACACGCCCACCACGTGCCCGCTGGCAAAGGCCTGCGCCATCCGGCGTCCGGCTTCGGCGTTCACGGCGGCCATGTCGACGCCCATCGCCCGCATTTTCCGGGCATCGCGGACGCGGGTCACGGGGATCACGCCCATTGCCTGGTAGCCTTTGCCGGCGGCGCCACCCGCCCCGGCCGAGATCGTGGCCAGGTAACGCACGTGCCGCGGGCAGGCCCGTAGACCCAACAGCACGTCGGGGAGGTCGTTCGGATGGTTACCGATGAAGAGCACAGGGCCCGTGGCCGGCACCACGCCCAGCTGCACCACCGCCGTCTCCCGGTAGAACCAGCGCAGCGCGCGCCGCGCCGACCAGCGCAGGAACGCGCGCAGGACGCTGAATCGGTCCGGATCAAAGGTCGGGAGCGGCGTGGACACCATATCCGCAAAGTACAGCGCCAGTGAGCAGCCTGAACCCCTCGGAGATCGCTAGACTTCGCGGAGTATCCACGCTCACCCCCTGGCCGGATTCGCGCATGCACCTGCTTCGCCCGTTCTGCTTCGCCGACGCCATAGCGACGATCATGGACCGCCGTATCGTGAGGCCGTAGGCTATGAAAGGCGGCAAAGGTGGGCAGGGTCGCAAGCGTCTCCCGGCCAAGCCGGTTACCAAGGAGAAGCCGCGCGAAGGACCGAAGCGCGGCGCGCCGAAACGCGACTGGGGGGCCGTGGATCGCGACGATCCCCTGCCCCCCACGATGCCCAAACCACCGCGCGGTTCTACTTCGTCCTGACCATTTTTTTGCTCACGGTGAACAGCGTCACAGCCATGACACCGGAGACGATCCCGACGAGCGCGTCGAGCACGGTGGTGCCGATGAAGGCGAGCACGGCGCTGCGGGCGGCAAGCGTGTGGCCGACGCCTTCCACCAGATGTTCGATGGCCGGTACCCCATGCGCGATGATGCTGCCCCCAACGGTGAACATGGCCGCCGTACCGAGCACAGAAAGACTCTTCATGAGCAGGGGCGCGGCGCGCAGAATGAACGCTCCCAGGCGGCGGGCCGTCGCATCCGCCTGACGGTGCAGGGCGAGCCCGAGGTCGTCGACTTTCACGATGCCGGCCACGAGTCCATACACGAGCACCGTGGCCCCGAGCGCGACGGCGCTGAGCACGACCACCTGCTGCACCAACGGGGCGCCGGCCATGGTACCCAGGGTGATCACGACAATTTCGGCCGATAGCACGAAGTCGGTGCGCACCGCCCCGTTCACCTTGTCCTTCTCGAAGGCGAGCAGGTCCACCGCCGGATCGGCCACGACCTGCAACCGCGCACCGGGCGTCGGCGCGTCGGCGTGATGCAGCAACTTGTGCGCGAGCTTTTCCACGCCTTCGAAGCAGAGGAACAGACCACCGATCATCATGAGCGGCATGATGGCGATGGGCATGAACGCACTGATCACCAACGCCATCGGCACGAGGATCAGCTTGTTGACGAACGAGCCCTTGGCGACGGCCCACACCACGGGCAACTCCCGGTCCACGCGCACGCCAGCGACCTGCTCCGCGTTCAGCGCCAGGTCGTCGCCCATCACTCCCGTCGTCTTCGTCGCTGCCACCTTGGTGAGCAACGCGACATCGTCGAGCAGCGTCGAAATATCATCGATCAGGGCGAGCAGACTGGACGCGGCCATGAGGGCGGTGGTGAAGGGGCGGGGGACGCTACGCGGTCAGGAATTTGCCTGACAGCCTCACACGGTGCCAGACGGCAATGATGACCGAAACAGCGACCGCCGCTGGCACGGCAACGGCAACAGCAACAACCAGAACACGGAGATCACGGATCACACGGAAAAAACACAGATAAGCCAAACGCGCTGTTTGCTTATCCGTGTGGTTACAGTGTGATCCGTGATCTCCGTGTTCTGGCTGTTACCGTATCGGTGACAGTGGCGGTCGCTGTTTCGGTAGTGGTGACGGTTCGGGTATGCCACGCCAGGCCGTTCAATGGAGCCGCACCGCCGGTGCGCCCACGTACACGCCACCGGACTCGAGCACCGCGAATTTCGGCACCACCGACAGCGCGCCCACTTGCACGTCGGTGCCAGACTCGACGCCGATACCCACCACGCTGCCGATGCCAATGAGGGTGTTGGCACCGAGCCGAACCGCAGCGGTCTTCAGGATGCCGCGCTCCACGACATGGCCCGAGACGTGCGCATCGGAACCGATCACCACGCCGTCCGCAAAGTCGAGCAGGTTGTGGTCCATGATCGAGAGACTGTTCACCCACACGTCGCGGCCGAGACGCGCACCGTTGAGGCGCATGTACCAGTTCCAGATCGTCGTGGAACGGAACGCCGGGCCGGCGAAGACACGGACCACGTGGATGGTCATCAGGTAGCGCCCCCAGTTCAGCACGGGCCAGCTGAGGTCGCGCAGGGGGAGGTCGACGTTCGCAGGTGTACGCCACCCGAGGACTCTCGTGGCGAGTGCGGAGTACAACATCAGCGACAAGGCGCAGACCAAGTAGACCGGGGCGAAGGCCGGCGACGCCAACGTCAGGCGAAGCCACGTGGACAACGGCCACGTGGACTGCCACTGTATGAACAGCACAGCGGGAGCGAGCGCGAGGCCGGTGATGAGTGTTTCCACGAACACCACCGACACAGAGGCCCACACGAACCGAGCTGTACCACGCGATGTCGCAGGCATTGAGGGGGACTCACGAGAAGACGGGAAACGCAGCGATGAGTGCGCGCGAGGACATCGTGCCCGCGTCTCACCACCCTGAGCATGGTCATATACAGGGTGCCGGACCACCGTTGATCTATATCCCGGGTCTCGACGGCACGGGTCTGTTGTTTTACCGACAGGCGCGGTTGCTGGCCAACCGGTTCCGGGTCATCACCTTCCGGCTTCGCGACGATGCGCGCCGCATGGACACGCTCGTGGCCGACATCGCGCGC
>CANHNQ010000185.1 GCA_947462095.1 Gemmatimonadota bacterium
AAGAGTGGGGCGTGATTCTCGACCTGCTGCGCGCCGAGCAGGCGAAGCACCCGGGTCGTTGGACGAAGGTGCTGGCCGGCATCCGTGGCGTGAGCGAAGAGACCACCACGGGCGTGCATCGCCTGTACGAGATGGAGCGCGCGGGCACGCTGGCCTTCCCGGCCATCAACGTGAACGACGCCGTGACCAAGTCGAAGTTCGACAACCTGTACGGCTGCCGTCACAGCATCGTGGACGGACTGAATCGCGCCACGGATGTCATGCTTGCCGGAAAGATCGCCGTCGTGATGGGCTACGGCGACGTGGGCAAGGGGTGTGCGCAGGCGCTGAAGGGTCAGGGGGCGCGCGTGATCATCACCGAAATCGATCCCATCTGCGCATTGCAGGCGGCGCTCGAAGGCTATCAGGTCACGACGCTCGAAGACATCGTGGACACGGCCGACATCTTCATCTCGGCCACGGGCAACAAGAACGTCATTACGGTCGAGCACATGGGTCGCATGAAGGACAAGGCGATCGTGGCGAACATCGGCCACTTCGACAACGAGATCGACATGGCCGGTCTCAAGAAGGTCGAAGGGATGAAGCGCATCAACATCAAGCCGCAGTACGACGAGTTCGTGCTGCCGAACGGCCGCTCGATCCTGATCCTGGCCGAAGGCCGCCTGATGAACCTCGGCTGCGCCACGGGGCACCCGAGCTTCGTGATGTCGGCGAGCTTCACGAACCAGGTGCTGGCGCAGCTCGAACTGCACGCCAACGCCGAGAAGTACGGCAAGACGGTGTTCGTGCTGCCGAAGCATCTCGACGAGAAGGTGGCGCGCTTGCACCTCGACAAGCTCGGTGTGAAGCTGACGACGCTGAACACGGAGCAGGCGGCGTACCTTGGCGTGAATCCGATGGGCCCGTTCAAGTCGGATCACTACCGCTACTAGGCCGCGGTGTGTCCCGTGCGAGCCGCACGGGACGCTTGTGGGTGTGAACGTGGGTGCGTGTGACGGAAGCGGCGTTGCCTCGGGTGAGGTGGCGCCGCTTCTAGCAGGCATATGGGGCGCAGCAGCAGGATGTGGCCTCAGGTTCGGCGATGCTAGCTTTCGGTATGCTCGGCACCATGGCCCGCTTTTGCTCGATGTCCCCCATACTCGCGCGCGGTTTCGCGTCGGCGCTGCTGGCCGCGTCCGCGCCGACGGCGCACGGCGCCCAGCAGCCACCGCCTCAGCCCCCCACGGGTCCGGCGGTCCTGATCGCGCCCGGTGACTCGACGTTGCGCGGCAGCCGCATTCAAGCCGACTCGGTGCAGTACTCGCTCATCGCGTATCGCGGTACACAGCAACAGCAGCTGGGCACGGCGGTGGATGTGGTGAAGCTTGAGATGCGTGGCGACATCCCGGTGATTCATCGCGTGCTCACGGTCTCGCCCGGACGTACGCCGTTGATCGATTCCACCGTGACCGACGCGCGTACGTTAGCGCCGCGTCGGCATCGCAACGTGTCGCCCTCGCGGCTGATTTCGCTGGAGTTCAACGGAAAGCGCGTGAAAGGATCGATCGGTCCGGTGGATGTCCCATCGCTCCCGATCGACACCACCCTCGCCATCGCGCCGTTCGATTCGGGAAACTGGGATCTGATCGTGCGTTCGCTACCGCTGGAGAAGGGCTATGCGGCCCGCTTCCGCGTGTACGACACGGACAGTGGATTGCGCGAGTATCGCATTGAGGTCACCGGCAGCGCCACGGTACTTGGCGAGGAGGCGCACGTGGTGATCTTCACGCTGGCGCCGAAGCGCGAATCGGTGGTGTGGATCGGCAAGGCATCGCGGCGATTGCTGCAGGTGGAAACGATGATCGATGCGAGTACGATGCTGCGACAGGAGCGACAGGAGCGACAGGTCCGTCAGGATCGGTAGTCATCGCGCGGGGCCACATGCGGGCGGGCACGCGCATCGTGTGGGCGTTGGTGGTGAGTGTGCTCACGCTGGCGCTCCTTCCGGCACGGTTCGCCATGGAGCTGCGTGCCGTGGCGGCCTGGGATGCCTTCGCGATCACGGCGTTGCTCTCCACGTGGTTCACCATTCTCACCCTTGAGCCGGCGCAAATTCACGCCTCGGCCAGACGCGAGGATCCGAGTCGCGTCGCCTCGATGGTGCTGGTGCTCATGGGCGCATCGACCACGGCGCTGGCCGAAAATGGCCCCCTCGCCTTTCCGGGTGCAGAGGGTGTGCCCGACTCTCTCGACTTCGCCTACGTCGCGTTCGTGGTCGGGATGACTGCGCAGACGTTGGGCGTGGCGATTCGCGGCCGGTGGGGTCAGTGCCGTTCGCTTCGCGCGCGCGCGATGTCGTCGGAGAGATGCGCGGCCGACGTCGAGCTACCGTCGGAGTGCACGTCGGCGCTCGATGCGGTGCGATCGTAGAAGGCGCGCCCACCGGCGATGACCACCAGCGCCGGATTTTTCGAGGCGCGGCGCACGGAGTCGATGATGTGACTCATGCGATCGATGCGATGCTCCCGGGTGAACGCGGGACTGAGTGACAGATCGATCGCGTCGAACCAGTTCGTGGCCACAATGCGCTCGAGCGCCTGCTCGGTCGAGGGAAAGCGGACGCGCGTGTCATGTCCCGCGTGCCAGAGCGCTTCGGCGTCGAGCGTGGCGCCGAGCATGTGGATCTCGCCCGGCAACGGTGCCACGAGCACCACCAGCGGATGTTCGCTGTGCTGCTGCACGCTGTCGGCGGCGACTTCGCGCAGGAATGTCTGGAGCCGGCACAGTCCGAGCGTCACTTCGTACTCGCCGCAATCGTCGTCGGCCCATAGATCGCCGAGGCAGCGCGCGGCGGGTTCGATGAGCAGTTCGGTGAGTGCCGAGATTGAGCGGAACTCGGCGTGCGCGGCGAGCAGCAGCAGCCGCGCCTCCGACGGCTCGGTGGCAATCGCGAGCGCGGCCAACCGCTCGGCGGCCGCGTTGGTGGACGACACGGCGGCGGCGGTGAGGTCGCCGATCAGGGGGTCGCCCAGTCCGGTCGTGAGCTTGAGGCTCCAGTTCGCGAACAGACGAGTCGGGGCGCTGTGCACCGAGAGCGCTTCGATGTCGGCGTGCCGCGGGTCACGGCTGATCGACGACCAGATGCGTGCGATGCTGGCCGGCGGTCCCTCGAGCCACTGAAAGAAGCGGTCGTCGTTGTAGACCATCATGCCGGTAATGCTTTCGGCACGGTTGCGCGCCGCGGCCGAGTGCTGCAGCTCGCTCAGCTGCGATTCGGAGAGCGGCGTGGTCGCGCGACTGCGGTACGTGAGCGTCATCAGTGGCGTGGCCGCGGATTGATCGCGGCCGTGTGTGGTGCCGGCGTTGTGTGCCGTCGTCCGATCTCCCGCCATACCGCTACTCCGTTGCCACATGTCATGTCCAAAGGCGGCCGGCGGGAGCGTGCAGGAGGGCGGCACACTCAGAGACAAACGCGACGGCACTTCGGACTGGCGAAGTATTCGGAGCCGGACGATGCGGTGTCAAGCGAACACGATGCGTTTGTGGTGTTGGAAACACGGTTCGGACCGTAAGTCCTATAGCCCCGTTACCTCGGTGACGATCCCCACTGATGCGTGCGACGTGCTTCGCCCAGCATGGCACGGTAGCGACCCGAACCATTGTGTGGGTCGCGGTGTCACCGTAGCATCGGGCGTCCACCACGATCGCCCTGCTCCTCCGGAGTTCCCCATGACGACTCGGTTCGCGTTACCACGATTCGCTGCGCTGTTGCTGTTCACCGGCGTCGCCCTTCCGGCGATGGCGCAGGGGAAGCCCACGCTCACGCCACAGGACTATGGCAAATGGGAGTCGCTCACCGCCGCGCGCCTCGCGCCCAATGGTGGGTGGCTGGCCTACGGCGTGAACCGGGTGAACGAAGAGAACGAATTGCGTCTCCGCGGTGGCACGCGCGACACCACGCTCGTGATTCCCTACGGTGTGCAGCCGCAATTCGCGCCGACGTCACAATGGGTGGCGTATCTGGTCGGTGTGGCGCCCAAGGAACGCGACCGTCTCGTGAAGGACAAGAAGCCGGTGCGCACGGCGTTCGGTGCGCGCCATCTTGCGACCGGTGATTCGATCGGCATTGCCGATGCCAGCGCCTTCGCCTTCAGCGCCGACGGACAATTTCTGTCGGTCACCAAGTATCCGGCCGAAGGGAAGAAGAGTTCCGACGTGATGGTGCTGTCGCTGGCCACCGGCACGCGGCTGGTGCTCAACAACGTGACCGAGCAGGCGTGGTCGGGCAGCGGTGCGAAATTGGCGTTCGCGATCACGGTGGATGGCAGCGCCACCGGCAGCGCCGGGAATGCGTTGCAGCTGTACGATGGCCGTGTCGGTGCGGTGCAGGTGCTCGACGCCTCGCCGTCGGTGTATCGCGGCATTGCGTGGCGCACGAACAGCAACGATCTGGCCGTGCTGCGTTCAGTGACCGCAAAAGAGTTTGCTGACACCACGCACACGATTCTGGCGTGGCGCGATGTGGGCGGCGCAGGCGCGCCGGCACCGCGCGTGCTCGACGCGAGCGCGGCGCCGGCGGTGCCGACGGGATTCCGCATCGCTGACTATCGTCGGCCCTCGTGGTCGAAGGACGGTCGCACGCTCTACGTGGGACTGCGTCGGCGCGAGCCGGTGGCGGCGCTGCCGAAGAAGAGCGAGGAGAAGGTGTCGGACGTCGAGATCTGGCATCCCAAGGATGTGCATGTGATTCCCGAGCAGCGCTCGAGTGAACAGCGCGACTTGCGTAGCACCCTACTCGCGAGCTGGTCGCTCGAGGCGTCGAGTGTGAAGGCGTTGAGCACGAACGTGGCCGAGCAGGCCACCGTGCTCGAAGGCGATCGCTTTGCGACGGAGACCGACCGCACGCCGTATCCGTTCGGGCAGATGTTCGGTCGACGCGATCTCGATGTCTACACGATCGATCTGGCCACCGGTGCGCGCAGCAAACTGCTCACGAAGATCCGCTATTCGTTCGGTGGCGATCCCACGGGCCGTCGCCACGTGTGGTTCGACGGGCGGGACTACTGGGCGGTGGAAATCGCCAGCGGCACGC
>CANHNQ010000186.1 GCA_947462095.1 Gemmatimonadota bacterium
ATCGTCGAGAATCACGAGGCCGGTGTCGCGATCGATCACACCGGCGGTGTCCTCCATCGCGATCTTGTAGTGCGCTTCAGAGAACAGGGGCAACTCGGCGCCAGCCAAGGCGCCCACCTGCGCCGCATACGGGCCGGCTGCATTCACGAACACTGGCGTGGCAATACGCAGCGTGGTGCCGTCGGTGCAGGCCACCTCCACCGCGTCCACCGCACCCGAGCTCTGCCGCACGCGCTCCACACGGCCACTCACCAACTGCACGCCGGCCGCGCGTGCTTCCTCCAGCAGATACATGCCCAGCTGCTGTCCGCTGAACCATCCGCATCGGCGCGCGTGCAGTACCGCGACGATATCGGGGTGCATCCACGGAAAGTGCTGGCGAATCGCGTCGCGATCGAGAAAGAGGTCGGCACCCTCGGGCACTCCACGAAAGCCGCGGTGCGGGCTGCGCTGGTACGAGGACGCCTCGGTCACCGAACGATACGTGCGCACCACACCGGCGCCCTGCTCCGTCGCACGCTGTGCATCCGCCACGAAACGCGCCGCCGTGTCGGGATCGCTCGTCGTGTACAGATAGCCACGTCGATTAAGACCGAAGCGATCATCACTGGCATCGGACCACCGCTCCAGCAGGTCGATGCTGCGATTCACGAGCCGAACCATCGCGTCGTCGGGCCCCGGCCACCAATTGCGATACGCTTCGGTGCTCTTGTCACTGGTGAGCGTGAGCGGCGCGCGATCGTCCACCAGCAGCACGTGGCGAACGCCGTGCGTGACCGCGAGCGCGTGCGCCGTGGCGATGCCCGCGATGCCGGCGCCGCAGATCACCACATCAGCCGTGGTCACGCAGTGACATCCCGCGTGGCGGCGGCGCGTGTCGCCCAGAGGGCGCGCTCCACCATGACCGGCGTGAACTCGCGCGCAAATACCGCTGACAGCTGCGCCGCGCGCTCGCGCAGAGCCGCCGCGTACTTGGCGTAGTAGCCGTTGGTCCACGCCACGGGCCCGAGCGGTGGCACCTGCGCCGCTACATCCTCGTCGAAAAACGGATAGACCGATGGCGCCATCACCGCCAGCAACGCCGACGCCGTCGCGGCACCAACGCCCTTGAGCGCCACCAGCGCGGTCACCGGCTTCGTGGGGTGCGGAATCTGCTCGGCGGCCGACCGGCTCGCCCGGACCACATCCTCCGGCGTATTGCTGCGCACCAGTACGAGATTCGGGGCGCGCCACACCCCCCGCGCCATCTTCCACTCGGTGATGCGCACCATTTCGTCGTGCTCTACATGGCCCGGCGTGCGCGACGCGATCAGCGTCGGCAGCTCGGTGCGGTACCACGTATCGTGCTCCAGGAGCCGGCCCGATGGCACGGCGGCGATCGCGCCGGCGTACCCCGCGAGCGCCACGTACCAACGGTCAGGGTGATCCGATCCCCACAACGACCCGTCGCGGGGCGCCGCCTCGCTCGGCGTACCGAGCCCGTCGGCTACGGCCTCGGGGGTCACTTCATCTCCACCTGCGACTTGAGCGAGGCCAGTCCGTCCTCGAAGTCCTTCCCGATCATGGTGTCCATGTTCATGAAAAGCCCGATGATCTTGGACAGGAACGAATTCGGCCCCCGCATCGCCCACGTGACGCGCGTGCCGCCGTCGGCCGGCTCGAGATTGAACTCGATCACGTTGTGTCCTTCGATCGGCTTCAGCATATCGAGCTGCATCGTGATCTTCGACGGCGGCATCAGCTCGCGCACGGTGATGGTGCCTTCGCCCGCCTTCGCGTTGCCGCTCCAGTAGTAGCTCGCACCAGCCGCGCCCGGCGTACCATTGAACACCTTCTTCATCTGCGCGTCGAGCTTCTCGTACGGCGACCACGCGCTCCACTGATGCAAGTCGGCGATCTTCGGATAGATCACCTCAGCGGGCGCGGACACGACCACTGCGCGTTCGATGGCGAACGCATCCGGCTGCCGCGACGCCATGAGCAGCAGGGCGCCCACGAGCAGAACGAGAATGATGCCGACTGTCTTGAGCATGCGCGCCGTGACCAAGTGAGAGTTGAGGGAAGCGTAACGGCTCCCCCGCTGCCGAAATACTGCGGAGTGGGGCGGGACGGCGCTACCCGCGAGTCACGGGCGACCGTCAGTCACGCGGCAGCGTGAGGGGCTCCACGGCACGCGTGCGCCACTGGCCATCGGTGGCGCGTTGCAGGGTGACACGCCAGGCCGAGTGGCAGTGCTCGCCGCACGTCCGGGCCACCACGACGCTCGCGCGCGGGAGGCCATCGGCGGATACCGGGAGCAACGCGGGACGGGTGAGCGCGATGATCCCACTGCTGGCGGGGAATCGTTTGAACCACGTTTCCCATCCGTCGGGGGACGCGCGGAACTGCTGCTCCATGGTCGCCAGCGACTCGAGGTGCACCGGTATTGGCAGGGCGAGCGCCGCCGTGTCCGGCGGCGGGGCGTCGAGCAGCAGACCGGCCTCGCGCAGCAGCTGCCACGCCGGCAACGCGTGCGTGGCGTCGTGCCAGAACACGAGCTGCCGGGCGTGCTCACGCTCCCGAAACAGCGTGAGCAGGGCTGCGCGCTGCACCGACGCCTCATCCTGGGCGCTCAGGCGGGTCGAGGTGAGCCGAAGCAGCACCAGCGCCCCAAGCGACAGCACGACGAGGAGATACCGTCCGCCCGTCACGGACTACGCGTCTTCGTTGGCGGCCGCCGCGACGTCGTCGACCAGCTCCTGAAGCTTGCCGATGGTATTCCAGTTACGCGCCGTCACCCGGTCGCCGAGGATTGCGGCGACGGCATCCACCAGCTCGCTGTCCGAGGCGCCGTCGGGGGCATGCTGATAGGCCGCGCGCGATCCGACGTGGAGGCGCTCCCCGCCCCAATCCTGCTCGAGGAGCGGCAACAGGGCATGGCGATCGGAGGCGTCACGCCAGATGGACACGAACAGACAGCTCGGGTCCACGTCGTCACCCTCGATGGGATTGTCGTCGATGATGCGATCGAGTTCCGCGGCGGTGACCACGACGACCCGCGTGGACACCTTCATGCGCTGGAGGATCCCCTGCTCGAGGGCGATCGCCGCGTCCTCGGCGGGCTTGCCGTGCGCCGCATACACCAGATTGCCGCTGTTCAGCAGCGTGCGGGGATTGCCGAAGCCGAGGCCGCGCGCGAGCTCGCGGAGCTCCAGCATCGGCACCTTCTTGGTCCCACCCACATTGACGCCTCGCAGCAGGGCGATGTGTACGTCGTCTCGATCCCGGGAAATTCGTGCCATGCCGGAGTATAGCCGCCGATTGACGGCGGGCGGGGCGCGGCGAGCCGGCGAGCTCGACCCTGCCGGCGGCCATGCCCCTCCCGGGTCGCTCGTGGATGGAGGCAAGTCACGGTGCCACATGGAGCTAGGCGACTGGGCGCACGAAAAAATAGTTGACGGAGTGTTTGCGTTTCCGGGGAGGACCTTGTACCTTCCTTTCAGCGATGCATGCGCCTCGGCGTATGGACAAGTTCCGATAGAAACGGGCCTGCCAAATCGAGCGGGCCTTTTTTTGTTTGCAGCGCAGTCACCGAGTGGTGGCGACCGTCGTGAGGTTGATCACGAGTACCAGGTGGTTGGTTCCGTTCTGCATCGGCTCGTCTGTCCGCGTGCTCCGACTGACACCAGCACCAAATCAGAAACAGGAGTATCGCGATGCGTACGACCGGCACTGTCAAGTGGTTCAACGACGCCAAGGGCTTCGGCTTCATCACCCCGGCGAACGGACAGAAGGATTGCTTCGTTCACCATTCCGCCATCCAGGGCGGCGGCTTCAAGTCGCTGACCGAAGGCGAGACCGTTGAGTTCGACATCGTGCAGGGCCAGAAGGGTCCGGCCGCTGAGAACGTCACGCGGATGGGTCGCTAATTCGGGCCTTCAGCCCTTTCGTCATGAGTGTTTCGCCTCGCGCGAACCACGTATGACGTCCCGAAGCGCCGTGTGCCCGGACCTCTGTCCGACACACGGCGCTTCGGCGTTGTCCCCTCTCACCGGGAACCACGCATGATTGAGAGCGCACCCGCCGAACGCGCGTTTGATCCGCGCGATACAGCTGCTCGCACTTCATTTTTGTCGTCACACCGCGCTCAGGCTGTCTGCACGCGCGAATTTGCTCGTTTGTCCGAAGGTCTCGTGGCGGCCACGAAGGTGCTGGCGGTCCAGACGTCCATCGAACCGCCCACGGTTCGCCTGTCGCCCGATCGGTGTATCGTCCAGCTCGGCCCCGTCGCCCTCACGGTCGCGTGGCTGCGCAATGGCACCGATGTGCCGGCCGCCGGACAGTTGCTGTGCATCGTGTGGCGTGGCGTGATCGCTCCGCGCGGCGAACACGCCCCAGAACGGCGTGGATGGCGGCAGGTGCCGGCCACTCCGCAGTCGGTTTGGGAAGAGACCTGTCTTCCCTCGGCCACGAGCGAAGCCACGTGGCATTGGCATCCGGAGTCGCTGGAACGCGAAGGCTATGCGTCCCTCGAACTCGCGGGCCGCTGTATCGATCAACTCCGGACGGCTCTCGAGGCGCTCCTTCAGGATGCGCCAATCGACTCCGGTTCCACGACCTAGTACGACGTGCGCATGACCAAGGAGGTTGTATGAAGGAAGACGCCATCGAATTCGAGGGAGTCGTATCGGACGTTCTGCCCAGCGCGATGTTCCGTGTCGATCTCGAAAACGGACATTCATTGCTGGCCACCATGGCGGGAAAGATGCGCAAGTTCCGCATCCGCATCCTCGCCGGTGACAAGGTCACGGTCGAAGTCTCACCGTATGATCTGAGCCGCGGACGCATCACGTTCCGCCACAAGTAGCTCCGTCACGTCGTTGCAGGCGCAGTGCGAAATCGCACTGCGCGGCAGACGGGCGACGTTAGACGCCGCGATCCGCTGTAGGCATTTACCGGATACTCCGCGGC
>CANHNQ010000187.1 GCA_947462095.1 Gemmatimonadota bacterium
ACGCGCAGGCCGATGTGAACGTGATCGCGCTGCTCGGTGAACGCGGCCGCGAAGTGCGCGAGTTCATCGAGAACTCGCTGGGTGAAGAAGGACTCGCCCGCTCCGTGGTGATCGTGGCCACCGGCGATCAGGCCGCACTCGTGCGCGCCCGCGGTGCCCTCGTGGCCACGGCCATCGCGGAGTACTTCCGTGATCAGGGGAAGCAGGTGCTGCTCATGGTGGATTCGGTCACGCGCGTGGCGATGGCCTGGCGTGAAATCGGACTCGCCACCGGCGAGCCGCCCACCACCAAGGGGTATCCGCCCTCGGTGTTCGCCAATCTGCCGCGCTTGCTCGAGCGCGCCGGCAATGCCACCACCGGTGGGATCACCGGCATCTACACCGTGCTGGTGGACGGCGACGACTTCAACGAGCCGGTGGCCGATGCTTCGCGCTCGATTCTCGATGGCCACATCGTGCTCACGCGTCGCCTGGCGGCGCAGAATCACTTTCCCGCCATCGACGTGCTCGATTCAAAGAGTCGCGTGAAGGACGCCATCACGAACGACGTGCAGCGGCGCGCGGGCAGTGCGATGCTGCGACTCGAAGCAGCGTATCGCGAGAAGGAAGATCTGATCATGGTCGGCGCGTACCAGAAGGGGAGCGATCCCTATGTGGACGCCGCCATCATCTATCGGCAGCGCGTGCTCGAGTTCCTGCAGCAGCGCCCCGATGAGAGCACGCCCTATGGCGACACGTACAGTGCACTCGCCCAGATCGCTGAGGCGATCGAGTCGTCGGTGCGGAGACGTCCGTGAGCTTCAAGTTCCGGTTGCAGCGCATCCTCGAACTGCGCGAGCAGCACGAGCAGGCGAAGGCGCGCGCGCTGGCCGGTGCACGTGAGAGTGCCGAGGCGGCGCATCGCGCGAAAGACGAGATGGCGAGCCTGCGCGATCACAGTAAGCAGCAGATGTCCACGACCGCGAACAGCGGCCCGCTCATCGGGCATCTCCATTTGCTCGACTACGTGCTGGCCTCGCTCGATGAACGGGTGCTTTTGGCCGATGATGCGGCAAAGCTTGCCGATCACGACGTGCAGAACGCGCAGGGTTTGTTGGAAGCCGCGGCGCGCGACCGGCGCGTGCTCGATCGCCTAAAGTCCCGCCACACCGACACTTGGCGGGCTGAGAGCGCCCATCGTGACCGCGTGGCGATGGACGAGATCGCTCTGGCGCAGTTCTCGCGTAAAGCAGGGTTGAATGCAGCGGATGACGCCGCGGCGCGCAACACCCCCACTGATGGTTCGCCTTCATGAAGCAGCTGATCATCCCGATCGCGATTGGACTCCTCGCCGGCCTCGGTGGCGGCACGGGGTACGCGTATATGAAGACGTCGGCCAGGTACACGGCTGACTCGACGCACGTGGCCGACAGCCTGAAGGCACACCCGCCGACCGATTCCACGACGGCGGATTCCACGCACCACGCGGCGGCCGCGCACGACAGTGTTCCGGCCGATGGCGAAGCCGATGGCGAAGCCGATGGCGCCGCCCACGGCAACGCGCGCGGCATGGACATGCCGGGCACGCACGAAGCCGCCGCACCGATGACGCCGGCCGACAGCATTCGTCAGCTCGACGCGGCGCGTCACGAACTGAAGTCCACATCGGCAACGCCGGTTGAGGGCAAGTCCGTCGAGACGCGGGTCGCGCCGGCCACATCAACGCCGGCCGTTGTGAAGCAAGCGCGCGAGGCGGCCATGCCAACGGCGCTCCCCGAACAGCGCCTCGCCAAGATCTTTTCGGCGATGTCGGCCAAGGACGCGGCCAAGGTGCTCGACCAGATGACCGACGGCGATATCCGCACGATCCTCGGCATGATGAGCGATCGGCAAGCAGCGGGGATCCTGACGGCGATGTCGGCCACACGTGCGGCGGCCATCAGCAAGGGGAGCAGCAAGGCGCCGGGCGGTTCACTGTGAACGTGATGAACGCGGTCAGCACCGCCGCCGCGCGCCCGGAACGGGTCGCCGCACGGGGCATCGACCGGACGGCCCGCGTGGACAGCGACCACACCGAGCCGGACGCCGTGAACGACGGGGAGAAGAAGCGCAGCGTGTCGCGCGCTGAGTTCTCCGCCATACTCGCGCTGATCTCGGGTGCCGGTTCCCGCGTGCGCACCGATCTGATGCAGCAGCTTCCGGCCGAAAGCGCCTCGCTCGTGGACACGCTGCTCGATGACGCGGCGGCCGAACCCACCACGGATGACGCAACGGGCAACCCCCTCACCGGCAACGGCGCGTTTCCCGGGGAACAGGGCGTGCGGACCGCGCTGCCACATCTCTCGCACGATCGCGACGCCCAGCAGTCGGCGCAGGACGTGAGTGAAGCGCTCCGCTACGGTATTCTGAACACGTCGATCGACCGCGCGCCGATGGTTGGCGTCCCGCCGGTTGTTGCGCCAACCGAGTCGTCCCCCGACGGGATCATCGACCTGCCCACGTACGCGAAGCACCGCGGCACCAACGGCGTGCTCGGCCTCTCCCGTGCGGCGCAGCGGATCAGCGCGCAGCTCGGCGGGGCGGGTGAGATCGAAGGTGACCGCAACGCCCTTGCCGTGCTCTCGCGCATTGCCACCACGCGTGGCACCTCGCTCGAGCAGTTGATGGCCGTCGGTGATGTGCGCGGTGCCGACGCCCGTGCCGCGCTGGACGCGCTGCTGTCGAAGGCGGGGACGCCGGCCGGTACGGAGATCGCGGATCACGCCGCCGCCGCGGCGACCGCAAACGCGACCGCGACCGCTGCGGCACTGGCGGCAGCGATCGCGGCGTCAGCCGCTGACCCGACCACGCCGAACAAGGATCTCGAGGCCGTCACCCCGGCACTCCGCTCGCGGGTACAGCGCGTGATCGATCGCATGAAGGGCGAGTACGGCCACGACGTTGCCATCGTCGAAACGGCCCGCTCGCAGGAACGGCAGGACCATCTGTTCGAACAGGGACGCACGCGTCCCGGTGCCGTGGTCACGTGGACACACGATTCCGCGCATACGCGTGGTGACGCGGTCGATGTGATCGTCGACGGCTCATGGGAGAACGCCCAGGGTTTCGCCCGCCTGCAGCGCATCGCGAAAGAAGAAGGGCTTCGCACGCTGGGCATGAAGGACCCCGGACATCTCGAGCTCGAGAACCACGACGGGCGTGCTCTGGCGAACACCGCGCCGGCGGGCGTGGCGCAGGTCGCCGGTGTGGCGGGTGTGGCGCAGGTCGCCCGCGTGGCCGATGCCAACGGCGCGCCGAGTGGCAACGGGTTCGGACGTAGCACACGCGATGAAAGCGGACATCCGATCAATGACGGACGAACGCTCGGCCGCGCCAAGCAGGACACGGCGAGTGATTCGACCAGCGCTTCGGCGAGCGTTGGCGCGATGCACGGTAACGCCCACGGTGGCATGCCAACGACCGGTGCCGAGCGCGGCACGTCCGCGTCTGCAGGGCAGGCGGCCGGCAGCGAGCAGGCGCAGCGAGTATCGGACATTCAGGCCATGCGCGCGGATGCGCCGGCCGGTCCGCTCTCGCGCATGACGCTCAACGTCGAGAACGCGAACGGAACGCAGGACCGTATCACCGTCGACCTGCGCGGCAACGTCGTGGACACGCTCATCTCCACCGATGCGTCGAGCGCCGAACGGATGAAGCTGCGTACGGGTGAATTGCAGGAGTCGCTGGGCCGTCATGGACTCGAAGCCGACAGCGTGCGCATCAGCGGTACGTCGAAGCCGGACCAGGGTGACGCGTCGCGCACGCTGGGCAGTGAACGCGAGGCGCTCCGTATGAACGGCACGACGCACACCACGTCGGGCGAAGGGGCACAATCGCAGAGTCAGCGCGACCGGGCTACGGGCCGCGACTGGGATAAGCAGCAGGATGCCCGTCGCGAGCAGCAGGAGCAGGACGCGCGGGATCGGCAGCGCGAAGAGGCGAAACAGCGCGGCTGGCAGAATCTTTTCAACGGGACCAAGTGATGATCACCGCTACGCGGAACGTCGCCAGCGCGTTTGATCCGAACACGATCAAGCCGACCTACGCGACGACGGACCCCCAGAGCGCCGCACCGACCGGTGTGACGCCAACGGGCGCAACGCCACCGGGCGCAACACCGCCGGTCGGCACCGCCGAGCCGTCGACGAAGCTCAGTGGCCTCTCCAAGACCAGCGCGATGGGCCAGGATGAGTTCCTCAAGATGCTCGTGGCCCAGCTGAAGAATCAGGACCCTCTGAACCCGATGGACGGCAAGGACATGGCGGCGCAGCTCGCCCAGTTCTCGAGCGTCGAACAGTTGATCACGATGAACAAGTCGATGGCGGCGCAGACGGCGTCGGCATCGCAGACGGCCGACGCGATCACGGCGCTCGCGACGTCGCAGAGTGAGCGCGCGGACAACCTCGCGCAGTTGATCGAAGGGCAGATGGCGATGGGCACCGTCGGCAAGATCGGCGTGACCCTCGGCAACACCACGTTCGTGGACAAGACTGGAAACGGCACCGTCGTCGTGGACAGCGGCACTCAGAAGGGTGTCGGTCGGATCAGCATGATCGACGACAAGGGGCGGACGATTTCCTCAGCGAACGTCGGCGAAGTGAAGGGCGGGCAGATGTCATTCGAGCTTGGCAGCTGCACATGGACCCCACCGCTCACGCCCGGGAAGTACACGTACAAGTTCGAGGTCGCAACGGATGGCGGCCCGTGGCAAGCAGCGAAGACGTACACCGCCGGACGGATCACCGGCATGCGGTACGAAAGCGGCAACCCCATCCTGATCATCGGCGATGCGCTCAGCGTGCCGATGTCGCAGCTCACCCAAGTGCGCGCCTGATCGCGACCTGACCCACGAGGATTTTCACAGATGCTTCGTTCTCTCTTTGCCGGTGTCTCCGGCCTGCGCAACAACCAAGT
>CANHNQ010000188.1 GCA_947462095.1 Gemmatimonadota bacterium
ATGGCAGGCGCCGAGGGCGATGGCGCCGACGGCAAGCGTGAGGGCGCGACGCAGCGTTCGGGGCAGCGCGGAGATCGGCATGCTGGGATGGTAGTGCGTGCGAGGGTGGTGCGTGAGGGGATGCCAGTGCCGAATCCTGATCGCGTCGCGCTCCGTACATTGGCGCATGCCCTCCGACGAATCCCTGCGCCCGCTCGATGCGCTGAACGCCCGCGTGATGCAGCACCCCGCCGCCGCGCGTTTCACGCTGATGTGCCGCATCTTGCTGGCCGTCGCGTTCATCCCGACCGGCAGCGTGAAGCTGATGGGCGAGCGGTTCACGTCACTGGGCGTGGACACGTCGGTGGGCGCGTTCTTCGAAGCGATGTACCAGACCGGCGGCTATTGGCGCTTCCTCGGCCTCTCGCAGGTGCTGGCCGGCGTGCTGCTGCTCATTCCCGCCACCGCGTTCTACGGTGCGGTGCTGTTCCTGCCCATTCTCGTGAACGTCGTGGTGATCACGATCGCGATCGAGTTCAAAGGGACGCCGATGATCACGGTGGCGATGCTGCTGGCCAACCTGTGGCTGCTGGCCTGGGACTGGCCGCGGTGGCGCTCTGTGCTGATCGCGGACACTACTCGGCCGGTGATGGGCGGCTGGACCCGCCTCGAGCGCGCCGGCTGGCTACTGGGCGCGGCGAGTGTGGCAGCGTTCTTCTTCGCCGTGCGCGGGGTCGCGTTGCAGGGGACAGTTGGGGTGTTGGTCGGGCTCGGGGTGCTTGGTGGACTGATGGTGGTGACGGCGTGGGTACGCGGGGCGCGGGGGCGGGCTTAGCGGCCCTGCTTGAGCACACTGAACGCCCCGAACACCGCGAGTGGTAGCGGCACATCGAGCGTCCAGAAAATTGACATGGGGCGCTCGCCAGAGACGTCGGTGGGCTTCGCAACGCGCACGCCACCGCAGGCGACGAAGGCGTGCTTGGGCGTCTCTCGCACGAAGAGTTGGAAGGACCAGCCGTTGGTGGCGCTTTCGATGTAGCGCCGACCCGCCGCCGTGTTCGGACCCGCCGAGTTCTGCGTTTCCCAATGAAAGCGCGTCGGGCTGACGGCGTAGTCGTGATACGCGACCTGATCGCGAAACCCGTCGGACTTATCGAGCGTCACAAACATCACCTCGACTCTTTTCTCCTGCAGACGCAGCACGCCTTCGCGGGAGGCCGGACGGGCCGTGGCCGTGTGCAGGCCGATGGCGGTGAGAATCTCGCGACGCTCGTATCGCGCGTGTAGCACTAGTGGGACATCGTCGAATCCGGGGATGGCGCGTGCGGTGACGCGGCTTCTCGACTCGAGGACATCGGCCAGCTCGCTCAACTCCGCTCGCACGTGCGGTTGGAGCTCGAGCTTTGCCGACAACGCGTCAAACGAATGATTGCCTGCGTGCTCGACTTGATACGTGAGCATTTGTGCCCGTAACCGCTCCGTCGTGCTTCTCGGCGAGTACGTCCCTCCAGCCTCCGCGACTCTCCGAATGACGCTGATCTGAGCGGGATCGTCGACGTGCAGCAAATGGCGAAGCGAACGCGACGTGAGAGCCTCAGGCTCGGTCGCCTCGTCGCGCGGAAGCAAGCCGGCGGCTCGGCGTAGCGACGTCCAGCCGCCAGGCGTCGCGTCGCGATAGATCTCGGATAACTCGATGTCCTGATCGTGCAGAAAATCGGCGAGTCGCACTGAGACGCGCCCCGTTATCGCGGCATAGCTCTGCAGCTCGTTGCGCAGCCGTCCCCACGTCTGTTGTGCCGCTGATCGGAGATTCGCGAGCACGCGATCACGCGCCTGTGCCTCGAGGTGGATGTGGCATCCACTGGGCAAGGTCGAGAACCCCTCCTCGAGTCCCTTCAGTACTTCGCGTCGGCTCAGGCCCGTTACCGACGATATCAGCTTGTCGAATCGGAAGTCCGACCGATGGCGTCCGACGAAGTCGAGGACGAGGCAGCTACTCTTCCCGTCGTGGAGGCGAAGCCCGCGTCCCAGCTGCTGCTGGAACACCAAGGCGCTCTGCGTCGGGCGAAGAAAGAGCAGGGTGTCGGCGCTTGGGATGTCGACGCCTTCGTTGTACAGGTCGACGGTCACGATCGCGCAGATTTCACCGCGCGCGAGGCGTTGCGGTGCCTCCCTCCGTTCTACGTCTGACGAGTCGCCGGTGAGACACACGACCGGCAGCCCCGCCTTCTCGAACTGCTCCGTCATGAACCGCGCGTGATTCACTGAGACGCAGAAGACGATAGCCTTCGTGGCTCTCGCATCTCCGGACAGGCGATTCCACTCGTGGATCACCATGCGAGCGCGCACGTGATTGCCCGTGAGGAGCCTGTCCAACGCCGCTGTCTCCCCGGCGCCGTTCCACTGCACATCAGAGAAGTCAGTCTCGTCGTTGCATCCGAAATATTCGAACGGCGCCAACAACTGGAGATCCAGCGCTTGCCACAGTCGAAGCTCGGCAGCGGGTGCCCCATCGGGTCGAGAATCGAAATACGTCGCGATCGGTACGCCATCGGTTCGCTCTGGCGTAGCCGTCAGGCCAAGCAGGAGCTTGGGCTGCACGCTGCGCGCGAGGGCGTCAAACTGTGGCGCGGCGATGCGATGGCATTCGTCGATGACGACGGTATGCCAATGCGTGGCGCCCTTTCGTTCAACGATTCGCTGCGATGTCAGGCTTTGAATGCTGGCGAACAGGTGATCGACGGAATCCGGCTGTTGCCCGCCAACCAGCGTTGCCCCAAAGCTGTAGTCGCGGAGTACCGCACGGTATGTGGTGAGCGCTTGCGACAGCAGCTCTTCCCTGTGTGCCACAAAGAGCAGTCGCGGCCGCGAGCCCGCTGCGCGCACTTGCTCTTTGTAGTCGAGTGCCGCCATAACGGTCTTTCCGGTGCCGGTCGCCGCAACGAGCAGGTTTCGGGTTCTCCCGTGCGCCCGTTCAAATGCAAGCTGTTCGAGAATGTCCGTTTGGTACTGCTTTGCCGTGATGTCGAACAACACGGGCGTGCTCGTGTCGAAACGCCCCGTTTCCTTCGAGAGGGCGCGCGCCAGCGTTTGATGGCAATCGGCATCATCCGGATCATATCTCGAGAACTCATTGTCTTCCCAGAGTGTCTCGAAATGCGCCTTCGCACGTTCGAAAATGACACGCTGGGTGTGTTCCGTGAGCTTGACGGTCCACTCCAAGCCCCCCAGCAGCGCTGCGCCCGAAAGATTGGCGCTCCCGATGTAGGCCGAACCAAAGCCGGTGGCGCGATGGAAGATCCAGGCCTTGGCGTGCAAGCGCGTACGTCGCCCGTCCAGCGAGACCTTCACTTCACATCCAGTGAGCCGAGCGAGCATGTCCAGCGCGACCTGTTCCGTTGCTCCGGTGTAGGTCGTTGTCAATACGCGTATGCGCGTCCGACCCACACCGCTTGCATCTGGCGCCGTCGCACGCTGCAGCACCTCCATCAGCTTTCGCACCCCAGACACGGTGATGAAGCTGACCAGAATGTCGATCTGGTCGCAGTCGGTCGCCTCACGCTGAATTTCGTGGTACAGCGATGGGGAAGCTTTTGCTGCCGTGAACAGCCACGGAGCGGCAAGACCGGTCTCGGGGAGGCGCGCTTCCTCGCCGCCGACGCGAATCGCGCGCAGCCGGCGAGCTGGTGTCTGTGGAAGCGCGATGGCGTCGCGCCCCTCTCCGCTCGTCTGCTGGCGAAGGTGCAACAGGACACCGTTCACCAGCTCTAGCTGCTTGAGCAGCGAATCTCGCGGGTCGGTTTCGAACGACTCCAGCAGTCGCGACATCGTGTTCGACAAGAGGTCGAGTAGTGGGCCGGTCGCTTCTCCGCTGGCGAGTTCATCCGTTTGTGCCGCATCGCCCATCGTGTTCAGTCGCGCGGCCAGCTCTTCAGTCACGAGCTGATCGTACAGGCCAATAGGTAAGCTCATCCATCGCGTCCGAGAAAGTTCACGAAGCGCGCATCGCTCGGGGCGAGTTCGTATGCGGGCATTTCGTGTCGAGATGCCCAAGCGAGTGCTGCGTGCTCGAGACAGACTGGCTCGCCCATGATATCGACGGGGAGAAATGCAATGACGAATGGCGAGTCGGGATCGGAGGCCGAGAAGAGTGCGCCTCCAACCGCCGTCACCTCGACGCCGAGTTCCTCAGCCAGCTCTCGCGTGATCGCCTGCGCGTCGGTCTCACCGGCTTCGCACTTGCCGCCGGGAAACTCCCAGAGGCCGCCGTGTCGCTTATGAGACGGACGTTGGCATATCAGAAAACGGTCGCCAGATCGGACGACGGCGGCAATCACTCGAATAGGGGGATTTTGCATTGGTCCGAAACTGCGACGACAAAAACCGAAGCGCCAGGAGCAATTGGCTCCTGGCGTTGGTCAACTCGACTGACGCCCTTACTGCGTCACTCCCATCAAGTACTTCGCATACCACCCCACGTACCGATCATACCGGTCCTTCACGAAGCTCGGTCGCGAAATCCCGTGGAACTGTCCGGGATACACGATCATCTGCGTCGGCACGCCGAGTGACTTGAGCGCCTGATACATCTGCTCGCCGCCGGCGATGGGGACGTTGAAGTCTTTTTCGCCACCGAGGAACATGGTGGGCGTGGTGATGCGGTCGGCGTGCCAGAAGGGATACGACAGCTTCTCCCACAGCTTCGGATTCTTCCACGGCGCGCCGAGTTCGTTTTCGTACTGGTAGATGTACTGGTCGCTGCCGTACATCGTGGTTTGCAGCGCACTGCCGGCGCCGC
>CANHNQ010000189.1 GCA_947462095.1 Gemmatimonadota bacterium
ATCAACATGAACGCCGTGAACGGAGCGGGCGACATCGGCTCGGTGACGACCACCAGCGGCATGGCGTGGAAGGTGCCCGGCCGCATCGGGGACTCGCCGATCATCGGCGCCGGGCAGTACTGCGACAACTTAGTCGGCGCCGCCGGCAGCACGGGCCGTGGCGAGGCGAACATCAAGACCTGCGCGTCGTTCCTGATCGTGGAGTTCATGCGTCAGGGGCTCGGACCGCAGGAGGCGTGTCTGAAGACCCTCGAGCGCGTGGTGGCCATGACCGAAACGCGCCTGATGGGCCCCAACGGCCGCCCGACGTTCGACCTGGAGTTTTACGCGCTCACCAAGGACGGCCGCTTCGGCGGCGCCACCCTGTATTCGGGTGGGAAGTTCGCGGTGTGCGACGAGCAGGGGGCAAGGCTGGAACAGGCGGCGTATCTCTTCCGTCGGTAGAAAACTGCCAACGGCTTAGGCGGCAGGAGGGAGGGCGTCAGGAAGGAGGAGGCAGGAACACGACGCCGCTGTCCTGCACCCTCCACCCTGAGACCCTCCCTCCTGCTCCCTAAGCCGTTGGCCGTTCAAGAGTGCTCCCTCAGCCGTTGGCCGTTGCAGTAAGTTACGGTATGTCCGATCCCACCCTCCCGACCCCCTACGCCCCCGCGCTGATCGAGCCCAAGTGGCGCGCCCGCTGGGCTGAGCGTGGCACGAACCACGCCGCCCTCGACAGCGCGGCGCGTCCGTTCTACGCGCTCATGATGTTCCCGTATCCGTCGGCCGAAGGGCTGCACGTGGGGAACCTGTTCGCGTTCACCGGCAGCGACATCTCGGCCCGTTACCACCGCCTGCTCGGACACGACGTGTTCCAGCCGCTCGGCTACGATGCGTTCGGCATCCACTCGGAGAACTACGCGCTCAAGATCGGCGCGCATCCGATGGAGCTCACGCCGAAGAACGTCGGGAATTTTCAGCGGCAGCTCGAGCGTGCGGGGTTGATGGTCGATTGGCGCCAGAAGGTCGACACATCGCGGCCGGACTACTACAAGTGGACCCAATGGGTCTTCCTGCAGCTGTACAAGCAGGGGCTGGCGTACAAGAAGGCGGCGGCGGTGAACTGGTGCCCCACCGACATGACCGTGCTCGCCAACGAGCAGGTCGAAGGCGGGCTGTGCGAGCGGTGCGGTACGGCCGTCGAACAGCGCTTTCTCGAGCAGTGGTTCTTCCGCATTTCGGCGTATGCCGAGCGGCTGCTGAACAACCTCGAGTGGCTTGATTGGTCGCCGATCACTAAGTCGGCGCAGAAGAACTGGATCGGCCGCTCGGAGGGCGCCCAGCTGTCGTTCCGCGTGAGCGGACACGACGAAGCGGTCACGGTGTTCACGACGCGTCCTGATACGATTTTCGGCGCCACGTACCTCGTGCTGGCGCCCGAGCATCCGCTGGTGGCTACGCTCACGACCGATGCGCAGCGCGAGGCGGTGCAGGGCTATCAGGACGCGACCAAGAAGCAGGATCTGATCGCGCGGAAGAGCAGCAAGGAGAAGACGGGCGTGTTCACCGGCGCGACCGCCGTGAATCCGGCCACGGGCGCGAACATCCCGATCTGGATCGCCGATTACGTGCTCATGGAATACGGCACGGGTGCCATCATGGCCGTGCCGGCGCACGACGAGCGGGACTTCGAATTCGCGCAGCTGTTCGGCCTGCCCATCGTGCGTGTGGTGGCCGGTCCGGACGACGCCGCCGACACGCCCCTCGGCGATGCCGCCTACACCGACGATGCGCAGGGGCGCCTGGTGAATTCCGGCGCCTTTGACGGGCAGGCGGTCGCCGACGCGAAGCTCACCGTAACCGACTGGCTCACCGCCGGCGGACATGGATCGAAGGTGGTGAACTTCCGGTTGCACGACTGGTGCATCTCCCGTCAGCGCTACTGGGGGCCGCCGATCCCGATCATCTACTGCGACACCTGCGGCACCGTGCCGGTGCCCGAGTCGCAGCTGCCGGTGGAGTTGCCGTTCATCCCCGACTTCAAGCCCGACGACTCCGGCATCTCGCCGCTGGCGCGCCATGAAGAGTGGTTTCGCGTGCCGTGCCCCACGTGCGGCGCACCGGCCCGTCGGGAAACCGATGTGTCGGACACGTTCCTCGACAGCGCGTGGTATTTCCTGCGCTATCCGAGTGCCACGCGCGGCGACGTGGCGTTCGACACGGAGTTGACCAAGCGCTGGCTGCCGGTGGATTCGTATATCGGCGGCAACGAGCATGCGGTGTTGCACCTGCTGTACTCGCGCTTCGTGACCATGGTCATGAAGGACGCGGGGCACATCGATTTCGAAGAGCCGTTCACACGCTTCCGCGCGCATGGCATGATCATTCGCGAAGGCGCGAAGATGTCGAAGTCGAAGGGCAACGTGATCAATCCCGACGTGTACATGGAAGAGTGGGGCGCGGATGCGTTCCGCATGTATCTCATGTTCCTGGGGCCGTACGAAGAGGGCGGCGACTTCCGCGATCAGGGGATCAGCGGTGTGCGCCGGTTCCTCGACCGGTTGTGGGCGTCGGTCCGTGATGCGCGCACGGATGTCGCACTCGACGCGAACGTGACGCGACAGATCCATCGCACGATCAAGAAGGTGGGCGAAGATACGGCGACCCTGAGCTACAACACCGCGATCGCGGCCATGATGGAGTGCCTCAATCACGTGCGTTCGGGCGACCGTGCGGTGCACCGGGACGAGGTACTGCCGCTGGTGCAGCTGGTGGCGGCCTATGCGCCCCACTTCGCCGAGGAGTGCTGGGAGCAGCTCGGGCATACGGAGAGCGTGTTTGACGCGGGCTGGCCGACGTTCGATCCGGCACAGCTCGTGGACAACGAAGTCGATCTCGTAGTCCAGGTGAACGGCAAGGTGCGTGGCAAGCTCCGCGTTGCGGTCGATATCACGCAGGATGCGGCGATGACCGCCGCGATGGCCGATGCCGGCATCGCGAAGTTCGTCGACGGCGAGATCAAGAAAGTGATCTTCGTGCCCAAGCGCCTGCTCAATATCGTGGCGTAGGACACCGTCCCGGACACGGCCAGGCAGGCGCCGGGGGGCCGCGGCGCCTGCCCCCCGAATGTCAATGCAACGAATGGGCGTTCGGTGGCGTTATCTTCACGAAGTCACTCCACGACGTTTACCGACTTTCGAGTCGTCGGTTGAGCGTCTTCCCCGATCCGCCGTTCGGCCCTGCGAATGCCAGATAATGTGATGCCGCCGCGTTCCGCGCGTCGGTTCGCCATAGATCCGTCGCGCCGACTGCTGGCGCTGTCGTCCGTCGCCCTGCTCGGACTTGCCGCCTGCAAAGAGCAGAAACGGCCACCTCGCCCTGCGCCTGTCGTCTCAACCCAGACGGTAACGAAGGGGCCGCTTCCGTATGTCGTGGCCGCGAATGGTCAGATCGAGGCCAATCGGACCGTCGCGGTCCAGTCGCTCGTCTCCGGGATGCTCACCCGGGTGGCCATCGCCGAGGGCGATGAAGTCCGCCAGGGACAGGTGCTCTTCCAGATCGATCCGCGGCCGTTCCGGGCCGAACTCGATCGGTTGCAGAGTACGCTGGCGCGCGATCAGGCCACCCTGCTCCGGGCCCGGGGTGACTCGGTGCGCTTCGCCGGGCTGGCCAAGGATGGCTACGTGACCCGTCAGCAGCTCGATCAGACCTTCGCCGAGGCGTCCGCCTTGGCCGCCACGGTGGCGGCCGGCCGGGCGTCGCTGGAGCGGGCGCGGCTCGATCTCGAGAACACGACGATCACGGCCCCGATTTCCGGGCGCACCGGGCAGATCACCCTCCGCGTGGGGAGCCTCGTGCGGGCGCAGGCCGATCCGCCGCTTGTGATCATCAACGAACTCCAGCCGGTGCTGGTGCGCTTCAGCGTGCCCGAGCAGGCCTTCGAGGAAATGCGCCGCCGGGCCGGTCTCGACAAGGCGCTCTCGGTCAACATCGTGCCCAACGCGGGGGACAGCAGCACGAAGAGCACCGGGACACTGACCTTCATCGACAACGCGGTCGATCGCGCCACCGGCACCGTGCTGCTCAAGGCGCGGGTGGGGAATGCCGATCGCTCGCTGTGGCCGGGACAGTTCGTGACGGTGGGCCTCGAGCTCATGGTCGAGCAGGATGCGATCACGGTGCCCTCCGAGGCGGTTGTTACGACCAGCAACGGGGCGTTCGTGTATCTCGTGGAGAACGGCAAGGCCAAGCGCGTCGGGGTGAAGGTCGGTCGCCCGTCGGGCACGCTTGTCAAGCTCGACAGCGGTCTCGTCGGCGGTGAGCAGATCATCATCGAAGGGCAGAATCGCCTGCAGGACGGCGCCAAGGTCGAACTGCGCGGTGCGCTCTCGAAGCGCGGCCCAAGCGGCGCGAGCCGTGGAGCGAACGGCAGGGGCAAGCGCGGTGCGAACGGCGGTGCGAACGGCGGTGCCAACGGCGCGGACGGGAAGCGAGGGGCAGCCCAGTGAACTTGAGCGCGATCTGGATCAAACGGCCGGTCATGACCACGCTGGTCATGCTGGCCATCCTGACGTTCGGCGTGGTGGCCTACCGGGCATTGCCGGTCAGCGACCTGCC
>CANHNQ010000190.1 GCA_947462095.1 Gemmatimonadota bacterium
GAATTGCGCGCGGGCATTGATGATTTCGCGCGCGAGCGCTTCGGTGACGAGGGCGGCCGTCGCGCCGCGCACGGTGGGCAACGGCTGTTGCATCCCCCAGCTGCGGAGCACCGCCAATCGGGATGACAGTACGAGCACGCCATCCCGCTGGGTAAGGTGCGTGAGGAGCACTTCGTCGGCCCGCAGCTGCTGCCCGAAGAAGCGGAGTTCCGCATCACCCAGGGACGTCTTCGACGTGTAGTTCAGTTCGAGCAGCAGATTGTCGAGCCGATATCCCTCGAGCACCTTGAGCGCGCGTGGATCGGCCCGTTGGGCGAGGCGTGTCCGACCGACCTCGGCCACCTGTCGCGCGAGCTTCGATGCGCCGGGTGTGTTGTCGCTCAGAAACGGGGCAATCAGTAGTGATTGCCGCACGAACTCCTGCGCCGCCGCAGGTCGCACGAGCGGCGACAGCACGAACCCGGCGAGTGCCAGGAGCCGAAGGAGCACTCGCGCGCGCAGCGCCCTCGAGCACATGTGCGTCAGCGCGCCGGTGATTTGGCGACGTGCCGCCACACGACGCGCGCGCCGGTGGCCGGGTCGAGTCCCGGCACGAGGGTACTCGACATCGTGGTCGTCTGCACCGTGACCTCACGACCGAGGTCGGTGTGATAGCGCGCCGTGACCAGATCCGTCACGGCGGCCACGTCACGTTCGGCACTGCGCAGCACGATCGCGCCGGTGGCGGCGAGCGGGAGCTGCGTCCACGTGGTGGTGTGATCCACGGTGCGACGGATCGTGCCATCGGTGTTGCGCGCATAGGCGACGTCACCACCAGTGACGAGGGCGCGGGCCTTGGTGGCGCGCGGGATCGCCCACGCCTCGAGCGCGCCGTTGGCCAGCGGTACCGGGACGACGGAAAACGGTCGTCCCAGCTTCGTCCACGCCGGCGTGATCGCGCGCGTGACGTCACTGACCAGTTTCGCTTCGATGGCGACGCGAGCCGTATCGATGGCACCGGTGAAGCGCGGGCGCGTGCCATCGAGTCGCACGGTGCTGAAGCGCCGCACGGTACGGAAGGTGGCGTCGATGTCGTACACCCCACCGATGGGAATCCCGTCGGCTGTGCGCTCGCAGTAGATGAGACGCGGCGCCGCCCCGGAGGCCCCGAAGGTGCCGCCGGCCCGCAAGCGCGCGATGGTGCCGACACACTGATACCAGTACGCGATGGTGCGGGCGCGGCTGTCGGACTCGGCGAATGCCTCGCGAAAGCCGGGTGGCAAGGCGTCGGCCTTGGCGCTGTCCGCCGTGTCGGCGCCGGCGGGGAGGGCCCGTACGGGGGACGCCTGCTCGAGCGGTGCCGTGCGAGCGGAGCTGGCGCAGGAGATGCTGACGAGACTGGCCGAGAGCTTTATCAGAAAATGGAATGAACGACGCATGGGTTCAGAAAGAGATGCAAGAACAGGGAAGACGGGCACTCGCGTGTTGAACCTCACCACCGTCTCTAGCGGGATGTGTCCGGACCTCCGACAATAGAACGCGCTGGCTGTCGGCGCGCTCGCCCGCCATGAATTCCCCTCGCTCCTCAATCGAATGACCGGATGGATCGTTGCCGCGCTCCTGGGCATAGCGTGCGTCGCTCTGGCCGTCCGGGTGCTCGCCGACCGGGCGCGCCGGAAGCAGCAGGGGCTGTTTGGCCCGTGGCCGATCAGGCGCATTCGGCTGCACGAAGTCGACCCGGTGTTTACCGCGGGCGCGTTCGGTCCGACGGTGGCGACGGAGGTGGCGTTTATCGGGCGCGGTCCGATCATGGTACCCGGCGGTACGAGCGATGCCGAGGCGTGGATTTTGGCGGTGCTGGCGAAACGCGCGGACTGTCTCTTCGAATTTGGCACCTGCACCGGGAAGACCGCCTACCTGTGGGGTCGAAACGCGCCGGAGCATTCCGCGATCACTACTATCACTTTAGCGCCATCACAGCAGCATGAATACGTCAAAGGACCAAAAGACACGGATGCGGATACCCATTTCGCGCTGAGCGAATCGGCGTTCGACGCGTTCCTGTACACCGGGACGCCGGTCGCCAGCCGCGTGCACCAGCTGTACGGTGACAGCAAGCAGTTTGACGAAACGCCCTTTCTGGACTGGGCCGATCTGGTGTTTGTGGACGGCTCCCACGCCCGGTCGTACGTGGAAAGTGATTCCGCCAAGGCGATGCGCATCGTGAAGCCAGGCGGGCTCGTGCTCTGGCATGACTACGCGGGGCCCGGGCATGCACCGGGGGTGTTTGCGGCGCTGAACGCCCTGGCCCGTACGGTACCGCTCCGCCACGTGGACGGCACGACGTTCGCGATGTGGCGTCGGCCGGCGTAGGGGCACCGACGTTACTCGCGGGATGGATAGCAAACGGGGGAGCGGCATGAGCCCCTCCCCCGTTTGTCTTCGACGACACCACCGACGTGGCTTACTGCGCGCCGCTGAGGTTGGGGTTGGCGCCACGCTCTTCGAGACTGATCGGCATGCAGGTGCTGCGCCCCTGCAGCGTGGTGTTCCGGCCGTCGGCCAGCCACCGCTTGAGGTCGAACAGGCGACGGCCTTCCAGCCAGAGCACCGCGCCGCGTTCGCGCATGAGGTGCACATACGCCGCATTGATCGTGGTCGCGGTGAGCGGCGCCAGCGAGGCGGCGGTGCGGCCCTGATTAATGAACACCATCGCGTTGGTGAGATCGTTGGCCCGCAGCGCGGCCTCGGCACGAATGAGCAGCATTTCCGTGCCCTTCGCGAGCGCCACGGGATCGCCCAGTGTGAGGTACTTCTTCTGGCGGAAGAAGTTGGTGGCACCGTCCTGCCCCTTGGTGATCGCCGTGCCCGTCTTCACGGTGTCGTACAGCACACGCGGATCGCGGTCAGCCACCCACACCGTGTTCCACACCGTCACCTCGCGGCGCGTGATGGTCTGGGCGGCCAGGTCCATGTTCTCGCGCGTGGTGTTGAGCGAGAAGACCGCATTGTGCCGGAAGGTGACCGGCACCTGCGCGGCATCGGCCGATGCTTCGGCCCACTTGTCCTGATCGGCGTAGACCTGCGCGCGGCCGGCGAGGGCCGCGTTGATGAGCGCCGTGTTGTTCAGCGCCCGCGAGATGGTGAGGGCGCGCGTGAACAGGCTTTCGGCACGGACGAAGTGCGAGCTGTTGGGCAGCGCCGGTCCGCCGTCGTACACCGCGTTGCACACGTTCTCGCCGAGGAAGCGATTGGCGTAGCCGGCGTACAGGTACGCCCGTGGCGTGTTGACGTTGGTTTCGAAGGAGGTGCCGAGCACCGTCTTCATGCGCGCCAGGCCGGCTTCGGCCACGTAGCGCGCGGTATGCAGGCGTGCCCAGTCGCCGTTCACGTCTTCGGGGCCGATCGTGCCGGCGGCGAACCGACGCTCAGCGGCGAAGTTACCGGAGTGCGCCAGCTCGAATGCGGCGAGCGAACCGCGGGTGAGGTAGTTGCCGATGGCGTTGGAGAGATCGCCTCCCATGCCATTCACGAGCGCCGGAATGGCGCTGGCATTGTTGAGATCCGCGTCGAGGAGCGGGCCGGGGTTGGTGACCTTGAAATCACAGCCGCCGAGGAGGGCGGCGAGGGCGATGGCGGCCGCCGGCATGGCGCGGCGGGTCATCGGGGAGAAGGCAGTCATAGTGGGCATCAGAAGCTCGTCCTCACGCTGAACAAGAACGTGCGATACGTCGAGAAGTTGTAGTAGTCGCGGCGCGAGAAGGTGCTGGTGCGCTGGTCGGCCGTTTCCGGATCGGAGCCGGTGTAGTCCGTGTTCACGAACAGATTCCGTCCGGCGAGGGACACGGTCATGTTGCGGGCGCCGGGCGCGAAGCGCTTGGGCACTTCGTACGACACCGAGACGCTGCGGAGCTTGAAGAAGTCCGCGCTTTCCACCCAGTAGCTGTAGTCACGCTGCGCGGCCACGATGGAGCAGCGCATGCGGTCCCGGGCGTTCACACTGGCGAGCGCCGAAGCGTCACCGGCGGCCGCGGCACGCAGCGCCTTCTGTGCGGCGAAGCAGGGCTGCCAGATGCCGAGACCGGCGTTCTGGAATCCGGTGCCATTCAGCAGGTGTCCACCCTTCTGGAATTCACCGACCGCATCGATGGTGACGTTCTTGAAGAGCGTGAGCGTGATGGACGGATTGATGATCTGATCGGGGAAGGTCTGGCCAAGGAACTTGTTCGTGTCGACAATGGCCGCCGCGAATTCGTTCGGATTGCGGACCTTGAGTCCGACGTAGGACGGCAGCGGCAGTCCTTCCTGCACGTAGCTGCGGGACAGGGCATCGATGGTCAGGACGCGACCACCGAGGTCGACGGCTTCGCCCTTGATGCGCGTGTACTGCAGGCGGGTTTCGAGACGCGCCCAGCTGGTGGGATCGAAGGACGCCGTGAGCTGCGCTTCGATGCCCTTGTTGGAGATCCGGCCGACGTTTTCCGGCTGGTTGCTGGAGAAGCCTTGCGACGGCGGATAGGCGACGTTGATGATGGCGTCGTCGGTGCGGGCATTGAA
>CANHNQ010000191.1 GCA_947462095.1 Gemmatimonadota bacterium
CGATCGTGTTCTGCCGCACGCGCACCGAGGTGGACGAGCTGAGTGAAACGCTGATGGCGCGCGGGTTGCGCGCCGACGCGCTGCACGGCGGCCTGAGCCAGGATCAGCGCGACCGCGTGATGACCAAGTTCCGCACGCGGAAAACCGATTTGCTCATCGCGACGGACGTCGCGGCGCGTGGCCTCGACGTGAAGCATGTGTCGCACGTGGTGAACTTCGATGTGCCGGCCGACGCCGAGTCGTACGTGCACCGGATCGGCCGCACGGGTCGTGCGGGTCGTGAGGGTGTCGCGATCACGCTGGCCGAGCCGCGCGAGCATCGTCTGCTGCGCAACATCGAACGCATGACGAGTCAGCGCATCGAGATCGCGCAGGTGCCCACGGTCGACGATCTGCGCGCGCACCGCCTGCAGTTGGTGCGTACAACGCTGCGTGAGACGATCATGGAAGGTGGTCTCGACAAGTTCCGCGGCATCGTGGAGTCGTTGGCTGGTGAGTTCGACGTGATGGATATCGCGGCGGCGGCCGTGAAGCTGTTCGATTCGAACGACGTAACGGACGAGCCGGACATTCCCGCCGTGCAGCCGCGTACCGACGATCGTGGCGCGCGCGACAGCAGCCGCGGTCGTGACGGCGCCGGTGCCCGTGAAGGTGGCCGTCCGAGTCGTGGTGGCGAAGACGAAGCGCCGCGTGGAGCCAAGGCCGCCAAGCGCTCGAAGCCGGAATGGAGCGTGGCGCGGTTGTGGGTCGGTGCCGGTCGGAAGCTCAAGATGCGTCCGGGTGATCTCGTGGGCGCGATCGCGAACGAAGTCGGTATCGATGCCAGCGTGATCGGGGCGATTCAGATCGCCGATGGATACAGCACGGTCGAGGTGCCGGAGGAGATCGCCGAGGACATCATCACGGCGCTGCGGAACACGACGATCAAGGGCAAGAAGGTGCTGGTGCGCCGCGATCGTATGCGGTAGTCGAGCGCCGATCATGCAAAAAGGCCGGCCGGCGAGTGATCGCCGGCCGGCCTTTTTTCGTGAGACCGCGTGCTCAGTAGCCGGCGGCGAGATCCACCGGATTGTGCAGCGGCTCCCCGCGCTGAAACCGGCGCAGGTTGTCGCGGAAGAGTGCCGATACCTCATCCCAGTGCGAGGCGCGAAAGCCGGCGCTGTGGGGGGTGAGTACGACGTTCGGTGTGCTCCACAGCGGATGATCCGCGGCGAGCGGTTCGTGATCGAACACGTCGAGCACCGCGCCGCCCAAGTGCCCGCTGTGCAGCGCCGCCTGCATCGCCTGGCCATCCACGATGCCGGCGCGTGCCACATTGACCAGCACCGCGCCGCGATTGAGCTGCGCCAGCTGCGGCGCCGCGATCAGATGCTGCGTGTGCGCGGTGCCCGGTGCCGACAGCACCACCACATCGCATCCGGTAAGTGCGTGATCGAGGCGGTCGGCACCGACCACGGCATCCACGTACGGCGGACACGCACGGTCGGCATGGCGACGCACGCCCGTGACATGCATACCGAAAGCGTGCGCCCGCTTGGCGACCTCGAGCCCGATCGTGCCCAGCCCCACGATCGTCATGCGACGGCCGTGCAGCATCCACGGCCAGTCCACCGACAGCTCGTGCTGAATCCACTGGTGCGCCTGCTGCGCACGCAGCGTACGATCGAAGCGCCGCGACAGCTGCAGCACGCCCCCCATCACATGCTCAGCGATAGGGATAGCCTGCACGCCGCGTGAGTTCGTGAGCTGCACCCCCGCCTCGGCCAGCTCGGCGAGCGGAAGCAGCCCCTGCACCGCCGACGCCGACGAGTGCACCCAGCGCAACCGCGGCGCCGTGGCGATCATGGCCGGGGCGAGCGTGGCGGCGAAGCAGACGTCCACGTCAACGATCGCGCGGCCGGCCTCCTCGAGGGTGCGGGCGCGCACGAACTCCACCTCGGGGAAGGCCGCCGCGATCGCGTCGGCCTGTGCGTCGGGAATGGACCAGGCCTGCACCGGCCACTGGATGAAGATCAGCACTTTCATGCGGACCAACCTACACGGTGGGGCGGGCGCCGGTCGACGGGGGTCACTCCCGCCGACCGGGCTGGTGGTCCGTGCTTACGGGACGATGCGTCCCGCCATCGGGGTGATGATGTGCGGCGACCCCTTGAGCAGATCGTTGATGCGGCCGATACGTTCGCGCGTGAGCGCGTCGAGGCGCCCTTGGGCATCGGTCGTTTCCACGCCAAGCTCGCCGGCGCGCAGCTTCTCGCCGGCGGTGACCGGCCACTGCGGCCGCGCGATCATGCCACTCACGGTCTGGGCTTCTTCCCGCAGTCGCGGATACTGGCGGTATCCCAGCCCAGCCAGCGGCCGAGCGAGCACGGAGTCGCGGAAGTGCCGGAGGTCGCGCAACGCGCCGCCGATTTCGGTGAGGGCCGCCGCGCCGTTGGTGGCGCCCGGCGCCGCGCGCAGGGCGCCCTGTACGGCCGTGAGCTGCCGCGAGAGATCGTCCACACCGGCGATCACGCGGGCGATGCGCGCCTGCGTGGCCTCGACCCCCTTGGCGGCCTCGAACTGTTCGGCCACCTGCGTGGCGGTCATCTCGATGCGGGGATCGTTCTGCACCACGACCGGTTTGGCATACCGCTGACCGTTCACCACGAGCGTCACGGTGTAGGTGCCGGGAACGGCCCACGCGGATGCCGGCCCGAAGAAGCTTTCTTCGCCGCCACCTCCCGCGTCGCGGTTCCGCGCGGCGGCACGACGGCGTTCGCGCAGTCCGGCCAGCGAAGTGTCGGTGGGCGCCGCGGCGTCCGCGGCGCCGCGATTCCCGCGGCCACCACCGCCGGCACCCGGGGCCGCCTCTTCGCGGAGATCCCACACGATGCGCTGCACCCCGGCCTCGTCGGGGACGCGGGAGAAACGGCGCACGACGCGACCGGTCGCGTCGGCCACTTCCACGTTCACTTCACCGGCCGGTTGCGTCTTGAGGTAGTACGAGATCATCGCACCCGTGGGCGGGTTCTCGCCGGCGTACGTACGCTGGCCGAGATTGCCGTCGCGGTTCCACGAGGTCCACTTGATGGCGGGGCGCAGATCGAAGAGTGCGGCGTCGGCGGTGAGCACCTGACCGAGCTGCTGCAACGGCGCGAGGTCGTCGAGGATGACGAGCCCGCGGCCGTGCGTGGCAACGAGGAGGTCGTTGTCGCGCGGATGGATCTGGATGTCGCGCACGGGGGTGACCGGGAGGCTGCCGCGCAGCGAGTGCCAGTGGGCGCCGCGGTCCCAGCTGGCCCACACGCCCGCCTCGGTGCCGAGGTAGAGCAGGTTGCGGTTCTTCGGATCCTCGCGGACCACGTGCGTCCACCAGGCGCGCTCAGGGAGATCGCCGCGGATGCTGGTCCACGTCTTCCCGAAGTCGGTGGTCATGTAGACGTACGGCGCGTAGTCATCGTCCTGATGATGATCGGCCGTGACGTACGCGGTGCCGGCATCCACGTGCGACGCTTCGATCGTGGCCAGCCACGCATTCGGCGCGAGCCCCGGCACGGCGGTGAACGTCTTCGTCCACGTCTTGCCGCCGTCGCGCGTGATGTGCACGAGGCCGTCGTCGGAGCTGGTCCAGATGACGTTCGAATCGAGCGGAGACGGCGCCACGCTGAGCAGCGTGCTGTGGAACTCGGCGGCAGTGTTGTCCACGACGATCTCACCGCCCGACGACTGCTGCTTGGCCGGATCGTTCGTGGTGAGGTCGGGAGAGATCACCTCCCAGCTCTGGCCGTACGTGCGCGAGCGGAAGAGCACGTTGCCACCGAAGTACACCACGCCCGGATTCTGCGGCGAGAGCACGATCGGGGAATTCCAGTTGAAGCGGTACTTGTGGCCGATCATCGCGTCACCCACCGACCCCACGCGGTTGGGGTACGGGTAGATCATTTTCTGCACGCCGCTGCGCGTGTCGGTGATGTTCAGCATGCCGCCCTGCGCGTCACTGAAGACCAGCCACGGCTTGTCGAGCACCGGCACGGTGAAGAACCCGTCGCCGCCCGACACGGTGACCCAGTCGGCGGCGCGGATCCCCTGGCCGGAGAGCGAGTTGCTGGGGCCGCACCAGTTGCCGTTGTCCTGCAGGCCGCCGCACACGCGGTACGGGGTCTGCATGTCGTAATTGATGTGGTAGAACTGCGTGAACGCGAAGGTGTTCACCACGTCCCAGTTCTTGCCGCCGTCGCGGCTCACCTGCCAGCCGCCGTCGCTGCCGCTCAGGATGTAGCGCGGATCGACGGGATCGATCCACATCGCCTGATGATCGCCGTGCACGTCGCGCGCAATCGTGCGGAACGTGGTGCCGCCGTCTTCGGAGAAATAGAGTCCGCCGGAGAGCGTAAACACGCGATTCGGATTTTTCGGATCGACGCGGATGTCGGCGTAGTAGAACGGGCGGAAG
>CANHNQ010000192.1 GCA_947462095.1 Gemmatimonadota bacterium
CAGCCTCACCTACGGCCTGCAGCGCAACTACCCGGTGTACCTGAGCACCAAGAACACGATCCTCAAGGCCTACGACGGCCAGTTCAAGGATCTGTTCGAGGAGGTGTTCAACACCGAGTTCAAGGCCGAATTCGACGCCAAGGGACTCACGTATGAGCACCGCCTGATCGACGATATGGTCGCGTCGGCGCTCAAGTGGGAAGGTGGCTACGTGTGGGCGTGCAAGAACTATGACGGCGACGTGCAGTCGGACATCGTGGCGCAGGGCTTCGGCTCACTCGGCCTCATGACCAGCGTGCTGCTGTCGCCCGACGGCAAGACGATGGAAGCGGAAGCGGCGCACGGCACCGTGACGCGTCACTACCGTGAGCACCAGAAGGGCAACAAGACGTCGACGAACCCGATCGCCTCGATCTTCGCGTGGACCCGTGGTCTGGCGCATCGCGGCAAGCTCGATGGCACGCCGGCGGTTACGGCATTCGCCGACACCCTCGAGCAGGTCTGCATCGAGGCGGTCGAAGCGGGCGAGATGACCAAGGATCTCGCGATCCTGATCTCGAAGGACACGCCGTATCTGCACACGGAGGCGTTCCTCGACGCCATCGATCGCCGGTTGCAGGCGAAGATGGCGTAAGGCCGGGCCCCGGCACGGGGCTCCCCCGTTTTGACGAGGACCTCAGAAGGCAGTAGCATGTTCGCTACGTCCCCCTTCTGAGGTCCTCATGCATTTCGCCCATTGTCGAACCGCCGCGACGCTCTGCGTGGCCGCGGCTGTGGCTACTTCCGGCGTGGTTGGCGCCCAGCGTGCGCCCGCCAAGCCGGCCGATCCGGCTGCCCCTGCGGCCATCACTCCGGCGGCGTTCGCCGCGCTCCCGTGGCGTCACATCGGCCCCGAGGGGAACCGATTCAGCACCGCAGCGGGCATCGCGGGTGACCCGTCCACGTACTACGTGGGCGCGGCCTCCGGCGGCATCTACAAGACCACAGACGCCGGCGTGCACTGGGCCTCGATCTTCGACAAGCAGTCCGTGCTGTCGATGGGCGCCATTGCCGTGGCGCCGAGCGACCGCAACGTGGTGTGGGCCGGCACCGGCGAAGCCCATATTCGCAGCCACATCTCGATCGGTCAGGGGATCTTCAAGAGCACGGACGCCGGCGCCAGTTGGACGCTGATGGGGCTCGAGAAGACCGGGCGCATCGCGCGGCTGGTGATCCATCCGACCAACCCCGATGTGGTGCTGGCGTGCGCGCTCGGCACGGCCTACGGCCCCCAGCAGGAACGCGGTGTGTTCCGCACCACCGATGGTGGTGGCACGTGGACGCGGGTGCTGTTCGTTGACGAGAACACCGGCTGCAGCGATCTGGCCATGGACCCGTCCAACCCGCGCACGCTGTACGCCGGGATGTGGCAGATCGAGATCCATACCTGGGGACGCACCAGCGGTGGCCCGGGGAGTGGGCTGTTCAAGTCAACCGACGGCGGCGCCACATGGACGCGACTCAAGGGCAATGGCCTGCCGGTGAAGCCGGTGGGCAAGGTGGCGTTGGCGATTGCGCCGTCGCAGCCGAACCGCGTGTTCGCGATGATCGAGACGGGTGACGGTGTGCCATGGAATGGTCAGGACACCGAGAGCGGACAGCTGTGGCGCAGTGAGAATGCCGGCGCCACGTGGACGTTGATCAATCGCGACCGCGACGTGATGGGGCGCGCCCACTACTACTCGCGCATGGCGGTCACGCCCGACAACGCCAACGAGATGTATTTCCTGACCGCCTCGTATGCGCGGTCGATCGATGGCGGCCGGTCACTGACGACCCTCTCCGGCCAGGAGGCGCCGGGTGGTGACCACCACGATATCTGGATCGATCCGACCAACGCCGACCGTCAGATCGTGGCACACGATCAGGGACTGTCGATCACGACGACGCGTGGGCGCACGTGGTTCAAGCAGCGTCTCGACAATGCGCAGATCTACCACGTTACGGTCGACAACAACATTCCGTACAACGTGCTCGGCAACAAGCAGGACGAGCCGAGCTACCGTGGGCCGAGCAACAGCCGGGTGCAGGGCGGACGCGGTGCCGGCATTTCCCGTGGCATGTGGCACTCGGTGGGGGGCGGCGAGAGCGGCTGGGCCACTCCCGATCCCACCGATCCGAACATCATCTGGAGCACGGCGTCCGGCTCGGGGATGGTGGGCGGCATCGTGGTGCGGTTCGAGGAGAATCGTCGACAGTTCCGTAACGTCGAGGTGTGGCCGCAGCAGTCGAATGGCCCCGCGGAAACGGTGAAGTTCCGATTCGTGTGGGATGCACCGCTGTTGATCTCGCCGCACGATCACAACACCGTGTACACCGGCAGTCAGCACGTGCATCGCACGCGCGACGGCGGGAACAGCTGGCAGGTGATCAGCCCCGATCTCACGCAAAACGACCGGTCCAAAATGAAGAGCTCAGGCGGTCTCACGCCCGACAACATCGGGGTCGAGTACGCCGGCGTGGTGTACGGGATCGCGGAGTCGCCAAAGCAAAAGGGCGTGATCTGGGTGGGAACCAACGACGGCCTCGTGCAGCTCTCGCGCGACGACGGCGCCACGTGGACTAATCTCACGGCCAATGTGCCGGGAATTCCTGTGTGGGGCTCGGTGCGGTCCATCGCCGCCAGTAAGTGGGATGCGGCGACGGCCTATCTCACGATCGATGCGCACCAGGAAAACGATCGCGATCCGTACGTGTATCGTACCACGGATTTCGGGAAGACGTGGACGAAGATCGTGACCGGCATTCCCAGGAGCATGCTGAGCTACGCCAAGGTCATCGTCGAAGATCCTACGCGTCGCGGCATGCTGTACCTGGGCACCGAGAACGCGATTTACCTGAGCTACGACGCCGGCGATCACTGGCTGCCGCTGCAGAACAACCTGCCACATGCGCCGGTGTCAGGCATCGTGGTGCAGGAGCACTTCAACGATCTCGTGATCTCGACCTACGGCCGCGGCTTCTGGATTCTCGACGATCTCGCACCGCTGCAGCAGCTCGACGCGTCGGTGCTGGCGAAGGGCGCACATCTGTTCCCGCCCCGCGCGGCGTATCGTTATCGCGGCATCACGGCCCCGAGCACGCAGTACGATGACCCCACCGCCGGCGACGATCCAGAGTACGGCGCGAGCATCAACTACTACCTGAAGGCCTCGGCGAAGGCCGCGCCCACGATCGAGATTCTCGATGGGGCAGGGAAAGTGGTCCGCACGCTGCGCGGGTCGAACACGGCTGGCGTGAACCGGTTGGCGTGGGATCTGCGCGACGAGCCCAGCATGGAGGTGCGGCTGCTGACCAGCCCTCTGTATGCGGAGCACATCGTGGCGGGACCGCAGGGGCGCGCCGCTCCGGGAACGAGTCGGCTGTCGATTCTCATGCCGCCGGGCATGTATTCGGTGCGTTTGACCGTGGACGGCGTCATGCAGACGCAGCCGCTGGAGGTGCGCAAGGATCCGAACAGCGGCGGTACCGACGCCGAGATTGCGGCGCAGGTCAAGCAACTTGCCGGCATCAAGCAGCAGCTTAACGAGGCTGGATCGGCGGTGCACCGCGTGGAGTCGGTGCGCCTGCAGCTGCAGCAGGTACAGCGTCTGTCCACCGATGGCGAGGTGCTCCGTGCCATCCGTGCGCTCGACGCCAAGCTGATCGAGGTCGAGATGAAGCTGGTGGACTTACGGCAGACCGGTCAGGGGCAGGATGGCGTCCGCTTCGGCTCGATGCTGATCTCGAAGATGGGGTACCTCGCCAACGGCATGGCGAGCTCCGATTTCACGCCAACGACGCAGCACGTCGAGGTGGACGGGATTCTGCGCGACCAGCTCAAGCAGCATCTGGCGGCGATCGACCGGATGCTGGCGAGCGAGCTGGCGCCGTTGAATGGGCAGCTGGACGCGAAGGGGCTGCCGAAGGTGGTGGATCGCGCCGGGCCGGCGCCTCGTATTGTGCCGTAGCGTCGCTTGAACGCACAAACGCGGCGGGTCCGTGCATTCGGACCCGCCGCGTTTCTATTTGGACGGGCGTCGCGAACTACTTCGCGAGAGCCTTCGCCACCCCGCTGAGTGCCTGCACGCGCGCCGACTCGGGGCTCGCCGCGGCGTCCTTGTCGAGCTGTGCCGCCAGCGCGTTCAATGCGGTGGAGCGTGCGCCGCCCTTGGCCTTTTCGGCCGTAGCCAACTGGGCCAGCACGCCATCCAGCCACGCCTTCGGCACCGCACTATTGCGTGCCATCTGGTCGGTGTAGGCACGCGCCACGACGAACGCCGCCGGCCACACGGCCTTCGGCTGCTCCTGCGCGTTGAAATACGCGTACGTCACGAGCTTCGCGGCGTCGAGTTCGTTCTTCGAGAGGAATTCACTGGGCGTGAGTTCCCA
>CANHNQ010000193.1 GCA_947462095.1 Gemmatimonadota bacterium
GCGTGCTGTGCCGCGGCTTCAACGGCCGCTTCATGACGGTGGCGTGGCTGGCCACCCTCAAAGCCGGCATGGTGGCCGTCACCACCATGCCGATGCTGCGCGCCGGTGAATTGCGCACGGTCATCGAGCGGGCGCAGTGCAACGCGGCGTTGTGCGACGCGCGATTGCTGGAGGAGCTGGCCAGCGCCGCCGCGGGGACGCCGTCTCTCCGTGCCGTTCGCTGCTGGGGCGGAGATGGGGCCGATGCGCTCGAGCGTGCGATGGCACACCACACCACGGCATTCACGGCCACCGAGACGGCCAGCGACGACGTCGCCCTGATTGCGTTTACGTCGGGCACCACCGGTATTCCCAAGGGATGCATGCATTTCCATCGGGATGTGATGGCCATGTGCCGTGGTTTCTCGGAGCAGGTCGTGGGGATCACCGCCACCGATCGCTGCATCGGCACACCACCGATCGCGTTCACCTTCGGTCTGGGCGGGCTGGTGTGCTTCCCAATGGCCGCCCGGGCCAGCGTGGTGTTGCTGGAAAAGGCATCACCGGAAAGCCTGCTCGATGCGATCGCCGCCACCGGCGCCACCATCAGCTTTACGGCGCCCACGTTCTACCGGCATATGGCGATCGCGATCCGCGAGCACCCCGGTCGCTTCGAGACGTCGTCGCTGCGGGTGTGCGTCTCGGCGGGCGAGGCACTCCCGGACGCCACACGCACGCTGTGGCGCGACGCGACCGGTATCGAGATGCTCGATGGCATCGGGGCCACCGAGTTAATCCATGTGTTCATCGGCGCGGCGGGGAACGACTGGCGACGCGGGGCGATCGGACGCGCGGTGCCGGGCTACACCATTGCGATCCTCGACGAGCAGTTGCAGGAAGTGGCCAGCGGCACGGTGGGCCGACTCGCGGTGCGTGGGCCAACGGGCTGTCGCTATCTCGCCGACGCGCGACAATCCACCTATGTGCAGGGCGGGTGGAATCTCACAGGCGACGCGTGCACGATGGACGAGGACGGCTACGTGTACTTCAAGGCACGGACCGATGACCTGATCGTTTCGGCTGGCTATAACATCGGCGCCCCGGAAGTCGAAGGTGCGCTGCTGCAGCACGAGGCCGTGGCCGAATGCGCCGTGGTGGGGCTCCCCGACGAAGAGCGCGGGCAGGTGGTCAGCGCCTTCATCGTGCTGCGGGGCGGCTACCACGGCGACGCGGCGCTGGCACGCGCGCTGCAGGATCATGTGAAGGCCACAATTGCGCCGTACAAGTACCCGCGTCAGGTGGAGTTCGTGCACGAACTGCCCAAGACCAACACCGGAAAGCTTCAGCGATTCCGACTCAAGGAGCACACGTGATGCATCGTACGCTGCAGCCGGACGGATGGCCGCGTCCCCGCGGATACGCCAACGGCATCTCGGCGCGTGGCCGGCAAATTCACGTGGCCGGACAGATTGGGTGGAACGCGCAGCAACAGATGGTGAGTGCCGACTTCGTGGAGCAGGCGAAGCAGGCCATGCGCAACATCGTCGAGGTGCTGGCCTGCGACGGCGCAACGCCCGAGCATCTGGTGCGCCTCACGTGGTACGTGACCGACCGCAACCGCTACCTCGAAAGCGGGGCCGCGCTCGGTGTCGCGTATCGGGAGGTGCTGGGGCGCGTGTATCCCGCGATGTCGGCGGTGCAGGTGTGCGCTCTCATGGAAGCCGATGCGCTGGTCGAGATCGAAGCCACGGCCATCGTACCCGACGGCAGCAGCGACCGCGCGTGACCGCCGAGCGCGATGTGCTGATCAGCGAATGCATTGACGGGGTCGTCACGATCACCATCGACCGCCCCGACGCGCGGAATGCGCTGCGGCATCAAACGATGGCGGAACTGGCCGACGCGATCGAGGAGGCCGACCGCGACGACACCGTGTGCTGTATCGTGCTGGCCGGAAATGCCCGCGCCTTCGCGGCCGGGGCCGACATTGCCGAGATGATCGCCCTGGACGGCCCGGCGCTGGAGCGCCATCCGCGGACGATCGCGTGGCAGCGCATCTGGCGGTCGGGGTGTCCGATGATCGCGGCCGTGGAGGGCGTGGCCTTTGGCGGCGGCAACGAGCTGGTGCTGAGCTGCGATATCGCCATCGCCGGCGCCGCCGCGCGATTCGGACAGCCGGAGATCACGCTGGGGTGGATGCCGGGCGCGGGCGGGACCCAGCGCCTGGCGCGCAGCGCCGGGAAGTCGATGACGATGCAGATGGTACTCACCGGCGACGCCATCGACGCGCAGCAGGCGCTCCAGGCGGGGATCGTCTCGGAGGTAGTGCCGGCGGGGGGCGCGTTGGCCCGCGCCACCGAACTCGCCCGGCGCATCGCAGCGCATCCCCGGGCGGCCACGCGCATGGCGCGCCACGCCGTGCTCGAGTCGTTCGAGACGCCGCTCAGCGAGGGCGTTCGCGCCGAACACGCGGCGTTTCGCGCGCTGGCCTCGAGCGACGAGCGGAACGCCCGCATGCGAAGGTTTCTGAATCGGTAATCGATGCTGGAGACGAGGGTGAGACGGTGGTGAGACGGCTCATCCGTATCGTGGAGGGTAATGAGCCCAGCGAATGCCCCACCGTCAAACGCCGTCACCCCCTCGGCGGACCGCTTCTTTCTTCGCACACTCGGTGGCTTCGAACTGTGCGCCGTCAACGCGGATGGTACCGTTGGCGGCCGCGTTCTCGGTCCGGGGAAGCCGCTCGCCCTGCTTGTTTTCTGCGCTTGCGCGCCACACAAGCGTCATTCACGCGACAGTATAGCAGGACTCCTCTGGGGTGATGCGCCAGCGGAGCGGTTGCGTCAGAATGTGCGGCAGGCGCTCTGGCGATTGCGACAGACGCTGGGCGACGTGATCACCACGGGCGACGACGCGTTCGTCGAACTGTCCGCGGCGCTGGCAAGCGACCACCAGCTGTTCGGGGCCGCGCTGGAGCGCGACGACGTCGACGCCGCGCTCACCCTGTACCAGGGTGCGTTTCTCCCCGGATTGAGCATGCCGGGCGGCGACGAGTTCGAGGACTGGGCCGCGGGCGAGCGCCAACGGCTCGTGCAGCTACTGCTCAAGCGGGCCGAGCCGGCATTGGCCGACTGCATCGGCAGCGGCCGGCACACTGCGGCGCGCTCGCTGCTGGAACGGCTGACCGCCGTGGCCGGCGATACACCGGACACGCACCGGATCGCCACGAAAACGTTGCTGGCCATCGGCGATCGGCCCGCCGCACGGCGCGCCGCCGACCGTCTGGAACGGCACCTCGACGACCTCGGCACCAGCGAGGCCACGTCGGCGAGAGCGCTGATCGATCGGGCCCGCCGCTACGAACCCAAGGCCGACCCGATCGAACAGCGCACCGCGTGGACGATGGACCTCACCGGTCGCGAGGAGCCGTTCGCCGAGGTGATGCGCGCGTGGAAGCGCGCGCGGCAGGGGGAGACGCACGCGGTCGTCCTGACCGGCGTTGCAGGCGTGGGGAAGAGCCGCCTGCTCGCGTCGGTGGCCACGCGGTGCGCCACCGGCTCGGCCATCGCGCTCGTGATCCGCGCCAACCCCGGAGAACGGGAGATTCCGTTCAGTCTGGCGGCGCAGCTCGCGCGTGCGCTCGTGGAGCAGCCGGGGGCGTTGGGGATCGACCCGGCCAGCGCGCGTGAGTTGGCCGCACTCGACCCGGCGCTGTCGGCCACATTTCGCGTCAGTGCCGCGCCGTACCACGACGGCGAGTCGACGCGTCGCCGGGCGTCCGCGCTGTACGACCTGATCTCCGCCGTGTCGGAGCAGCAACCCATGGTGCTGCTGTTCGATGATCTGCACTGGTGCGATCCGGCGTCTCGCCAGATGCTCGCCGCCGTGATCGCGCGCGCCGTCACTCTCCCACTGCTCGTGGTGGCGGCCGCGCGCGGCATCGCGACCGACTTCCTGTCGCATCCGCGCGAGATGCGCATTCCGTTGCTGCCGCTCGACCTGCCATCGACCATGGCGGCGATTCGCACCAGCGGCGACTGGCCCGACGATCCGGGAGCCGCGCGGTTTATCCAGCGATTGGCCGAGAGCGCCGGCGGCATCCCGCAGCACATCGTGGAACGACTCTCGCTGGCCATGGAGAAGGGGTGGCTGTCGGGACAGGATGGGAGCTGGACGTCGGCAGACTGGATGCAGGCGTGCACCGATGTGACGGTGACGTCGCCACTCGATCACCGACTGCAGGGGTGTTCGGTTCAGGAGCGCGGGGTGCTGCTCGCGCTGGCGCTCGCGGGCACATCGCTGCCGATGCGCGTGATCCACCGGGCCATCGAACATGCCACCACGGCACAGGTCACCGATGCGCTGTCGGTGCTGGAAGCGAAAGGGCTGGTGATGTCCCACGGCGACAGTTGGCAACCGTCGCACGA
>CANHNQ010000194.1 GCA_947462095.1 Gemmatimonadota bacterium
AACAGCCGCTGCTGGAGAGCTGGGTGAAGGAGGCCAGCGTGTCGCGGATTTACGGCGGCGTGCACTATCGTTTTGACGGCGACGTCAGCGAGACCCTCGGCCGCCAGGTCGGGGCCCTGTTCGTCGCCACGCTACCCGCCGCCGGGCTGAAGCCGTTCCAGACAATCGTCCGGCCGTAGCGCGCGGTTACTTCTTGTACGGCACGAACTGCCCGCGGTCGTCGACCACGTACGCGCGGTGGATCGTGCCCAACCGGTCGCCATTGGCATCGAAGCCGATGATGGGACCCGTGATCGCGGGATAGTCCTTGAAGCTCTTGTGCAGCCAGTCGGCCAGCACCTTCGGATCGGTGGACGTGGTCTGGGTGATCGCATACCGGACCACACGGAAGGCGTCGGCGGCCATCATGGTCCACACGCTGTTGGGGGCCGCGCCGTACTTGGCCGTGTAGTCGGCCACGAACTGCTTGGCCTCCGGTGAGTCGAGATCGCCCGGCAGCGGTTCCGTGGTCACGATGACCCCCTTGGCAACCGCCACGCCGGCCACGGTGACGAGCTCCGTGGTGCTCATGCCGTTGCCACCGATCCACTGCACCTTCAGCCCCATCGCGGCCGCCTGCTTGAGCAACTGACCACCCTGCGGAAAGTACCCCGTGAAGTACACCACCTCGGGGTTCGTCGCTTTCAGCTTGGTCAGCGTGGCGCTGAAATCGCTCGTCGCCGGATTGATCGCATCGTAGAACACGATCGTGGCGCCCTGCGGCTCGATGTACCGCTTGGTCGATTCGGCCAGCCCGAGCGCGAACCCGGAGTTGTCGTGCACGATGGCGACCTTCTTGAGCCCCAGCTGCTGCGTGATGAACGTGGCGGCGAACAGCCCCTGCCGGTCATCGAGGAAGCAGACGCGAAAGAAGTTCTGGTAGCCCTTGGTCGTCAGGCGCGTGGCCGTGGAGGCCGGCGTGATGTGCAGGATACCGGCGCGGTTGTACGTGGCCGACGCCGGCTCGGTCGCGCCCGAGTTCCAGGCACCGATCACCGCCATGACCTTCTTCGCCACCAGCCGATCGGCCACGAGGGCCGACTCCTGCGCGTCCCCCTTGTCGTCCTCGATGACCAGCTGGACCCTCCGGCCGTTGATGCCACCGGCGGCGTTCGTCTGATCCACCAACAACGTCACGGCATTCCGGTAGCCGATCCCCTCCGCGGCGTACTCGCCCGTCATCGGCCCCTGCAACCCGATCGTGATCGCGCCGTTTGCATCGGGGGCCGCCACGGACGAACAGCCCGCGACCACCAGCGGCAGGGCGATGGACGCGACAGAGATCGCGCGGAACCGCGCGCGGGACAGGGACCAACCGTTCATCGCAATACTCCAAGGGGTGTGTGACCGTGCGCTCAGCGTGCACCAGAGTGTGCGGATGTGCCGAGCCCCGCAGCGTACGAACCTTGGGGTGGTCCCGCAAGCGCGGGCCCGGGCGGCCGTGGAGCAACCGGCGACCAACCCTTCACGCCGGACCGCTGGGATCATGCATTCGGGTCGTGGCTGGGCATTCCCGCCCCTACCGAGATCTGGATCCGGATGGTCGGCGCTCGGCCTCCGCGCGGCCTCCGCGCGGGGAGCGGGACCCCCGCGTAACGACCGGCCGCCACCGGGCGCCACCGGGCGCGACGCTGACACCCCATTTGCCGCGCGCGTGCGCCGACCCCATCATACGGCGGCCCGCCCGCGTATCTCATTGGACCCGGCACGCGCGCCGGCGCCATTCCCTTCCCATTCTCCATCGACGGCCGCGCAGGCCGTTTTCAGGGAGCCCTTCGTGAGCGTGTTCCGTCGTCTCCTCCTCGGCCTCGCGGCATGCGCCGCCACGTCGCTCGAGGCCCAGCAGTCCTCCCGTACGCAGCCGGTCACCGGCCTGCGCGACAACGGGACGGGCTTCCATGCCCTCGTGGGCGCGCGTGTTGTCACCGCCCCCGGGCAGGTGCTGGCCAACGCCACCATCGTGGTCCGCAACGGTCTCATCACGGCCGTGGGCGCCGGGCTGACCCCGCCCGCCGGTGCGCGCGTGTGGGACCTCAAGGGTCTCACCGTCTATCCGGGCTTCATCGACGCGTCCGCCGACCTGGGCGGTGATGCGCCCCCGCAGGGCGGCGACGTCGGCCCCACACACTGGAATCCACAGGTCCGCGCGTGGTTCAGCACCACCGCCAATCTCAAGGACGACTCCACCCGCCGTGTCGCCCTCCGCTCCCTCGGCTTCGGCACCGCCCTCGCCGTGCCGCGTCAGGGGATCTTCCGCGGCACCGCGTCGGTGGTGAACCTGGGCGACGAGGGGGTACGCGATCGCGTGCTGCGCCCTGACCTCGCGCAGTCCGTCGGCTTCCAGCGCTCCTTCGCGCTGGGCGGCATGTACCCCAACTCCGCCATGGGCACCATCGCCCTCATGAAGCAGACCTTCATGGACGCCGAGTGGTACATCCGCGCGTGGGGGAGCTACGAAACCAGCGGACGCTCCCTGCTCCCCCCCGAGACCAGCGAGGCCCTCGCCGCCCTCGGCAAGGCCGTGCAGGGCAAGCAGCCCGTGATGTTCGAAACCACGAGCGAAGAGGACTACCTCCGCGCGTACCAGCTCGCCGGTGACTACAAGCTCACGCCGTGGTTCCGCGGCAGCGGGCAGGAATACCGTCTGATCGACGTGCTCAAGGGACGCACGCAGCCGCTGGTGGTGCCCCTCGCCTTCCCCGACGCCCCCAACGTGTCGAGCCCGGAAGCGGCCTCCAATGTGTCGCTGGCCGACCTCCGCCACTGGTATCTCGCGCCCACCAATCCGGCGCAGCTCGCCTCGGCCGGCGTGTCCTTCGCCATTACCGCCGACGGCCTCTCGTCGCTCGGCGAGTTCCTCCCCAACCTGCGCATCGCCGTGGCGCGGGGCCTCGCCCCCGACAAAGCGCTCGCCGCGCTCACCACCGTGCCCGCCACGTGGCTGGGGATCGAGAAGACGCACGGCACCATCGCCGTGGGCAAGGCCGCCAATCTCGTGATCAGCGAAGGCGACCTCTTCACCGAGGAATCGGCGGTGCGCGACGTGTGGGTGAAGGGCACGCGCTACGCCGTGACGCGGCCGCCGCAGGTGGACCCGCGCGGCACGTGGGCCATCACCTCCGACGACGCCGGCACCTTCAAGAATGCGACGCTGCGGCTCGAAGGGCCGCTCAATCGCATCCGCGGCACCGTCGAGATGACCGGCCGTCGCCCGGTACCGCTCACCGCGGTCCGCGTGATCGCCGAAACCGGCCGCCTCGAGGCGACGTTCGCCGGCGAACCGCTTGGCCAGGAAGGCGCCATGCTGCTCTCGGGCTCGGTGCGCGACGCCGAGTTCTTCGGCTGGCTCTCGCTCCCGAATGGTACGGATGCGAAGTACCGCGGCACGCGCACCGAAGGGTACGAAGGCCCCGCGCGCGGCACGATTGCCGTGAAGGTGCCCAAGATCGACCTGCCGTTCATCCGCCCGTCCATGGAGTTCGGCCGCACGGCGGCGCCCGCACAACCCGCGGTGCTGCTCGTACGCAACGCGACCGTGTGGACCCAGGGATCGCAGGGGCGCCTCGAGAACGCCGACCTGCTCGTGCAGGCTGGCAAGATCGTGAAGGTGGGGCAGAAGCTCAGCGCTCCCGCCGGCGCCGTGATTATCGATGCCACCGGCAAGCACGTCACGCCGGGGCTCATCGATCCGCACACGCACTCGGGCGTCAGCGCGGTGAATGAGTCGGGCTTCGCGATCGTCCCCGAAGTGCAGATGGGCGACGTGGTCACGCACAACAACATCTGGTTCTACCGCCAGCTGGCCGGCGGTCTCACCACCACGATGATCCTGCACGGCTCGGCCAACCCGATCGGTGGCGAGAACGTGTACGTGAAAACGCGGTGGGGCTCGCTCCCCGACGAGTACAAGATCGTGGGCGCGCCACGCACGGTGAAGTTCGCGCTCGGCGAGAATCCGAAGCGCAGCCCCACGCGCTATCCGAATACGCGCATGGGCGTGCAGGAAATCATCCGCGATCACTTCCTGGCCGCGCGTGACTACGAGAAGGAATGGAAGGCGTGGGAGAAGACGAAGACGGGCATTCCGCCGCGCAAGGATCTGCGCATGGAAGCCATTCTCGACATTCTCAACCAGAAGCTGCTCGT
>CANHNQ010000195.1 GCA_947462095.1 Gemmatimonadota bacterium
ATCAGTCGGTTCCCGTGTCGTGCGAGGTCAGGCGACCGCGACATCCTTGCGCGCCATGAACGTCTCGCGCAGCCCGACCGTCTTCTCGACCGAAATGGTCCACCCGCGGTACCGCGAGCGCAATTCCTCGAGGGGAAAGCCGTCGTGCATGCTCTCGGTGCCGGCGGCGATGGTTTCCACCAGATGCACGCCGCCGTCGACTGTGGCACTCTGCAGCACCTCGATGACGCGCGCGCGATCCTGCGTGGTGAGACCCGCGAAGGCGGTCGGCGAGCACACCACCGCGTGCAGCTCGACATCGGGGGCCCAGCCGCCAAGATCGGCGCAGTAGCCACGAACGCGCTCGGTCAGTCCGGCGGCTTCCGCGGCCCGCACGACGCGTTCCACGGCGTCTTCGGCGGGCTCCAGGGCCGTTACGGCGCACCCTCGCGCCGCGAGATACAACGCCGGACCTTCACGCTCCGCACCCGCCACGAGCACATGGCGATCGCTGGAGTCGGCGAGGGCACGCACCAGCATGGCGTTGGGGTCGATCCCCCAGTGCTCGGGCTTTTGGTACTGCTCGAGCATTTTCAGGCGACGACGCTTCCAGGTGGCGTACGTGGGAAGCCGCAGCCGTTTGGTGATCAGCCGGTCGACTTCCTGCCACACGACCATCTCGGTGAGCGCGATCTGATCCTGCTTGCGCAGCACCTCAACGGCTTCGTCGCCGATCTTGAGCAGCGCCCCACGCGAGACCGAGTCCTTGTAGTCCTCGATCTCGCGTTCGACGTAAAGCTCGTACTCGTACTTGAGCGATCGGGGAGAATGGATCACGGTGCCCCGTAGATGTGGATGGAATGTGGATAAAGTAGGCGTCCACATCAGGAATGCAAGAGCACATCGGCGACGAATTTGTGATCCCCGAACTTCCAAGTGTATCTCGGCGTTACAGTTGGGATGGTGCCGCGACAGTGCCACTGGCCGTCGCCGGGCGCCACCGGATTCCGCCCGCCGCCCTCCTCGTACCCGACGCATGCCCGAGTTGCCTGAAGTCGAATTCGCCGCCCAACGACTGCGGCACGCGGCCGCCGGACGCGTGATCGCCCGGCTCCAACCACTGCACCCGTCTCAGGGCAAGCATCTGCCCGACGCGGCGCAGCAGGCCGCCGAAGGGCGTACCATCGACCGCGTGGAACGCCGGGCGAAGATCCAGCTGCTGCATCTGGATAACGGGGCCATCCTCGAGGTGCACTTCCGGATGACCGGCGACTGGACGTTCACCCGATCGGGCGACGCCCCTCCGCGCCACGAGCGCGTACGATTGGAGACCACCTGCGGGGTGCGGGTGTCGCTGGTGGACGGCCGAGCCCTGAGTATCGTGCGGTTACACGCGCCGGGCGCCTTCGTACCGCCGGCCATCGGACCGGAGCCACTCACCGACGCGTTCACGGTTGATGGCTTTCGCGCCGCACTCGCGCGACGCCGCGGACCGATCAAGCCGGCGCTGCTCGATCAGAAACTGGTAGCCGGCGTGGGCAACATCTACGCGTCCGAAGCGCTCTGGGAAGCGCGTATCCACCCAGGCTCGGCCACGAACACCTTGTCCCGTGAGCGCGTGTCGCGCCTGCGTGATGCCGTCCGCCATGTCCTCGACACGGCCCCCTCGGGACGCTACTACGGGCGCGACGAGGTGCCCGAGCACGACCTCTGGCGCGTGTACGGCCGCGATGGAGCGCCGTGCCGTCGATGTGCCGCCCCGCTCAAGCGACTGGCACAGGCCGGACGCAGCACGTTCTACTGCCCGCGCTGTCAGCGACGCTGAGCGTGCTCGCCGGCGACGCGCTCGAAACAGGACAGGGTCTGCGCGGCGGTCGCCGCCCACGAAAAGTGATCGGCCTGGTCGCGCCCACGCGCAATGAGCGCCTCGCGCAACGCCTGGTCCGCGAGCAGCCGCGTCATCTGGTCGGCCAGCGCCGACGCATCATTCCAGGGAAATCGCAACGCCGCGGTGCCTGCGACTTCCGGCAGCGAACTGGCGTCGGCGCAGATCACGGCACCCCCCGCCCGCATGGCCTCGAGCACCGGCAAGCCGAATCCTTCATAGCGCGACGGACAGACCAGCGCGGTGGCGCGCCGATACAGTGCCACGAGCTGCGCATCCGACACGTATCCCACATGCATGAGCCACGGCGCCGCGCCGTGCAGTGCACGCGTGTGCGCTGACATCCCGGGGCCGCACTGCACCAGCGGCACGCTGAGGCCGCGCGCGTGCAGCAGCGCCATCGCCTGGTAGAGCGTATGCAGATTCTTGCGCTTTTCCTGCCCGCCGACGGCGAGGAACCAGGGGCCGGCAATCGCTGCGACCTGCTCCGGGAGCGGCACGGTCGCGGCACCGCCCGGCATGTCATCGGCCGACAGCAGCGTGACCGTCACGCGCGACGGATCGACCCGCAGCCGCTCGACGATATCACGCTTGATGAACTCGGAGATCGTCAGGATGGCCGCGGCTCGCGCCGCCGTGCGCCGATACCGTCGGCGATATTTCAGTCGCCTGAGCACGCGCCACCACGGATTATCGAGCTGCAGCATCGGTGCCAGATCGAGCGTGCTCACCACCATGGGCCGTCTCGCCGCCGTGGTGATGAGATTCCACGGATACCAGACCACGTCGGCGTCGCTGTCGGGTAAGGCATCGATCGTCGCGATCGTCGTGCGCGCGCCGAGGGCCTCATCCCACGAGCCCAGCAGCGCGGAGAGCGGAGCCCTCTCCTCAGCGCGCGCGACGTACATCGTGAAGCGCATCGCCGGCCGCTGCAGTACGAACTGCCGAAGCAAATTGCGCACATACCGACCGATGCCGCGACGCTCGCCCAGCATCTTGGTGGCCTCGATCCCCAGATGCATGCTCGCGCGCGTCAGCGTGCGCGTGCGAAGCAGGCCAGCGTCTCGTCGGCCACGCGCGACCATGAGAAGCGGGGGGCGCGCGCCGTGCCGGCCTCGACGTGCGCCGCGCGCAGCACCGGATCGCCGGCGAGTCGCCTCATCTGCGCCGCCAGTGCGTCCGCGTCGTCCCACCGAAAGAGCAGTGCGGCATCGCCGGCCACCTCAGGCAGTGCGCTGCTGTTGGCGCAGATCACGGCGCAGCCGGTGCGCATGGCTTCGAGCACCGGTAGACCGAATCCTTCGTAGCGCGATGGCATCACCAGCGCCACCGCGCGGCGATACAGCGTGACCAGCTCGGCGTCGCTCACGAATCCCACGTGATGCAGCCACGGCGTACGGCCGGTGCGCGACCGCGTCTCCGATGACATCCCGGGACCGCACTGCACGAGGGGAATGCGCGACCCGCTCGCGTGAAGCCGCTCCATGGCGCTGTACAACGTGCGCAGATTCTTGCGTCCTTCCTGGCCGCCCACGCTCATGAAGAACGGGCCACTGATGCCGGCCTCGGCAAGCGGACGCGGGGCGTCTGGGCCATGCACCGGCAAATCGTCGGCGGCGAGTAGCGTAGCAGTAATCTGTGACGCGTCCGCGCCGAGGCAGCGCACGATCTCACGCTTGCTGAACTCGGAGATGGTGAGCACCGCCGCGGCGCGACGCACGGTGTCCCGATACCGACGGCGGAATCGCACCCGCTTGAGGATTTTCCACCACCGGTGATCGAGTTGCAACATCGGCGCGATGTCGTGCATCGTGACCACCATCGGCCGGTGCGGCGCGGCGACCGTGATGAAGTTCCACGGATACCATACCACGTCGGCGTCCGTTCGCGGCAAGGTGCGTACATGGGCGATGGTGGTGCGATCGGGCAACGCGGCGTGCAGTGTACCGAGGAGGGCACGAAGCGGCGCGATGTCACCGTCGTGGCGCACGTACATCGTGAACTGCATCGAGGGGTCCTGCTCCGCGAACTGCGGGAGCAGGTTACGCACGTAGCGACCGATGCCACGGCGCTCCTGCAGCAGCTTGATGGCTTCGATCGCGAGATGCACGTTCAGCTCATCGCTTCGAGCAGGGCGCCCTTGAGGTAGCCGGTCTCCGGCACGGTAAGGAGCTCCGGGTGATCGAGCGGCTGTCC
>CANHNQ010000196.1 GCA_947462095.1 Gemmatimonadota bacterium
GGCGGTCATCTGTCCCGGTTCTCGGTCGGTGTCGCGGGCGAGTTCGATCTGCAGACCCAAGGATACGACGAGTCGATCACCAACGTGCTGGCGGTACCGGGAGCCAATGGGCGCGACGAGATCTGGATGGCATCGGCGCGCTCCGGACTCATGCATGTCGGCGCCGACGGACGGGTGGAGCGCGTGCAGCGCGCCAGCGGCACACCGTACACGCAGGTCAAAGCGATTGCCTCCGTTAGCCTCGAGCCGCCCCTGCCGCGCGGGGGCACGCCCTCTGCAAGCGCCGCCCGTGTGCTGTTCGTCGCCGACGGTAAACTCTTCGCCCGTCGCGACGGAGCGATCGCGTCGCTCGGCGCGGGGCTCGGCGATCGCGTGGTGTCTCGCGTGCAGCGCCTCACCATGCCCGACGGTCGCAACGTGCTCCTCGCTGCCACCAATCGTGGCCTGATGGAGTGGAGCGGAACCGCATGGATCCCGTCGGGCGTCGCCGTGGCCGGCGCTGTCGAGGGGCTTGCCTCCGGGCTCCTGAATGGCGCCCCCGTGCTCTACGTCGGTGGCACCGACGTGGTGTATCGAGTCACGGCGTCCGGCTCGCGGGAAGAGCGTCTCCCGGCCGTGGTCGGCCGCCTCGTCGACAACGGCATGGTGAGCACGATCTGTCGTATGCCCGCCGGCGCCTCGTCGCTGCTGTTTGCTCTCGACTCGGAACGCGGCCTCTTCTGGCGTTCGGAGGCGGGTGCCGGCACGTGGGCGCCGATGCCGGCGCGCCTGGTGACGCTGGTAAAGTCGATTGGGGCCTCGTCAATTCACTGCGGACGCGGTGACCTGCTGCTGGTCTCGACGCTGTCGGGATTGGTGGCCGTGGATGTGGCCAAGCCCGACACGGCCCAGTGGACCGTGGCCACGCAGATCGCGGAAGCGGATGGCCTGCCCTCGAGTGAACTCTGGTCGGTGTCGGAGGCCGGGGCGCCTGACATTGCATGGGTGGGCACCTCGGCCGGCCTCGGTCTCGTGGATATGGCGTCGGCGCGGCGTCAGTTCCCCGCGCGACTCGAAGTGCGCGTCACGGCCGCGGCGACCGGGCGTCAACTCACCGATGCTGTGACGCTGGACCCCCAGGAGCACGACGTGCACGTCGTGCCGATGCTCTTCACGTATCACCGGGAAGAGGAAACGCAGTATCGCGTGCGGCTGCGTCACCGCAGCGCGCTGTTCGGCCGCGGGCGCGACGTGGAGGGCGGCGGTGGCAGCAGTCCCGCCGCTGGCATCACCAACGGTCTCGGCGAACAAAGGCAGACGGAGTGGCTCAATACGCCGAACCGGTACTATTCGGATCTCGAATCCGGTGACTACGACCTCGAAGCCTGGGCGTACGATTGGGCCGGTCGCGAGTACGGCCCGGTACGGCTCGCGTTCACGGTGGGCGCTCCGGTCTGGCGCACGTGGTACGTGCTGAGCTTGTTCGCGGTGCTGCTGGTCCTGCTGGTCATCGCCGCCGTCCGCTGGCGCCTGAATGTCATTCGCGGTAACGGACTGCAGCTGCTGGAGAGCGAGCGCCGGCTGCGCGACAGCGAACGCAAGTTCCGCACGATCTTCGATCGCGCGATCGATGCGCAGTTACTCGTGGACGACGGCCGCGTCGTCACCGGCAACGCGATGGCGGCCGACCTGTTCGGCGTGTCGACCCCGGAGGCGCTGCAGCATCGCCCGTTGGACGAGTTACTGTTGCTTCCCGCCGGCGACCACACGCCGACCACGCCGTCGCACGAGTTCACGGTGCATCGCGGCGATACCGACGTCCCGGTGCAGTGCACCGTCACCGATGTACCGGTGGAAGGACGCGTGCTCCGACATCTCGTGATCCGCGACCTCACCAGGGTGCACCTGGCCGAGTCGGAGAAGGCGTGGTTCGAATCGCAGGTCCGTGAAGCGCAGAAGCTCGAATCGCTCGGCACGCTCGCCGGCGGTGTCGCGCACGACTTCAACAATCTGCTCGGCGTGATCCGCGGCAACGCGGAGCTCGCGAAGAGTGCGCTGCGCAAGGGACGCAGCAACGAGGAGAATCTGGGCGCGATTCTCGACGCGAGCGATCGCGCGCGCGACGTGGTCCGTCAGATTCTCACCTTCAGCCGCCGGTCCTCTCCCACGCGCGAATACGTGAACCTGTCGCGGATCGTGCTCGACTTGCAGCCGCTATTGCGTCGCATGATTCCGCGCACGGTCACGATGCTGATCGAGGGCGCGGAACAGTCGCAGTTGATCATGGGCGATCCCACGCAGCTGCAGCAGCTGTTGCTCAATCTCGTGTCGAACGCCGAATACGCGATGCGCGCCAAGACCGATGGCGTGCTCACGATCTCGCTGTCATCACGGCACGAGCCCGAGACGGCGGCGCAGCCGAACGGCGCGGTCGTCGTGTTGCAAGTTCGGGACACGGGCGACGGCATGTCGGCCGAAGTGCGCAACCGCATCTTCGAGCCGTTCTTCACCACGAAGCCGACCGGTGAAGGCACGGGCCTCGGCATGGCCGTGCTGCACGGCATCGTGGTCTCACATCTGGGGCGTGCTCAGGTGATGAGCGAGGTCGGACAGGGCACCACCTTCGAACTGATCTTCCCGAAGGCGGTGATCGAGGGCTTGTGGGACGAAGAATTCGACGAGACAGCCATCATCACAGAATTCGAGGCCGAGGAGGAGATCTCCGCGGTCGCATACGGGAGTGCGATGGAAGCGGATGACGATGATGTGCTGGAGCAGAGCCCGTATGCCGGCGCCTCTCTGGTGGTCGTGGACGACGAGCCGGGCGTGTCACGCGTGGTGGAGCGCGCGCTGCAGCACTACGGGCATGTGGTACACGTGTTCTCGCAGCCGGAGGCGGCGTTGGCGTTCATCCAGCGGCAGCCGTCGGCGGTGGATCTGCTGCTCACCGATCAGACGATGCCGGGGATGACGGGCGACATGCTGGCCGAGGCGGTACACACGCTGCGGCCGGACATGCCGGTGCTGATTCTGACGGGCTTCAGCCACCGCCTCACGCCGGAGCGCATTGCGGCGGCGGGTGCGCTGGCGGTGCTGCTCAAGCCCGTTGCGCTTGATGATCTGCGGAAGGCCGTGGACGACGCACTGGCAAGCGCGCGCAGTTGATGCGCGCGCTGTGCGTTCATGCGCCGTTCGTCTACCCGCGGCCGCCGAACCGGACGGGCAGCCAGTAGCTGAACTTCACGGCAAGGAAGTTGTCGCCGCCGGCACGCGTGGTGCGGAACAGGTCGCGTGCGCGGGCCGGGTCGCCGAAGGCCTCGGAGGTGCGGCGGTTCTGCTGCCACACCACGAAGAACGTGCTCCCCGGTGTCCATTCCCACCGCATCACCATGTTGGACCGGAATGACAGCACGTCGAAGTCGCGGTTGCTGATCGTGAAGGTCGATGCGCCGTCGGTGATGGTGCGCGTGCCCACGGAATCGGTGGTCACGGTGGTGCCGTCGGTCCCGTACTCGCGCAGCAGGCGACTGCGCGGGGCGCTCAGTTCACCGAAGTTCGAGTAGCGCCCGCTGGCCACGAACGGTTCGGCGTAGGCCTCGAGCGACAGGTTAGGTGAGAACGCGTAGTTGGCGCGGAGCCTGGTGGAGATCGTGGTGCGATCAATGAACGCGAACACGTAGCGGCTGCCGTACGTGCGCGTCCCGCCCTCGATGCGCGTCACGTACTGCCGCGGTTCGGTGCCCGACTGGAACGTGGGTTCCACCGACACGGACACGCGTGGCGACGGCCGCAGCGTGACTTGTCCCGACACATTGCGGCGCCACGCGCCAAATTCGTCGACACCATAGCCGCCGTTCAGGCGCCAGCCGGTCTTGGCGCCGAACGGATTATTCACGCGGAACTCCTGCCGGAACTCACGGGGGAGCCCCATGTACGGCCCGCCGCGCGTGATGGCGTCGTCCACGGTGGGCAAGTTGATCGTGGAGCGCACGTTAAGATTCCAGAAATTCCTCAGCGTGGCACTGCTA
>CANHNQ010000197.1 GCA_947462095.1 Gemmatimonadota bacterium
CTACTCGGTGGTCGACAAAGACGGCATGGCCGTATCGGTCACCTACACGCTCGAAGCCGGCTACGGGTTGGGGGCAGTCGTGAACGGCGCCGGATTTCTGCTGAACAACGAGATGGGCGATTTCAACGGCAAGCCCGGGCTCACCGACAGCACCGGGCTGGTAGGCACCAAGCCCAACATCGCGCAGCCCGGCAAGCGCATGCTCTCCAGCATGACGCCGATGATTCTCGCCAAGGACGGCAAGCTGGTGGCCGTGGTCGGCAGCCCCGGCGGCCGCACGATCATCAACACCGTCATGGAAGTGGTCCTCAATCTCATCGACTTCCAGATGCCCGTGCAGGACGCCGTGAACGCACCGCGGTTGCATCATCAGTGGCTGCCCAACGTGATCACCATGGAACGCACTGGCACCCTACCGGCAACGGTAAAGGCGCTGGAAGCCATGGGCCACACCGTGCGCCTCGGCGGCAACCAGGGCACCGCGCATTCGATCTTTGTGAACGCGAAGGGTGTGCGGCAAGGGGCTGCAGACCCGCGCGATCGTGATGCGGGGGCGAGCGGACATTGATCTCAGTGCGAGACAGACAACTCTCGCTGGCGGACGACGCGCCGGCGGGACTGGTCGTATTCCTGGTCGCGCTGCCGCTGTGCCTTGGCATCGCACTCGCGTCCGGCGCGCCGCTCTTCTCCGGCATCATCTCCGGCATCATCGGCGGACTCGTCGTCTCGCTGCTCTCCGCCTCGTCGGTGAGCGTGAGCGGGCCGGCGGCCGGCCTCGCCGTGATCGTCGCCACGGCGATTCAGTCGCTGGGCTCCTTTCCCGCCTTTTTGCTCGCGGTGTTGGTCGCCGGTGTGGCGCAGGTGGGCTTCGGCTTTCTGCGCGCCGGGCGCATTGCCAACTACGTGCCCAACGCCGTGATCAAGGGGATGCTAGCGGCGATCGGGGTCGTCATCATCCTGAAGCAAATTCCGCACGCCCTCGGTCGCGACACCAGCTACGAGGGTGACTTTGATTTCTTCCGCTCGGCGGACGGCGCGTCCACCACGCTGTCCGATGTGGCGGACGCCGTCGTTTCGGCAAACGGAGAGGCGATCCTCATTTCGCTCATCTCCCTGGCCATCCTCCTCGCGTGGGACTCCTCGTGGGTGAAGTCACGGAAGTCGCTCGCCATGGTGCCGGGTGCGCTCATCGTGGTCGCGGTTGGCATTCTGCTGAACGGACTGTTCCAAGCGGTCTCGCCGGACTTCTTCCTCCGCGCCGAAGACGGCCATCTCGTCACGCTGCCCGCCGGCGGGCCGGCCGAACTGCTGGCGCAGCTGTCGGGACCGGATTGGTCACGCTGGACCGATCGACGGATCTATTCGACGGGGCTGACGCTCGCCATTGTGGCAAGCATCGAATCGCTGCTCTCGCTCGAAGCCTCCGACAAGCTGGATCCGCAGCGACGGATTTCGAATCCGGATCGAGAACTGATTGCGCAAGGCGTGGGCAACATCGCCGCCGGTATGCTTGGCGGTCTGCCGGTAACGGCGGTCATCGTGCGCAGTTCGGCCAACGTCTACGCCGGCGCCCGATCGCGGTGGTCCGCCTTTATCCACGGACTGCTCCTGCTGGTGTGCGTAGTCGCGATTCCGGGCCTGCTGAATCGTATCCCGCTGGCCAGTTTGGCCGCGGTCTTGCTGATGGTCGGATACAAACTCACCAAGCCCGCGTTATACCGCGATTCATGGAAAGCCGGCCTCGATCAGTTCATCCCGTTCATCGTGACGGTACTGGCGATCGTCTTCACCGATCTCTTGATCGGCGTGCTGATCGGCGTGGTCTTCGGCGTGATCTTCGTGATCCGCACGAACCACCATTCGGCGTTCACGCTGGTCCACCAGGACTCGATGTACCTGCTGCGCTTCAACAAGGATGCGTCGTTTGTCAACAAGTCGGAACTCAAGGACAAACTCGCATCACTTCCCGCGCAGTCCAGCCTCATCATCGATGGGACGAAGGCCATCTTCATCGACAGCGACCTCTACGACGTGATTGCGGACTTCACAGAGGGAGCGCAGCACAAGCAGATCACCATCGATTTCAAGCAATTCCACAACAAATCACAAAACTACCGGAAGCGGAGACGGACCAATGGAGTCGTATAAGAAGCTGCTCCTCGCCAATAAGGCCTGGGTGCAGGACAAGCTTAACGTCCGTGACGATTACTTCCTGCGCATGGCCGACGACCAGACCCCGGAGTTTCTCTGGATCGGCTGCTCGGACAGCCGAGTGCCCGCAGAAGATGTCACCGGCACCGAACCGGGCGAGCTGTTTGTACACCGGAACATCGCCAATCAGGTGATTCATACCGACTTCAACATGCTCAGCGTGCTCCAGTACGCGGTCGAGGTGTTGAAGGTGAAGCACATCATCGTCTGCGGTCACTACGGATGCGGCGGCGTGAAGAATGCGCTCTCGCACAAGCACCTGGGTCTTATCAACAAGTGGCTGCGCAATATCAAGGACGTGTATCGCATTCACCGGCACGAGCTCGATGGGCTCGCCGACCCCGAGCGTCGTCTGCGCCGCATGGTCGAACTGAACGTCCAGGAGCAGGTCTGGAAACTGGCGGAGACGTCGTTCGTCCAGCACGCGTGGCAGACGAATCACGACATTCACCTGCATGGATGGGTGTACGACTTACACACCGGTCACATCAACGATCTGTTGATGCTCCCGCCGGGTACGCGGGTCGACGACATCTACCAGATGGACTTTGACGACGTCCCGGCGAAGTAGGGGGTATGGGGTAAGCAGTATGGGGTAGAAACAACAACGGGGGCCGAAGCGAACGCGCTCCGGCCCCCGTACTTCGTACTTCGTACTCCCTACCCCTTACTTCGCCGTAAACGCCGCCACGGCCTTGTACGTATCCCACGCCACGATGATCTCGCCGCCCTTGCCCGCCGGCTTCACCATGATCTCCAGCGTCTCGACCACGGCGTTGTTGCTCGTCACCGTCATCGGAATGCGCACGAGATCCTGCTTGGCATCGTAGGCCGTGCCCCACTGCTTCGTCTGCTTGTTCACCACCAGCTCCCACCTGCCATTCTCTTCGAGCTTCGTGAACAGCGTGTACGTACCGGCCGGCACCGTCATCGCACCGAAGGCCAGCGGCTTGCTCGTGGTGAAGTGCGTGGCCTCGTTGGCACCCGTGCGCCACACCATGCCCCACTTCATGTCGCCAAGACCGTTGAAAATCACGCGGCCACGCTTGGACGGGCGGCCGTAGTTCACGGTGATGTTCGAGCCGGCGACCGTGGTGATCACCGAGTCGCGCGGCGATGCGGGCGCCTTGGGATCCATCTTCATGCCACCCTGGGCTGAAGCGGACACCGTGATCAGGGAAAGGGCAGCCACGGCATAGGCGCCGCGACGAAGCGTACGGGTAAACGACATAGGATGGGGTTGGTCGGGAATGGGAAAAGCGGAATCGGGAACCGCTGGGGAATTTACCCAAACGGCGCCGGAAGGGTTCCCGGAAGGGTTCCCGGCGCCCACGGCGTCCCTACTCCGCCTTCTTCCGGGCCTGGGCCAGAAACGCCGGTTCCAGTTGCAGCAGGCTGGCCAGCTTCCGCATGAGGTACGACTCCTGGCTGTCCAGGGAGCCGTCGGCCAGCGCCACCTGCCACATCAATTCCGCCAAGACAATGCGCTGCGCGACGTCGTAGTCCTTCACCACCTGCCGCGTGAACACGAAGTGGTCCACGGCATCGTGGTTGGCCGCCGCCGCCTCGGCCAGCATCCGCCGCGCACCGGCTTCGTCGACGCCGAAGTGCCGCTGCAGAATATCCATGATCCGCGCCTGCTCGGCCGCACTGAAGTCTCCATCGGCGCAGGCCAACTCCACGAGCAGGGCGCACGCCGCGACCCGCACGTCGTTCACGTGCACACGGGAATGCGTGCCGGGAGTCCCCGGCACGCTGTCTCCGATCAACTTGCGAATCGC
>CANHNQ010000198.1 GCA_947462095.1 Gemmatimonadota bacterium
CTGATGGCGCTCACCACGATCGTCGGCTATGTCGCCGAACCGACCATCTTCGCCGCGCTCCCCGATGGCGCCGGCGTCTGGTTTGAAGCGGTGGTCGGCGGCTCGTTGTTGCACGTGATCGCGCACCCCGCCCATTCGCATGCCGATGATGACGGGCACGCGCATGGTCACGCGCACACCCATACGCACTCGCACGCCCATACGCACGACCATACGCACGGCCATACGCACGACCATACGCACGACCATACGCACGACCACCGGGCAGCGGATCCGGTATCTGCCGCGCACCAGGAGATCCGCCTCGACGCCGCTACACGCGTCCCGAACGGCATCGGCGCCCTCCTCGGTATCGCCGTGCTGGTGCTGCTGCATCTGAGCCAGCGCGGGTACGGCGACGCGTCGTTGCGTGCCGTGTGGACGAGCTTCGTCGGGCTGGCCCTCGAGAGCGCCCCCGCGTTGCTCGTGGCATACGTGATGGCGGGTCTGGTGCATGCGTTCGTCGCGCCCGGAAAACTCGCGTGGCTGAATCGCGGCTCCACGGTGCGACAGGGACTCTCTGGCATGGCGCTCGGACTGCCGCTGCCGATCTGCTCCTGCGGCGTGGTGCCGCTGTACGAAGGCCTCGTGAAGCAGGGCGTGTCCACCGCCGCCGCCGTGGCATTCCTCATCGCGACACCTGAACTCGGGATCGACGCCGTGCTCATGTCCGTGCCACTGCTTGGCGCGCCGTTCACGCTCGTCCGCGTGGTCGCCGCGGCCACGGTCGCTCTGGTTGTGGCGTTGGTCATGGCGCGTCTCTCACCGGCGCGTGCGGCCTCACGTGCACTGCCGCTCGCCGTGGCCGATGTCGCCACGCCGCCGCTCGGCCGCCGCCTGCAGACGGCCATGCGTAGCGGCTTCGGGGACATGGTCGATCACACCGCGCCGTGGATTCTGATGGGGCTCATCATCGCCGCGCTGTTGGGCCCCCTCTTGGAAGGCTCGTGGATGACGCGCCTCCCCGGCGGACTCGATGTGCTGCTCTTCGCCGCGATCGGCCTGCCGCTCTACGTGTGTGCGTCGGCGTCCACGCCGTTGGTGGCCGTGCTGGTGGCCGCCGGTGTGTCACCGGGCGCCGGCCTCGCGCTGTTGATCACCGGGCCCGCCACGAACATGGCCACCATCGGCATCCTGTCGCGATTACACGGCGCGCGCTTCGCGTACGTATTCGCGGCGGCGATGATCGTGGCGGCCATTGCCGTCGGCCTGCTCGTGAACGCCGTGCTCCCCGCGGCGTCGATGCCCACGCTGTCGCAATCGTCGCTCGAACGCACGTCGCCGCTTGAACTGTTCTCGGTCATCGCGCTCGTGGCGTTGTATGCGGCCTCGGTGCTGCGTCGTGGAGCACGCGGCTTTCTGGGCGAGCTTCGGATGTCGCAGGCGTGATGTCCCACGGTGCGCGCCCATGATCCCGCTCGTGCTGATGGCGGGCTTCCTCGGCGCCGGGAAGACGCGTTTTCTCACCACGCTCATTCCGCAGCTCCTCGAACGCGGCGTGCGCGTGCGCATTGTGCTGAATGACTTCGAGAACGCGAAAATCGATGCGGCACGACTCGGCGAACTCGATGCGCTGGTCACACCGTTGAACGGCGAGTGCGTCTGCTGTGGGTCGCTGCGCGAACTGCTCGATACGTTGCAGGCGGTGCCGAACGATCCGGGCAGCGTGATGCTGATCGAAGCGAACGGCGCCACCGAAACCGACGAACTGCTGGGCTATCTCACCACCGACAGCACGCTCACGCAGTTCACGCTGCCGTTGCAGCTCACGGTGATCGATGCCGCGCGTTGGCAGAAGCGGTGGTGGAACAACGGGCTCGAGGCGGCGCAAACCACGACGGCCACACACGTCCATTTGAATTGGACCGACCGGTTGTCGGCCGATCGACGCCGCGCCGTGGCGCAGGGGGTGGCATCGGTGAACGCCCGGGCCGCCTTCACCACGCCAATGGAATTCGCCGATACGCTGCATACGCTGGCGGAGTCGGTGCGCCTGGTGGAGCGACGTGCCACGCAGGGTGTTTCCGACGCGCACCGGCATGCGCACGGGCACACGCATCCCTTTGGCAGTGTGGCCTTGCCGCTCCCCCGATTGGTCGAACGGGCGCGCTTCCTGGCTTTCGTGCAGGCGCTCCCGGCGGCGGTGGTACGCGCCAAGGGACTCGTGCGCTTCGCCGATCAGCCGGCCGATATGTTCGTCTGGAATCGCGTCCCGGGGCGCAAGAAAGTGCAGCTCGACGAGTCCTCGCCCCACGCCAACGCCGAGGCCACCGCGCTGTTCATCGGGGTGGGTATGGAGCTCGACGATCTCGAAGCGCGGATCGCGGGGCTGGCGTAGGCGCGGGCGTCCGCATCGGCCGCTGGCATTTCTCCGCGCGCTCCGGTGTAGCAGATTTGTCTGTCCCGCCCTTCCCGCTTCCGGAGCTTCCGTCGTGATGTCTCGCTCGCTCTTTCGACCGACTGTCGTCGTCGCCGCGCTCGCCCTCGGTATCCCCGCGCTCGCGTCGGGTACCGCCATGCGACATCTCAAGCTGGTGCGCTCGTTTCCCGCCGCCGACACGGCGCTGACGACGTCGCCCGAGAAGATCACGATCGAGCTCAGTGAAGCCGTCGAGCTCACCGGGGCCAAGCTCACGCTGGCGAAGGAGGGCGGGGCACCGATCGCGCTGGGTGCGCTGCGTCGCGAACCGACCGCGCCGAAGGTCCTGCGCGCCGACGTGACCACGGCACTGAGCAGCGGCGGCTACGTGGTGTCGTGGCGCACCATGTCGAAGGACGGACATGTGGTGAAGGGGACCTTCGGGTTCCGCGTCGGCGCCGCCAAGTAACTCGCCCGAGCCGTGGACGTTGCCGCACCGCTGATTCGCCTGCTGCTGTACGGCGGGGCGATGCTGGCAATCGGGCGCAGCACGCTCACGGTATGCGCCCGCGAGGTGAACGATGCGTCCACCGACCCGCGGGCGGTGCGCGTGTCGCTCTGGGTGGCGGCGCTGGCGCTGGTGATGGCGCCGCTCGCGCTGCTGTTGTTGCAGCAGCACGCACTCGAACTCACCCCGGCCGAGTTGCCGGGGCTGTTGCGCGACACCACGTGGGGCCGCGGATGGATGCTGTTGGCGATGTCCTGCCTGTTGTCGGCGATCCTGCTGCCCATACCGCGAACGCGGGCCGGCTCGTGGGTGCTGCTGTTGGTGGCGTTGGGCCTGGCAGCCGCCATGGGCGGGCTCGGACACGCGGCGGCCGATGACCAGTGGCCACTCGCGTCGCGCGTATTCGACGCGCTGCACGTGGTGGGCGTCGGGGCGTGGATCGGGGGGCTGCTGCTGATGCTGCTGGCCAGTGCAGGGACTTCCGCGCCAACCGCCGGGACATGGGGCGCTTTCAGTCGCATGGCCTCCGTGATGGCGCCGGTGGTGCTGCTGTCGGGCGTGGGCAGCAGCTGGCGTCGGGTTGGCGGCGGCGGGCCCACGGCCATCCTGGCCAGTGACTATGGCAAGCTGCTGCTGCTCAAGGTCGCGCTGGCGCTGGCCGTGCTGGCCATGGGCTTCACGCAGCGGCGGCGGATCGCGGCGGGTCAGACCCCGTCGCGAGCGGTGCTGCTGCGCGAAGTCCTGCTGGCGGTCGTGGTCTTGGCGGCCACCGCGTGGATGACGGGCACGGAGCCGCCGGGCGAGTAGGCTGGCCGTACGCCGAGTGGGCCGAGCACGAAAAAAGCCCGCGAGCATTGCTCGCGGGCTTCTCCGTACCACATCGCAGACCTTAGCGGCCGTAGCGCTTCTTGAACTTGTCGACGCGACCCTGCGTGTCGATGAGGCGCTGCGTGCCCGTGTAGAACGGATGCGAATCGGCGGTGA
>CANHNQ010000199.1 GCA_947462095.1 Gemmatimonadota bacterium
GACGCCTGATTCCGTGGTATCGCCGGCCTTCGCGGCAACGGCCGCCGCCTTGTCCTGTGCGACATCGAGGCAGACGACCGTGGCGCCCTGCGCGACGGCGCCGAGGGTGACGGCTTCGCCGATGCCGGATGCGCCGCCGATGATGGCGGCAACCTTGCCGGTGAGATCGAAAATTCCGTGGCTGGCCATGACGTGCTGTCTACTCGCTGAGAGGGGGAAGGATGGTGCGCGTCGGGCCGTCTGGTCCGCCCAGCACGCGCCGGATGAGTTGAACCGCAAAGAAGGCGGCGATTGAACCAGCAAGCCCCGCCATGGCTGGCGTCACGCCGGCGATCGACAACGCGGTGGGCCACAGCTTGAGCCCCCCCACGATGGCGATACCAGCCACGATCGCCGCGAGTGCATCGGCGGTCGCGGCGCGACGGCTGAACAATCCGGCCAGGATGGGCACGAACAGGCTCACACCCATGATGGTGTAAAAGATACTGAGAGCACTCACCACGCCGGCCGCCGTGAGCGCCACGCCAACGCCAAGCGCACCGGCCAACACCGCCGTGATGCGGGTCACGCGCAACATCTGCACCTCGGAGGCCTCGCGATTCACGAAGCGCTTGTAGAAATCCTGCGAGAGCGACGTGGTCAGCATGAACAGCACGGCATCGGCCGCGCTCAACTCGGCGGAGAACACCGCGGCAAGACCGAGTGTCCCGATCGCGAGGGGCACGCCCGACACCAACAGCGTGGGCAGCGCCAGCTCGGGTTGTGCGAGATTGGGAAACTGCGCGCGCGCCATCATGCCCAGCAACACGGGAATGCCCGCGTACAACATGAGCGCCAGCGCATTGAGCCCGACACCGATGCGCACCGCGCGATCATCACGGGCGCCGTAGATTTTCTGCAGCAGACCGGGCGACACAATGAAGGCGGGTCCGAGCATGGCGAGATACACGAGCCCCGAGCCGCCGCCGCTCCACGGGTTCCAGTAGTCCGCCGTGGGCTGCAGCGCACGCACCGCCTGCCAGCCTCCCGACGCGGACAGCGCAAACGGAATCGCGATCGCGAAGCCCACCAGCTTCACGGTGAGCTGTACGACGTTCACGTAGGCGGAGGTGAGCAACCCACCGGCGGCGAAGTACACGGTGATCAACAGGCCGCCGAGGATGCAGCCGATGTCCTTGGGCACCCCCGCCACGACGTTCAGAATCCACGATACCGCGATCAGCTGGCCCGCGAGAATGAACACCGCGCCGATCCAGAGCAGCGCGGCGATGACCGAGCGCACCACGACACCATAGCGGAATTCGAGATAGTCGCCGACCGTGCGCAGATCGTGCGCCGCCGCCACACGCCGGATGGCGGGACCGATCCAGAAGCCGAGGACGATGGACCCGAGGCCGGCGGAGAGCACCCACCAGATGGCGGCGAGACCATCACGATAGCCGAGGCCCGTGGCGCCGACCGTGGAACCGGCACCGATGTTCGCCGCCAGCAACGTGCTGAAGAGCAGCCCGGGACCAAGCGCGCGACCGGCCACGAAGAAATCGCCGGCCGTTTTCACACGGCGCGAAATCCACGCGCCTAACGCCAGCTGCGCCGCGGAATACGCGATGAGCAGCACAAGTTGCACGTTCACCGGCGGCGCTCACACATGCAGCACGTCCCGTTGCGAGAAGATCGTCAAATGAAGGATGCGCGAGAGTTACGCCGCAATTTGGTGCTTGACAAGCCTCATGACACGCGCCTAGTTCGCCACCATGCCTACGACTGCGCAACAGATCGATCGTGTCTTCGCAGCCATTGACGCGGCCACCGACGAAATGGTCGACTTCACCGCCGAGATGGTTCGCATCCCAACCGTCAATCCGCCGGGCGATGCCTACGAGGAGTGCGCGCACTTCATCGGCCAGCGCCTCGATGCATGCGGCTTCGCGGTGGAATATCTCACCGCCGAAGGACACGCCGATCACACCCCGGCGCATCCGCGTGTCAATGTGGTGGGGCTACGCGAAGGGATGACGAAGCGTCCGTTGGTGCATCTCAACGGTCACTTCGATGTCGTGCCCGCCGGTGCCGGCTGGACGGTGGATCCGTTCGGCGGCCTCGTACGCGACGGACGCATTTATGGACGCGGTACCTGCGACATGAAGGCCGGCATCACCGCGGCCATCTACGCCGCCGAAGCGATCCGACGCGCCGGCGTTCAGCTGGTCGGCTCGGTCGAGGTCAGCGGGACGGTCGATGAAGAGAGCGGCGGCTTCGCCGGGATGGCCTGGCTCGCCCAGCAGGGACGCCTGAGTGCCGACCGCACCGACGCCGTGATCATTACCGAACCGACCAACACCGATCGCATCTACACGGGGCATCGCGGCGTTTACTGGTTCGAAGTCACCACGCGCGGCCGGATCGCCCACGGCTGCATGCCCTTTCTGGGGGTCAGCGCCATCGAGCACATGGGCGTGATTCTCGATCAGATCCGCCGCGAGCTCATGCCCGCCCTGGGCGAACGCACCACGGCCGTGCCGGTGAAACCGGACGGCGCGCGCCATGCCACGCTCAATATCAACGGCATCGCCGGTGGGCAGCCGATCGATGGCATCCAGACGCCATGTGTGGCCGACCTGTGTCGTGCCGTGTTCGACCGGCGCTTTCTCGTGGAAGAAGGGTTCGACGCCACGCGCGGCGAAATCGTGGAGCTGCTGGAGCGCGCCGCCCGCGAGACCCCACACCTGATCTATGAACTGCGCGACCTGATGGTGGTGCATCCCGTCCGCACCCCCGATGGCGCCTCGGTGGTCTCGTCACTCGAGCGATCGATCCAGCAGGTGCTCGGGCGCCCCGCCGTCCTCGCGGCCAGCCCGGGCACGTACGATCACAAGCATGTCGATCGCATCGCCGGTGTGCCCAACTGCGTCGCCTACGGGCCAGGCATCCTCGACCTCGCGCACCAGCCCGACGAGTACTGTGTCATCGACGATCTCGTGCAGTCCACGAAGGTCCTCGCGCTCTCGATCTTGGAGTTGACCGGCACGCTGTGACGTAGCCGATACCGCGCCGATCGTCGCCTCGACTGGACAAGGCGGCGCGGCGCGGTGCACTTGGATGACAATGACCCGTGGTCACGCGATGCCCATCGGCGCGGCGTGCAATGTCCTGTGGTACCTACTCCAGCGTTCCCCAACGGCGTAGACAGTTGTCCTCATGAGGAGCATCAGATGAATCGTGGTTCTCGCTGGCCCGTGTTCCTGCTCGGCCTCGTCGCGGCGCTGCTGCCGCTCGGTCCGTTGCAAGCCCAGTCCACCGGTACGGTTTCCGGTCGGGTGACCGACGAACGCTCGGGGCAACCGCTGCCCGGCGCGCAAGTGTTTGTGGAGGTCAGTCGAGTCGCCCGCTCCGATGGGGACGGACGCTACCGCCTCGTCGAGGTACCCGCCGGCAGTCGCTCGATCACCGTGCGCATGATCGGCTATGCCACCAAGGTGGTGCCGGTGACCGTCACCGCCGGACAGACGCTCACCACCAACATCAGCCTCGCGGTGCGGCCGCTCGACCTCGATGCCGTGGTCGTCACCGGTCAGGGCGGTGAAATCTCCAAGCGACGCATCGCCACCACGGTCGATGTCGTCAGCCGTGAAAAGATCGAAGCCTCACCGGCGCGACGCCTCGACGAACTGCTGCAGACCAATCTGCCCGGCGCCCAGATCCGCATGACCTCGGGACAGCCCGGTACCTCGTCGATCATGCGCACCCGCGGCATCACCTCGGTGAGCAACAACTCCACGCCCGTCATCTACGTGGACGGCGTGCGCATGGACAACCTCAACACCATCGCCACGCTCGGCATGAACGTGTCCGGTGTGCGGTCGCAGGGTGCGGC
>CANHNQ010000200.1 GCA_947462095.1 Gemmatimonadota bacterium
GTCGTTGAGGCGGAACCAGCCGGTGCCGTACAGCACCTTGAGGTTGGCGAACGGGTTGGCGTCGACGATGACCAAATCGGCGAGCATGCCCGGCTCGACCACGCCGAATTCGATGTGCTTGCCCATCGGCTTGAAGAGCGTTTCGGCGGCGTGCAGCGTGCCGGCGCGGATCGCTTCGCCCGGCGTAAAGCCCGCTTCCTGCAGCAGCTCGAGCTCTTCGATGGTGGAGAAGCCCGGCGTGTTGTAGATGAAGCCGGCGTCGGAGCTCGCGGTGACGCGGCCGCCCATGTTCTTGTAGTCGTTCAGGAACTGCATCCACACGTGATAGAAGTTGCGCCATGCCACTTCGTCTTCGGTGGTCCAGTTGTAGAAGTACGCACCGTGGTTGGTGCGGCTCGGCACGTAGAACGCCATCTGCGTGGGCAGCGTGTACTTCGCGTGCCACGGCGCGTTCATGCGCTTCATGACGTCACGCCCCGTGAGGTACGTGGTCATGGTGGGATCGAGCGTGACGTCGCGGTCCTTGAGGTTCTGCAGGAAGCGCTTCCACTTCTCGCTCCCCGGCTTCACCAGGCTCCACTGGCGTGCGACCTGCGCGAAGCGTGTCTGTTCGTCCTGCAGATTGGACTCGATCGGCCACGGCTGGATCTGATTCGACTCGTACATCGACTCGAAGATGCCGTAGAAGTGCGTTACGGTTTCGAGGCCGATCTTGGTGGCCATGTCGGCGTTCATCTGTCCCACGCCACCCTGCTGCAGGTGGGCGGTGCTGCCGAGGCCGAGCTTCTTGGCTTCGTCGAGCAGGGCGGCCATGATGTCGGCGCGTTCGGCGCCCAGCTTGAGGCCGTCGGCGCCGTTGGCCTTGGCCCAGCGCACCCACTCGCGCGCCACCTCGGGCGTGCGCGGCACGCCGCGTCCCCAGCCGGTACCGGGGCGCTGGTACACCGAATACCGCGGCGCGGCGATTTCATTCTTCGCGCTGCGTGCCTGCTCCTTGATGGAGTAGTCGAAGCTCGCGAACGGCACGCCGCGTACGGTCGTGATGCCGTTGGCGAGCCACAGCTTGTTGTAGTACTCGCTGTCGGGCGCTTTTTGTTGCGTGCCCTGATGCACGTGCAGGTCCACGAGGCCGGGCATGAGATACATGCCGTTGGCGTCGATTTCCTTCGTGGCACCCTTGGGGCGCTTCGACTCGTCGATCTTCACGTGCGGGTAGCCCACGCTCACGATCTCGGCGATGCGGTTCCCTTCCACGATCACGTCCACCGGGCCGCGCGGCGCGCTGCCGTAGCCGTCGATCACATTGACGCCGCGGATAATGAGGCGCTGGAACGGGCCCTCCCCTTCCTTGCGCGCGGGCGCCGGGGTGGGATCCTCGTAGCGCTCGGCCTTGAGGCGGGCGGCCACGGTGGAGTCGGGGGCTGGCGCGGCGGTCGGCTTCTTCGCTTGCGCGAACGCCGTGGAGGGCATGACGGGTGCGGCCAGCAGGAGGGCGCCCACGAGGGCGCGAGGGGAGAAGACGGAACGCATGCGGACGGGGGCAGAAGGAGACGACGTGGCGACGATTCTGTTTTACCGTGCGGGCGGAAAATGCGGAAGGATCGGATTATCCCTTGAACCATCCTTCGTTTTTGAGCTGCGCCCAGATCTGCCGGACCGCGGAGGCACCGCGCTGCGCGATGCGCGCTTCGTCGTCGACCACGAGACGCCCGTCGAAGAGCTGCACGTACCCTTGCGTGATCACGTGGCGCACGGCGAGCCCGCTGGCGTACAGCACGTTGTTGAGCGGCTCGGGGCCCACGGCACCGCTGCCCACCAGCAGGCCGCTCACGTCGATGGTGCACAGATCGGCCTTGGCGCCCACGGCAATGCGCCCGAGATCGGGGCGACGGAGTCCGTCGGCGGCGACATGCGTGGCGCCATACACGGCCTGCTGCACACTCGGCAGCGGCAGTGTGGTGCCGGTGGCGCCGTTCAGCAGGCGCGCCCGCGCCCGCCCGCAGATCACGGCGAGCTTGAGGTTCTCGATGTAGTCGTTGGAGTGCGTGTCGATGCCGACATTGGTGCGTACGCCGGCCGCGAGCGCCTCGGGGTACGGTTGCGAGCCGCTGGAATTGCCGGCGCCGCCCCCCGACGGGCAGTGGGCGTACACCCCACCGTGCCGCTTCATCACGTCCCAGTCGGCGGCGGTGGCGCCGGTCATGTGCGCGCCGAAGAACGGCCCGTCGAAGGCGCCCAGCGATTCCAGCCACTGCGCCGGCGTGAGCTGATAGAGCCGTTGGGTGACGCGCGCTTCGGCGGCGCCCTGCGCGAGATGGGTATGGATGCCGTTGCCGAGCGCACGCGCGGCCGCGATGACGGCGCGCATGGTGTCGGGGGTGTGTGTATCGGTGGCGTGCGGCGTCATCATGGGGCGGATGAGCCCGTCCTCCGCGCCGTTCACCGACAGCGCGAAGGCACGATTGGCGTCGATCTCGATCATCGTGTCGGGCACACTGGCGGTGAGCACCGCGTCGTTGGTGCGCCGCCAGATTGGGAACAGGCGCGCGGTACCAGGCACCATGCCGCCGGGAAAACCACGCACATGCCAGCGGCGCGCCACGCGCACGTAGCTTTGCGCCTGCTTCAGGCTGAGGCTCATCTCCACGTGGGTCGTGCACCCCGAGCGCAGCAGCTCGGCCACGTTGTACGCGGTGATGTCGTCGAGGAGGTCGTCGGGGAGCGCTTCGAGGAGTTCGATGGGGCGCTGATACGAACGTCCGCCTTCGATGAGTCCGCGCGTGGGACTCCCCGAGGCGGCGTGGGTGTGCCCCGAGATGAGGCCGGGGAGCAGCAGCTGGCCGGTGGCGTTGATGCGGGCCACGGTGCCCGCGATGCGTCCTTCGCGGACCTCGACGATCTCGTTGTCGCGCACGCGGACGGAGGCGTTTTCGATGAGCTGCGGCGCGCCGTTGCGGTACACGAGCGCGGCGGAGGCCTCAACGACGTAGTCGCGGGTGCGCGGCGGGCGAGCGGTGCGGGGCGGTTGCGGCGTGGGGTCGGCCGTGGGGTCGGCGGTAGGCAGGCCGAGCAGGGGCAGGGCACCGAAGGCGCTGCGGGCGAGCAGGTCGCGGCGGGACAGGGAGTCAGGGCGGTGGTCAGTCATGATGCACAGTTGTACGGTCGGGGCGGGCGCACGGCCAGAGGGGGAGGGCGTTCGGCCGCGATCGACCTTGCCGCGCCCCTCGGCTCATGCCAGAATCGCCGCATGACATCGACGCCGGATGCGCCGCTCCCCCTGTTCACCACCGACCGCGTGGTCGTGGCGCCGCTCACGCTGGCCGACGACGCCTTCATCGTGGCGCTGCTCACCGACCCCGATTGGCTGCGCTACATCGGCGACCGCGGGGTGCGGACGACGGACGATGCGCGGCGGTATCTCGAGACGGGGCCGATGGCGTCGTACGCTGCGCACGGGTTCGGACTGTTTCGCGTAGCGCGGCGGGATACCGGCGTGCCGATCGGGATCTGCGGACTGCTGCGCCGCGAAACGCTCCCCGACGTGGACATCGGCTTCGCGTTCCTGCCGGCGCATCGCGGGCAGGGGTTCGCCGTGGAGACGGCGAGGGCCACGCTGCGGTATGCCCGCGAGACGCTCGGGTTGGACCGGATCGTGGCCATCGTATCGCCGGAGAACGCGGCGTCGATCCGGGTGCTGGAGACGCTGGGAATGAGGCAGGAGGGGATGGTGCAGCTCAGCGACGATCGTGACGCGGTGTGTCTGTTTGCGTTCCCGCGCGCTGGGTAAGCCGGTACGCGCTGCGCATCACGCATTACGCACTGCGTACTACGCGGCGCGCGCCACCAC
>CANHNQ010000201.1 GCA_947462095.1 Gemmatimonadota bacterium
CAGATACCCGGCCACGCTGCTGTCGGGGGCGAGCGTTTCCCGACGGCGCCAGAGCTCGAGGAAGACGTCCTGCGAGAGTTCTTCTGCCACGCCGGGATCGTGCAGCACCCGGTTGGCGGAGCGCACCACGGGCTCATACCATTGCCGGAAGATCGTCTCGAACGCTGCATGATCCCCGCCACGTAGGCGGGCCAGCAAGTCAGCGTCGGACACGAGGGGCGTGGGGTCGGGAAATGATTGGGACAGATTCGGGTCGACGCGACTCGTTGGAGTCCTGTCGGCCTCGGAGGCAGCGTATACTACACCTGACCGCGACGTTTTCGCGCCGGGGCCCGCCGGAAAAGCGGGGACGTAGGGTATCGCCATCCACTCGTGTCACATGGGCATGTCCGACGAAATCCGTCCATCCGATGCAGCCACTGCCGACGCCGACTGGGAGGCGATCTCCCGTGTTGTCGCGGGGGAAAGCGACGCCGTCGAGTCGGCGGCCGTGGCCCGCTGGTTGGCGACGCATCCGGAAGACGCCGCCCTGGTGGCCATCGTTAAGTCCCGGGCCGATCGGGCCGACACGCGGTCGGCGGTCTCGGTGGATATCGAGCGGGCGTGGTCGACCGTCCGGAGCCGGATGACGGAGTCCCCGTCGTTGACGCTCCATCGTGGTGCGGCGGCGACGTCGGCGGCCACGCCACCGGTTGGGCGCGCCGTGGCGCGTCGCTGGCGCGGGCCGGTGTTTGCGGCGGCGGCGGCGCTCACGGCCATGGTCGGTATCGCCCAGTGGCGCGGTGGCACTGCCTCGGCGGCGCAGGTGTACGCCACGACGGTGGGGCAGCGTGACTCGGTGACGCTGCCTGACGGTAGTACGGTCGTGCTGGCGCCCGGCAGCCGGCTCACGGTGGCCTCCGGCTTCAACAACGGCAATCGTGACGTCACGCTGGAAGGCGCCGCGTTCTTCGAGGTCAAACACGACGGGGCGCACCCGTTCGTGGTGCACGCACGCGGCGCAGAAATTCGCGACATCGGCACGGCCTTCTCGGTGAAGACCGATGTGCACGGTCGCGTGTCGGTGGCGGTGACGCACGGGATCGTCGCGCTTCGCGATACCACGGCCGGAAGTGCGGCCCCGGTGGAACTGCGCGCCGGTGACCGCGGCGTGTTGGCGGGGGGCACGGTGGCGGTGGCCCGCGGGACGGTCACCGACGAAGACATGGCGTGGACACGCGGGCAGCTGGCGTATCGCGATGCGCCGCTGGCCGAAGTGCAGGCCGACCTCCGTCGCTGGTATGGCATCGAATTGCAGGTGGTGGATGCGGTGCTGGCCCAGCGCACCCTGACGGCCTCGTTCCGCGGCGATTCGGCGGCGCAGGTGGTCCAGGTGATTGCGCTGGCCCTGGGTGCCGATGTGGTGCAGCGTGGCGATACGATCCTTCTTCAGCCGCAGGGACCGGGTTCGACACCGAATCCTTGAACGGGGCAATCGACGCGCATATGTGGCGGTGGCAGGTGGTACGACGCGGGGTGACCGTGGGCGCGATCGCAGTCTTGATCGCGCCCCTTTCGGTCGTTCGCGCCGAACGTGCGTCGACGCTGCCCTCGCGCACGGCGGATCCGGCGTGTGCGGTGCGGCTCGGCGCGCAGGAACGCTCGTCGCTCTGGGCCCCACCGCTCGACCGCATCGTGAACCTGCATGTGTCCGACGTCTCCGTTCGCGACGCACTCGACCGGCTGGCGGTCGTCGCGAAGATCGAGCTGTCGTACAGCGCGGAGCTGCTGCCGGTCGGCACGCGCGTGTGCCTCGCGCTCGATCGGGTGCCGGTGGGTGCCGTGCTGGAGTCGCTGCTGTCCGGCACCGCCTTGCGATCGATCGTGCTGGGTACCACGCAGGTGGTGCTGGCGCCGTCGCGCGCGGGGGCTGTGGCCGACGGCGGGAATATGCGTGGGGCCGTACCGTCGGCGAGTCTGGCGTCGACGGCGCCGATGTCGCGACGGGCCAGTGTGCTCGACCGGGTGGTGGTGACGGGATCCCCGGATGGGGCGCCGCAGCGCGGGTCGCCGTTCGCGCTCGATGTCATCGATGGGGCCACGCTCGCCCGTCATGGGGTGGGTACCCTTGGGGAAGCACTCGATCTGGCGGTGCCCGGCGTCTGGTCGTGGACCGCGAGCGCCGGCACCCTGTCGGCGCGATACGGCAGTCTTCGCGGCGCGAGCTCATTCGGCGTCAGCGCGCCGAAGATTTATCTCGATGGCATCGAAGTCGCGAACCCGTTGCTGGTGACGCAGCTCGATCCGGCGCGCGTGGAACGCGTGGAAGTGATTCGCGGCCCGCAGGGGGCGGCCCTGTATGGCGCCGATGCGATCAGCGGCGTGGTGAACATTCTCACGCGACACGATGGGACGCCGACGGGCGGGCCGGTGGTGCAGCTGTCCACCACCGCTGGCCTGTCGGCCACCGCCTACGCTCCGCGTGATGCGTTCGTGCAGGATCATGCGCTGTCGTTTCGCGGTGGCAGCAGTTCTCGCAGCCTCGGGCTCGGGCTCAACCTCGGCACCGTGGGGGCATATGTGCCCGGCGCATCGGAGCAGCGTCTGCTGGCCGACGCCGACGTGCGCGTGGTCCGCTCGAACGCCGTGTTCACCGGCACGGCGCGGCTGTCGGCGCAACGCGCGAATGCCAGCACGAGTCTGATTTCCGGCGGCGCCACGTCCCCGTCATCCGGCGATCGGCCGCTCTTGGACTCCACAGGTCGCGTACCCTTCGCCGGCGACAGCGCCACGGGCCAGGCGCTGTCGCAGTACACGGTGGGCGGCACATTGGCCGTGATGCCTGATCTGCATTGGACGCACACGGTCATCGCCGGCGTCGACGGCTATCGTCTCCGGGGGCTCTCGTCGGCCTCGTTGCCGACGCCGGTGTCGTCGATGAGTGTGCTCGGAGACGGGCAGGGGGCGGCCGATCGCGGAACGCTGCGGTTGCGCAGTGTGGGCCGTTTCGATGTGGCCGAGGGTACGTTGCTGGCGGTGACCTTCGCCGCCGAGCAAGCGCTGACGCGCGACGTGGCTTCCGAGGCCATCAATGCCCCGGGCTCTCGACCCGGCGGTGGGGCGCTCACGCCGGCCATCGCGTCGTTGTCGGCGCCGCTGCGTCTCACCCAGAGTTGGATCAGCAACGCGGGCGTGTCGGCGCAGGCCATGCTGTCCTGGCAGGACCGGTGGTACCTCTCGGCGGGTGGTCGTGCCGAGCGCACGACCGGCGCCACCGCCGACGTGCAGCACGCGCTGTTGCCGATGGTCGGCGCGGCCTATGTGCGCGAGTACGGGCCGGCGGTGTTGAAGCTCCGCAGCGCGTACGGCACCGGCATTAGGCCGGCGCGCACGCTGGCGCGTGGCACCTCGTGGATGGGACGTGGCGGGGCGTCGGCCAGCGAGGGGCTCCAGCCCGAGCGGCAGACCGGGCTCGAGGCGGGGGCCGATCTGGAGTTTGCGCGAGGCCTATCGGTGCACGTCACGCGTTTTGATCAGGAAGCGTCGGGCTTGATCCAACCGGTCGGATCGATGTCCACCGCGGTCGGCGCCAATGGCCGCATCGTGCGCAATCTGTGGTACACCCTGCAGAATGTCGGGGCGATCACCAATCGGGGATGGGAGCTGCAGGCCATGGCGCGTCGGAGTCGTCTGCAGCTGGCGGGCGCGCTGTCGTTGGTGGAGAGTCGGGTCGCGCGCACGGCCAGCGGTTACCGCGGTGAATTGCGCGTCGGTGATCGCATGCTCGATGTGCCAGCGTCCACGGTGAGCCTCTCGGCCACGTGGACGGCTCGCCGCTG
>CANHNQ010000202.1 GCA_947462095.1 Gemmatimonadota bacterium
ACGGTGCACAGCTCGTCGCCTGAGGCCGTCGTCAGGACGCTATCTTTCGCCGCATGTCCGCCGTTTCTGAACTCCTGCCACTCGACGCATTCGGGCGTCACCGACTGAAGGTCGCCTTCGTTGGCACGCACGGCGTCGGCAAGACCACCTTGTGCTTCGACCTCGCGGCGCAGCTCAAGCGTCTCGACCTCGGCGTCGATCTCGTGAAGGAGGTGGCGCGACGCTGTCCATTGCCGATCAATGAAGGCACCACGCTCGATGCGCAGCGGTGGATTCTGCACACACAGATCGCCGAGGAGATCGAGGCATCGGCCGACTACGAGGTGGTGATCTGCGACCGCTCGGTGCTCGACAACTACGCGTATCTGGTGGCGCGGGTGGGTCGGCGGCCGGAGCTCGATCCGCTCGTACGCGACTGGGTGCGCGGCTATCACGCGTTGTTCAAGGTCCCGGTGCTCGACGCGCCCACCTTCGATGGCAAGCGCGCGGTCAGTGTGGGATTTCAGCAGGAGATCGATGCGATCATCGACGCACTGATCGCGGAGTTCGGCGTTCCGGTGTATCGCCTCGATCCGTCGGCGCGCAACGGATGGACGCTCGACGCCGTCGTGCAACTGGGGCTCCCCACGCAGCCGCCGCAGATCGATCTCTTTGCGGCGGAGCGGCAGGCGTCGTAGGACGTGGGGGCGTGCGAATTACGCGGTGACGCGTACCGGCGTGCCCCACGGATCGGCGACCACGACGCCGTTGGGGGCATCGGCCACCGCGATGCCACGTGCCACGAGATGCGCGCGCAACTCGGCCACATCGCTGGCCAGCGGTAGTACGATCGTCCACGCCTGTAGCTTGGCGTCGTGCGCACGCGGTGTGGCGGCACCGCGCGCCCACGTGTTGGTGCCGAGATGATGGTGGTAACCGCCGGCGCCGAGGAAGAGCGCGCCGGGATAGCGCCACACCATGCGATCGAAGCCCAGCCCTTCGGCGAAAAAGGCATCCGCGGCATTCAGATCGCCCACATGCAGATGCACGTGCCCCATCACGGTGTCCCGTGGCATGCCGGTCCACGGCGCACCGTTCGCGGCACGCACGAGATCGGCGAGGTCGAGTGGATCGGTGGCCATCAGGAGTTCGCGGCCCGCGCGACGCCACGCGTCGCGCGGACGGTCCACGTACACCTCGATGCCAAGGCCGTCGGGGTCCTGCAGGTACAGCGCCTCGCTAACTAGGTGATCGCTGGATGCCGCGCGCGCGCCGATCTCGGAGAGATGCGTGATGAAGCGGCCCATGGCCGCCCGGTCGGGGAGGAGCATCGCAAAGTGATACAGCCCGAACCGCGAACCCGGCGCCACCGGCTGCGTTCCCGGTACTTCGCGCAGGATGACGATGGGCTCGTTCGCAGTCACGCCACCCAACGACGCCGACGTGTTGTCCTGCGCGAGGACGGCGAGGCCAAGCAGTTGCTGGTAGTACTCAAGCGATCGCTGAAGATGGCTGACTTGCAGCTCCACCGCGCCGAGACGGGTGGCCGCCGGCAAGCGATAACCGGCTGGTGGCCGGCCATAGCTGCCGGGGCGCGCGCGATCGGCGTTCGGATCGGGATCGGTCGTTGCGCCGAACAGGTCGTGGCTGCGGACACCCATGAGACGGTCCTCCGTGCGGACGTCGACGGTAACGGACGGAACGCAACGCCCCGAGGCGCGCACCGTTCAATGTACCCTTCCACGAACCGTGGTGAACGCCACGATCGCGACGGCCGACGCCACGGCACTAGAACTCGATCTGTGCCCCCATCTCCACGACCCGGTTCGAGGGGAGTTGAAAGAACTGTGCCGCCGACTGCGCATTTCGCGCCATCAGGACGAAGAGCCGCTTGCGCCAGCGGGCCATCTTGGTCGAACCGGTAGGCAGCAGGCGCTCGTGCCCGAGATAGTAGCTCGTCTCCATCGGCCGGGCGACGATGCCCAGCTCCGCACACTGGGCGAGTAACGCGGGCACATCCGGGCTCTCGATGAAACCGTAGCGGGCCGTGACGCGCCAGAAGCCATGATCGAGCGACGACAGGCTCACCCGCTCTTCACGCGGTACGGTCGGTACGTTGCTCGACGTGATCGAGAGCAGCACGACCTGTTCGTGCAGCGCCTTGTTGTGCTTGAGATGATGCAGCAGCACGACCGGCGCGCCCTTGCTGTCGCTGGTCAGAAACACGGCCGTGCCGGGTACGCGCGGCGCCGGCCGCCGGCCGAGTTCGTTCAGCATGAGGTCAAGCGGCAACCCGGCCCGTTGCAGCTGCTGCTGCAAGGCGAGACGACCGCGTTTCCAGGTCGTCATCAGCAGCAGCAAGGCGGCCGCGATGGCCAACGGTACCCAGCCACCGGCGGCGATCTTAATCACGTTCGCGCCGAGGAAGGCGAAGTCCACCACGAAGAAGAACGCGGCGAGCGACAGGACTTGCCAGAGCGGCCACTGCCAGCGCGTCCGTGCCACCGCGGCGAACAGCAGTGTCGTAATCGACATGGTGCCGGTCACCGCAATGCCGTAGGCGGCCCCCAGCGCGGCGGACGACTTGAAGCCGAGGACGATGAACACGGTGCCAATCATCAACGCGACATTGATCTGCGGGATGTAGATCTGTCCGTACTCTTCCTGCGACGTCTGCACGATCGTCATGCGCGGCAGATAGCCGAGTTGAATCGACTGACGCGCCAGCGAGAAGGCGCCGGAGATCAACGCTTGCGAGGCCACGATCGCCGCCAACGTGGCGATGATCAGCAGGGGCACGAGGAACCAGCTTGGCGCCAGCAGATAGAAGGGATTGCTGACGGCCGCCGGGTCGCGGAGCAGCAACGCCCCCTGGCCGAAATAGTTCAATAGCAGCGCGGGCAACACGACCGCGAAGAATGCACGACGGATCGGGACTTTACCGAAGTGACCCATGTCGGCATACAACGCCTCCGCGCCCGTGACGGAGAGAAAGACGGCGCCCAACGCGACGAATCCATGCGTGCCGTGGTGCAGCAGGAAGCGCAGTCCGTGTAGTGGATTGAGCGCCGCCAGTACCTGCGGCGTGTCGACGATAGACCGGAGGCCGAGCGAGCCGATCACGATGAACCACACCAGCGTCAGCGGACCGAACGCGCGGCCGACGGTGGCGGTCCCGAACCGTTGCGCGGCGAAGAGCACCACGAGAATCACGAGGGTGATCTCCACGACATACGACGACAGCGTCGGCGTCACGATGTCGAGCCCTTCCACCGCGCCCAGCACGGAAATCGCCGGCGTGATGATGCCATCACCGTACAACAGGGCCGTACCGAACACCCCCAACAGGATCAGCACCGTGCGTCGTCGCCGTCCGATCCGTTCCGAGGTGTCTTGCAGGAGCAGGGCCAGCATCGCCAGCACGCCGCCTTCGCCGTTGTTATCCGCCTGCAAAATGAACACGAGGTATTTCGCGACCACGACCAGCAGGATCGACCACGTGACCAGGCTGAGGATGCCGTACACGTTGACCGCGTTCGGAAGCAGCCCATGCGACGGCCCGAAGGCCTCCTTCATGGCGTACAGCGGGCTGGTGCCGATGTCGCCGTACACGACGCCCAAGGCGGCGAGCGTCAGCAGGGTGAGTCGACGGCCGGTCGGGTTCTCCGTCGAAGCGTGGTGCGCAGAATCGGGTGACGCATGTGTCATGACGTGATCCTAGGACGACCGGCATCAAGACCGCACAAAGAGCACCGACGACGCCATCAAGATTTCACAAAGATGCGGCCGGCAGCTCGAGCACGAAACGGCTTCCGCCGCCGTCGCG
>CANHNQ010000203.1 GCA_947462095.1 Gemmatimonadota bacterium
GACGCGTCGTACCGCGCCAGCGTACTGCCGGCCGGTGTGCCGCGCGTGGCGGTGGAAGCGGCGCATCCGATGTCGTGGCACCAGTGGGTGGGCGACACGGGCGCGATTGTCGGCATCTCCACCTTCGGTGCCAGCGCCCCGGCCCCCACGCTGTACGAGAAGTATGGCATTTCCGCCGACAACGTGACCGCGACGGTGACGCAGCTACTGGGCGCCTAGTCAGGTTGGCATGACACGCCTGCTGGCCTTCGTCGGCGCCACAATCGGTGGCTACGCCGGCTGGGCCGCGGGCGAACCGTTCGGCATCTTCGCCGCGTTCGTGGTGAGCATCGTGCTCACGGCGGCGGGTGGGTATTACGGGCGGAAGATCGGGAAGCACTACGGCGGGTGACGCGTGCGCGCTCGTTGGAGCGCGGAACTGATCACGCAGAGAAAACGGAGAGGGCGCAGAGGCCGCAGAGAAGAACACTCTCTGCGAACTCTGCGCCCTCTGCGTCTCCGCGTGATCAGTTCAGCGGATCACACGCACCACTTACTGGGCACACCGCGCCAACGCGACCGGGCAACGTTCCGGATCACGCGCCGGTGCACTGCCCTGTCCACCGGGGCCACCGAACGTGTAGAGCGGCAGCTGCAACGTCTGCAGTTCACGACCCGGAATCGGGAAGTGAATCGGCGTGCCTTCCGGCAACGTGCGCCAGCCGCGCGCGTCGAAGAACGCGACCACGCCGTTCACACCGGCGCCTTCGATGCTCTTCTCGTAGCGCAGCGCATCCCACAAGCTGCCGCACCCACCGGCTTCCTTGCGCGGCACGCACCCCGGTTCATTCGGCGGACCATCCACCGTGACCGGCGGCAGTTCCCCGTTGGCGACACGCGACTTGTTGATGAGCGGCACGGCTTCGGTGGCGCGACCCAGACGAATAAGCGCCTCGGCCTTGAGCAGATCCATCTCCGTCACCGTCATCGCAACCTGCGGGCCCGTTTGGTAGGTGAGGTCGACGCCGTTGCGCTTGTAGTAGTAGTGCGAGAAGCGATACGTGCCGCGGGCCGCCTGGAAGATGTTGTTCAGGTTGTAGCCCATGTACTTGCCCACCGAGGCCGGTCCGGTCGTGCCCTGGATACGACGATCCTTCGTGCGCATCTGGAATGCGACCCGCGAGTCATTCGGCGTGGCCACCCAGTTCTTCCAGCCATCGGTGGAGTCGGCCGGCCCCACGAGCCAGTAGCTCGGACGACCAAAGTCGGACGGACGGCCCGCCGTACGCAGGCGCGCGATCAACCGCTTCCAGTCATCGAAGAACACATCCGGCTGCGCCGACGGCGCGAAGTCCGTCTTGATGCCGGCGTCCACGCGACGGATGACGTCTGCCCAGTTCACGGCGGCCCGCTCTTCACGCGAGCGGGCCGAGTACACCAGCAGCCGCGCCGCAAACGAGTTCGCCAGCTGCACGAACTGGTCCTTCGTGAGCGACTGATACAGGAAGTTGTCGACGGGGAACGTCATCGTGGGCTGCGCATTCGCGGTCGCGATCGCCGCGTCCAGCTGCTTGATACCAAACGTCGTGACCACCTTGTAGTCCACGAACGTCGGCACCTTGCCCGTGAGCGTATCCAGCTTGGTGGTCTCGTCGATCAACGCGCCCTTGTCAAAGTACAGGCCGAGATAACCGTACGAGATGCCCTGCATGAACTTGCCCATGGCCTTGGCCCGAGCGGTACGCGCGGCACTTTCGATCACGAGCCCACGATCGATCGCCCCCACGACGTCGTTGGCCGCGGAGATCGTGCGGTAGAACTGATACCACGGCTGCTCGTTCACCTGGCGGCGTGCATTCACGGGACTGTTGTTCCATGACTGTCGCGGCTCAGCGGAGAGCTCGAGTTGGCCAAAGTCGGCGAAACCAGACGTCATTTCGCGCGCCATCGTGCTGAACGCCCACGCCGGGTAGTCATCATGCCCGGCCACTGGCCACCAGGTGCGGAACGACGTGGCCACGAACGATTCGGTCGTCACCGGCTGCGCCGTGGCGCGCGCGGCATCGGGCCGGTTGGGATTCACCACATTCAGGTCCTGACAGGACGCCGCGATGACAGTGAGGCCAATCGGCAAAGCGAACTTCTTGAGAGTCGAATTCATGAGTTGAGGCTCGCCGATCAAAAGGTGATTTCGAAGCTGCCCGTCAACGTGCGATAGCGCGGATACGAGAAGCTGTCGAGGCGGCTGAGCACACTGCCCACTTCGGGGTCGTACCCCTTGTAGCGCGTGAGCGTCACCAGGTTTCGGCCGATCAGCGACACCGAGGCCTGCTCGGCGCCCAGGCGCGCCAAGGCACGGGAGAAGCTGCTCGGCAAACGGTACTTGAGCGACAGCTCACGCAGTTTCACGAAGCTCGCATCTTCCACGAAGTAGCTCGTGGGGTCGGAGGCTGAATAGAGCGACACATAGTACTCGATGGGCTTCTTCAGCTCCTGCGCCTTGCCCGCCTGATCCACATCACGGCTGCGCTGGTACTGGTACATGCGCTGGTTCGTGGCGTTGTAGACGTCACCACCAACCTGGGCATCCCACAGCATGAACAGCTGCACACCGCGCCAGCCGATCGTGTTCGACACGCCGAAGCGGAAGTCCGGATTGCCGTCGCCAATACGGGTCACGGCCGCGTTGCCCGTTGAGTCGAGCGCACGGACCGGCATGCCCCACTGATACGACTGGCTGCCGATCGTCACCGCCGGCGTGCCCCACAGGCGCTTGGTCTCGCCATCGGTGTACGCGTTGCCGGCACCAACGTACACGAGCAGTCCTTCGTCGTTGCGGGCAAATTCGCTCGCGCGCGACTGCGCGTCAGCCGGCAGCTCGGACACGTCACCGATGAAGCGGAAGCCGTACATATTGCCCAGCGTTTCACCCGCGCAGCGGTAACCCACCGTGGCGGTGGTGAAGCACGGGCGGTTGAACTCGGTGATCTTGTTGCGCGACCGATCGGCAACCACGCCCGCACGCCACGTGAACGTGGGCTTGCGCACGATCTGCGCTTCGAGCGTCGCTTCGTAGGTATTGCCCGTGACCGTACCGGCGTTCTGCCACTGGTTGGCGTAGCCGAAGTAGCCGGCCAACGGAATCAGCAGGAGCTGATCGGAGGTGGTCTGACGCGCGTACGACAGCTGAATCGAGTAGCGATTCTTCACGATGGCGTCGATACCGAGTTCGGTCTCCTTCGAGTACTCCGGCTTCAGGAACTTGTTGCCAAGGTTCTGCTTCACCAGACCGCCACCTTCAATGAAGTTGAAGGTTTCGTACTGGTCGTTGAAGTCGGGGCGACCACCGGCCGTACCCTGCGACGCGCGCAGCTTGAACTCGTTGAAGACGCTCTTGAGCGGGAACCAGGTCTCTTCGGAAATGCGGTAGGCCGCCGAGCCGCGGTAGTACCAGTTCTCCTGCTCTTCCGGACCGAACAGCGAGCTGCCGTCCATACGGGCGAGTGCATCAACAATGAGCTTCCCACGATAGTCAGCAGCGCCACTCACGAAGAATGAGTTGGTGCGGATCGTCTCGCTCGTGGAGTTCACAAAGCGGACCGTGGCGTTGTTCAGACTGTTCACGCCGGGGGTCGAGAAGATCTGACCACTCGCGTTCACGAGATCGTTCGTCTCGCGCTCCATCAGACCACGCACGGTGCTGCGCAGCGTGAAGCTGCCGACACGCTTGAGCAGATTGGCCGAC
>CANHNQ010000204.1 GCA_947462095.1 Gemmatimonadota bacterium
GGCCAGACCGCGCGGCATCGGGAAGTTGCCGTAATCGATACCGACACCCGACGAGCCACCGACCGCGGCGCTGTTGCCGTTGACGATCGGATCGAGGCCGGAGTAGTTCGTGAAGAGGAAGAGGTCCGTGCCCGTCAGGTAGGCACTGGCTTCACGCGCCTTGAAGTACTTGCCGGGCAGCGCCATGCGCACCGTGATATCGCGCAGACGGACCCAGTTGATGTCCTTCTCGATGAAGAGCTCTTCGCTGATACCGGTGTAGTACTGCGGCTGCACGGCCGGGACGACCACGATGGTGTTCTTCGTGGGGTTGGCGGTGTTTTCCTTGCCGTCGCGCAGCACACCGTCGATCACGCGCGGCTGGTCGCGATCGAGCGTGCGGTTGCTGAGGCCGCGCGTGGTCAGGAAATGCTCGGTGGCGTTGAACACGTCGCCGCCCTTGCGGATGTCAACGAGGAAGCTGACCGAGAACTTCTTGTAGCGCAGCGTGTTCGTGAGGCCGATCGTGAAGTCGGGCTGGCGATCATAGCCGCCGTCGATGAACGCGGTGGAGCGCAGCGGCAGACCGGTGGTCGGATCGATGAGGATCTTCTTCGAGCCGGGGATCGTGTCACGGAGATAGAAGAGACCCGTGAGCGACCGGGTGGAGAGTCCCGGGGCGACACCATTGCGGACGTTGCCGTACAGCCACGTGTCCGACACGTACGACTCGGGAAGGGCGTTGGGCAGTGCGAGCACCTTGCCGCGCGCGCGCTCCACGTTGGCGATCACGTCCCACGTGAAGTTGCGCTGCATGACGGGCGTGCCGCGCAACGTCACTTCCACGCCGGTGTTCCGGGTGGACGCGCCGTTCAGGTTGAACAGGATGAAGCCGGTCGCGTAGCTACCGCGGATGTCGTTGACGATCTGGTCCGTCGTTTCCTTGCGGTACGTCGTGACGTCGAGGCCGAGCCGGTCTTGGAAGAAGCCCAGTTCCGTACCGACTTCGTACGAGCTGGCGAACTCGGGGCGCAGATCCAGATTCGGACCCGTGAAGCCGTAGCCGTAGCCGCCGTTCGCCGTCGTCTTGAACTCGAGCGACGGGCGGAAGGCGTACGGGCGCGCGTCCTTGCCCACCTGCGCGTAGCTGGCGCGGAGCTTGCCGCTCATCAGCTTGCCGATCGCCGGAATGGCGTCGGAGAAGATGAAGCTGGTCTGGATGGACGGATAGAAGAACGAATTCCGCTCCTGCGGAATCGTGGACGTCCAGTCGTTCCGCCCCGTCACGGTGACGAACAGATAGTCGTCGTAGTTGGCCGTGGCGCTGCCGAACATGCTCACCAGACGGCGCTGCTGCCGGTTGGTGCGCGTGGTGCGAACGTTCGTGTTGTTCACCGACACGAAGTCCGGATCGAGGAAGTCGCGCCCGAGCAAGCCGCTGACTTCCGAGCGGAAATCGGAGATCTGATTACCGACGAGGCCGTTGATCGAGAACTTGTCGGTGAGCTTGATGCGATTGACGTTGAAGATCGTCTGCGCATTCAGGTTCCGCGTGACGTCGTTGGCGACGTCGAGAATGCCGTTGTTGTCGTTCGCCACGCCGGCGCTTTCGGGGTGCCGGAGGATCAGGTTTTCATTGGTGTAGCCGTCGGACCCGATGTTGGTCTTCAGGGAGCCCCAGCTGAACGGCGTGATCGTGAGGCCGAGGTTGGCGATCAGGCGGCCGTTGCGCGAGTTCACGCGGTTCTTGTTGACGCTGAAGTACGGATTGTCCGTTTCCGAGTTCGTGGCCAGCGCCGTGATGCGGCGGCGATTGCCGGCGGGCGTGAGGTAGTCGCTCGCTTGGTCGGTCTGCGGCCAGAGCAGCAGGCCGATGAGCGGACCGTTGGGCCCCTTCAGCGCCTGATCGTTGTCCGCCTGCGCGTACTGCATGGACAGGTCGGTCTTGAGCCACTTGGTGACCTGTGCCCCACCCGATCCCGTGAGGTTGATGCGGGTGTAGTCGGAGTTCGGGATCACGCTGCCCTGCGCGTTGTAGCCCAAGCCGACGCGATAGTTCACCTTGGCGTCGGGGGAGGCACCGCTGAAGGTCAGGTTGTGCTGCTGCGACACGGCCGACTGGAAGAAGCCGTCGATGTTGTCGTAGAACTGCGTACCGGCCGCGTACGGATTACCGAAGTACGAGAACGAGCCCAGCACGCTGCCGGCCACCGACGTGGGGCCGTAGGTGCGCTGCGTTTCCGGACGGGCGCGCGTCTGATCCATGCGCACGCGGTTGCTGTACTCGAAGCCGCCCACGCCCGGCTTGCCGCGCTTGGTGGTGATCACGATCGCGCCGTTGGCCGCGTCGATGCCGTAGAGGGCGGCCGCTTCCGGGCCCTTCAGCACGACCATGCTCTCGATGTCTTCCGGATTGATGTCCGCCGCGCGGTTCGTGAAGTCGATGCCGCGGTTGCTGAACGCCGTGAGCGAGCCCGGGGCGTCGGAGGCGAGCGAGCCGGTGTTGAGCGTCTTGTTGTCCATCGGCAGGCCGTCAATGATCATGAGCGGCTGGTTGCTGCCGCTGATCGAGCTGACGCCGCGGATGGTGATCGACGAGGACGCGCCGGGCACGCCCGACGTGCTCGTGACTTCCACGCCGGCCACGCGCCCCTGGAGGCCGTTGATGAAGTTTTCGCGGCCGGTCGCCGCGACATCGGCGCCCGACACGGTTTGCTGCGACGTGCCGAGGTTACGCTGCGTCGTGGTCTGGCCGAGCGCCGTGACCACGACGGCGTCGAGGTTGGCGGCGGCCTTGACCAACTGCAGGTTGATCACGCTGGCGGCGCCCACGGCGCGTTCCTGCGGCAGGTAGCCGATCAGGCGGAACTGCAGCACCTGGCCGACATCGGCCCGGATGGTGTAATCGCCGGTGTTGTTCGTCTGCACGACGGTTGGCGTGCCTTTCACGACGACGGACACGCCGGAGAGGGGGACGCCGACATCGCGCGTGACTTTGCCGGTCACGGTCTTCGTCTGGGCGAACGCCTGTGACGCGCACAGGAGCGTCCCCAAGAATACCGTGAGTATTCGTTGCTTCATCATCATGAAGGGTGTCGGGTGGTGGTGATCAGCACGTCGGGTGTGACACGTGAGCGGAATGGCACAGGCGCTGAGGTCACGGAGGAGAGGCAGTCCCCGAAGGGGCAGGGGACAGAAGTGGGGTATCGTGGCGCCGGCAGGGACGTGGCCTTGCCGACCCGCCCGGTAGAACGGGGACGACATTCCGAGATCTATCGGTACAACTACGGTACGACCGCTGTGGGGGAGGTTATCGTGACGCGGCAACGCTGTCAAACGGGCGGTCGCATTAATAGTTGTAGCCGCCCCAGCCGTGCGGTATATGCCGAGGCGCTCTTACGGGCGCCCGTACTGTGCGGGTAGGATTGGCGAGGTTTTGCCTCCCCCTCCATCCCCACACCCATGCTCCGTCGACGCGCGTCCATCCCCGTTCAGGCCGGCGCTTTGCTGGTCGTCACGATGCTGGTCGCACCACGCCTTGGTGCCCAACCCGCCACCGGCGACGCGGCGACGCGTACCCCGTGGGATGTCACCGCGGCGCGCGGCACCACCCGCGACGTGGATTTCACCACGAGCGAAGGCAC
>CANHNQ010000205.1 GCA_947462095.1 Gemmatimonadota bacterium
CACGTAGCGACCGATGCCACGGCGCTCCTGCAGCAGCTTGATGGCTTCGATCGCGAGATGCACGTTCAGCTCATCGCTTCGAGCAGGGCGCCCTTGAGGTAGCCGGTCTCCGGCACGGTAAGGAGCTCCGGGTGATCGAGCGGCTGTCCGGTAATCGCGCGCAACGCGAACGCGCGGCCGCTGTCCGCCGAGGCGTCCTGCAGCATCTCGAAGAAATGTCCCCGCGACAGGTGAAAGCTGCAGCTGGCGGTGAAGAGCAGACCGCCCGGCGCCAGCAAGCGCATGGCCTGCAGGTTGATGTCCTTGTAGCCGCGCAGCGCGCCGTCGATGGCGTTTCGGGTTTTCGCGAAGGCCGGTGGGTCGACCACGATGGTGTCGAAGCGACGGCCCTCCCGGTACCACGCGCGCAGGATATCGAAGGCGTCCCCTTCCACCGGCTCGATGTTCGTGAGTCCGTTCCGTTCGGCATGCTCATGGACGCGCGCCAGTGCCGGCGCGGACACATCGAGGGCGAACACGCGGTCGGCCTGCTTCGCCAGATGCAGCGCGAAGCTGCCGTGGTACGCAAAGCAGTCGAGCGCCTGCCCACGCGCCAGCGATCCGATCAGCACGCGATTCTCGCGCTGATCCAGGAACGCGCCCGTTTTCTGGCCATCCCACGGGGCCGCCAGATAGCGCACGCCATGCTCCACCACTTCCACGGTGCGTGGCACCTCGCCGTACAGCAGCTTCACTTCACGCGGCAGCCCTTCGCGACCGCGGGCGGCCGGATCGTTGCGCGCCAGAATGCCCGTGCACTGCGTGAGCTCGACCAACGACGACACGATCGTGTCGGTCCATGCGTCCACGCCAGCCGACAGCAGTTGCACCACCAGCACATCGCCGTATTTGTCGACCACGAGTGAGGGTAGGCCATCGCCCTCGCCATGCACCAGGCGATACGCATTCGACTCGCCGGCCAACGGCGCGCGGCGCGCAATCGCGGTGCGCAGCTTCGCATGCCACCACGCGGCATCGGGGGTGCGCGACAGGTCCGTCTCGATGCGACGCAACGAGATTTCTGACAACGGGCTCCAGAGCGCGAACCCGAGCGGCGCGCCATCCGGGCCTTCCATTGGTACGATGCCGGCAGGCTGCGAAGGCCGGCGTTCGACATCCGAGCGGAACACCCACGGATGTCCACCACGCAAGCGCTGCACGGCGCGGCGGGACACGACCGCGGCCCCTTCCATGCGGGGAGCACGACTCATCGTGTGGCCCGGCGTTTCGCCCGTTTGATAGTGGCGATCGCCTGCTGATGCTCGGCGAACGTGGTACGGAACTCGTGGCCGCCGTCAGCGCGCGCCACGAAGAACAGATACGGCACATCAGCCGGCGCGAGGGCGGCGGCAATCGACGCGGCCCCGGGCGACGCAATCGGGCCGGGCGGCAGGCCGAGGTACTTGTACGTGTTGTACTGCGATTCCACTTCAAGATCCTTGTAGAACACGCGATCGACGTGCTGCGGGAGCGCATACTGCACGGTCGGATCGGCTTGCAGTCGCATGCCCTTCTTGACGCGGTTCCAGTACACGGCCGAAATCAGCGCACGCTCTTCCGGCTTGCGCGCCTCCTTCTCCACGATCGAGGCCATGGTCATGGCATCGTGTCGCGAGATGGCCATCGCCTTCACGCGCGCGTCCCACTCGGGCGTCCACACCGACTCGAAGCGCTCGAGCATCGCGTTCACCGCCTCCCGCGCCGTGGTGCCGTCGGTGAACGCATAGGTGGCGGGGAAGAGATACCCTTCCAGCGATGGTGCGGGCACGTTGAGCTTGCGTCGCCATGTGGTGTCGGTCACGGCTACCCGCACCGAGTCCTCGGACACCGACAGCGCCTTGGCCAGCACCGGCGCGATGTCACGTAGATCGAAGCCTTCCGGGATCACCACGGTGCGCATGATGCCGCGGCCGGTGACGAGCGCGTCGAGCACGTAGGCATAGCCGGCGCCCGACGGAAACTGATAGGTGCCGGGCTTGATGATGCGCTCGCGCCCGGCGGCGGCTGTGTACCACCGGAACAGTGTCGGAGAGCCGATCACGTCATGCGCGGCCAATGAATCGGCCGCCGCGCGCATGGAGGCGCCCTTGGGGATCACCACCCGCTCGCTCGCCACGTTGGCGTCGCCGCCGCCCCCGATCTCGCCGTACGCGAACCAGACGGCGAGCCCCAAGGCCGCGAGCAGCAGGATGCGGCGCTTCACGACGTCGGCGCGCTCACCAGCTCGCCCAGCGTAACGCCCTGGGACGACGCGCGCAGGACGCCTTCCAGCAGAATGCAGGCGGCTAAGGCGTCCACCTCTTCCTTGCGACCGCGGGTGGTGCCGCCCTGTTCCTTGATGCTGCGCAATGCCGCCGATGTGGTAAAGCGCTCGTCGACCAGGCGCACCGGAAGCAGCTGCCGGTCAATGAGCTTGGCGGCCACCTCGCGCACTTCGCGGCACCGATCGGTTTCCAAACCGGCCGGATCGATCGGCAAGCCGAATACGTAGCCCGTGACGCCGAGTTCGTCGGCGCGGCGCATCAGTTCGGCGATGGGCGGGCGCTTGCCCGCGCGACGCGTGATGGCGCCGGCGGATGAGGCGAGCATGCCCAGTTCATCACTGACGGCCAGCCCGATCCGCTTGTCCCCCCAGTCCACGGCGAGGAGGCGTCCGGTCGTGGCGTTCATTGCGTGTGGGGCATCAGGGTTCGGCCATCTGTTCGAAGAATTCCTTGTTGTTCGCCGCGCGTTCCATGCGTTTGATCAGGAACTGCAACGCCTCATCGGAGGGCATGTCGGCCAGAAACGCGCGCAACAGGAAGATGCGCTGCTGTTCGAACGGCGTGAGCAACAGCTCTTCGCGGCGCGTGCCCGACTTGTTGATGTCGATGGCGGGGAAGATGCGCTGGTTGGCCAGCTTGCGATCGAGCACGAGCTCCATGTTGCCGGTGCCCTTGAACTCCTCGAAGATCAGCTCGTCCATGCGCGAGTTGGTCTCGATGAGGGCGGTGGCCACGATCGTGAGCGAGCCGCCTTCCTTCAGATTGCGGGCCGCGCCGAAGAACGCCTTGGGCTTCTGCATGGCGGAGGCTTCCATACCGCCCGACATGATCTTGCCGCCCGAGGGGGCCACGGCGTTGTGCGCGCGGGCCAACCGCGTGATCGAGTCGAGCAGAATGACGACGTCCTTGCCCGTTTCGACTAGACGCTTCGCCTTCTCGATGACCATGTCCGCCACCTGCACATGGCGTTCCGCCGTTTCGTCGAAGGTGGAGCAGATGACCTCGGCCTTGGGACAGCTGGCCTGCATGTCGGTCACTTCTTCCGGGCGCTCGTCGATGAGCAGCACGATGAGCGTGATCTCGGGATGATTCTCGATGATCGCGTTCGCGAGCTGTTGCATGAGGATCGTCTTGCCCCCCTTGGGCGGGGCGACGATGAGGGCGCGCTGGCCCTTCCCGAGCGGGGCGATGATGTCGCAGATCCGGGTGGCGACTTCGCCGTTGCTCCGCTCGAGGCGGATGCGTTCGTCGGGGTACTTCGCGGTCAGGTTGTCGAAGGCGCTACGCAATTTCGACTGGTCAGGGTCACCACC
>CANHNQ010000206.1 GCA_947462095.1 Gemmatimonadota bacterium
AGGGGATGGTGCAGCTCAGCGACGATCGTGACGCGGTGTGTCTGTTTGCGTTCCCGCGCGCTGGGTAAGCCGGTACGCGCTGCGCATCACGCATTACGCACTGCGTACTACGCGGCGCGCGCCACCACCCACCACACGGCCCCCGCCATTCCCGGCAGCACCATCACCACCAGTCCGCACCCCACCGTCGTGCGGTTGTAGACGCGATTGTACGCCGCCTTTCGCGGGTTGGTGAGCCACCCCCACCCGCGCGGGGCTTTGAGTCCGAGCGAATGGCGCACCACGCGCTTCCACGACGTGCGTGCAGCGAGGCGCTTTTTGAACGACGGTATCCGGAATCCGATTTTCATGGTGGGGTGGGTACCGTGAGGAGGAGGCGCGCGGGGTACGCGTGAACGGTACGCCGACGGTCTGACAGCGCGCGTGCGCATTAGCGTGACCTTCGTCGCCCTGTGCCATTTTTCGAAGCAGTTTAAACTCAGTGCAGCAACACCTATAGATCATCTGATCGCAAAAATCGCCTTACCGACTTCCCCACGGTGCCGGCGGCACAGCGACCGGCGTCGTGAGATCGAACTCCACCCGGAACCGACGGTCGCTCCCCGTGCGGGTGAGCTGATAGACGAACCGAGTGGGCGTGACCTCCACCGTCCACACATTGGTGCGCGAGGCCGGGAGGAGCGCTGCGGTGAAGCTGTCGGCGGCAAAGGCCATCGACTGTGCGGTGCCACCCGGGCCGGCGTCGCCGCCGTACTGCGTCACGCGGTCCTCGCTGCCGTCTTCGTGCCGATGGTCATGCTTGAGGCGCACGCTCGCGGCGGTCTTGGTGAACACCCAGGTGCGTGAGCGGTCGGTGCCCACGTGGAACGGCACGCGCACCGTGTCGCCGCACCCGCGCACGTGCATCACGAGGGCTTGGCCCAGCATCACGCTGTCGGCCGGCTGCGGGTTGATCATGCGGCCGGCGTACGCCTTGCCGCAGTGGGCGCGGAGGGCGGCGAGGAACTCGCTGCCGGGGTCGACGGCGGGGCGCTGTCGCGTGGCCGCGACCGACACGAGGAGGGTGGCCGCCACCAGGGCGGCCGAACGGAGGCGGGAAGACGTCATCTTACCGCCCCGGCAGCTGCGGGAGCGCGTCCACGAACTCGATGATCTGCTTGCGGTGCTCGGCGGTGGGGAGGCGTCCCATGCCGCCGCCCAAGTTGTCGAGCATGTTCTTGGCCTGACTGGTGGCCGGCGTAACGGCCGTGATGGCCGGGTGCGTGAGCGTGAACTTGAGGAAGAACTGCGCCCACGTGGTGGCGTCGAATTCCTTGGCGAAGGCCGGCAGCTCCTTGCCTGCGGCGCGACGGAACAGGCTCGTGCGACCGAACGGGGCGTAGGCCAGCACGGCGATCTTCTTTTCCATGGCGAGCGGCAGGATCACCTCTTCCACGTCGCGATTATCGGCGGCGTAGTCCACGCCGATGAAGTCGAGCGGCTCGTTGCGCATGACCTCGATGAGCTGCGCATACTGATTGGGGAACGTGGTGGTGATCCCCACGTAGCGCACGCGGCCGGCCTTTTTGAATTCACGCACGATGGGCAGCTGCGCGGCCGGGTCGCCCATGTTGTGCACCTGGATGAGATCGATCGTGGGCCGCTTGAGGATCGCGAACGACTTCTCGATTTGCGCGCGGGCCGCGGCCGGATCGGCCGTGCTGCCACCGCGCCCGGCTACGTTCACCTTGGTGGCCCAGAACAGCTTATCGGCGATGCCGAGTTCGTTCACGATGTCGCCGGCCACCTGCTCCGAGGCGCCGTATGAGGGCGCGGTGTCGAACACGCGGGCGCCGCGATCGGCCATGGCTTGAAACACGGCCTTGAGGGCGCTCGCGTCTTCGGCCCGCGCCACCGTGGCGAAGGTGGCCGAGCTGCCCAGGCCGATCACGGGGATCATCTCGCCGGTGCTGGGGATGGCGCGCCGGAGGAGCTGCCCTTGGGGGAGGCGGGTGAGGGCGGCGAGGAGACGGGGGGAGAGGCCGAGCGTGGCGCCGAGTCCAGCGGACATTCCGAGAAAATCGCGGCGATTGATCATGGTCGAGATACCCGGTGGATTGCGGTGAGCGTGGCGTGCCGACGAGGCGGCTGGTACGCTCACGAACTTATCGTGCTGGTCCCATCCTGCGCTGGTATGGGTGCCGCTCCATACCCGCCTCGCGCGTTACTGCGCATGGAATGGGCATTTGCCGACCATTATACCCGGGGTTGCCCCCCGGTGCAGGTCGTAGTATTTGGCCGCCATCACCGCCTTGGGCGGATCGTTGGCGCCCGGAGCCGGAATGCAGTCGGGGTGGCGATCTGGATACAGAGGTCGAATTCCGCGTCCTTGCCCTGGGTCATCCATTCCTTCATCACGTGCCGGTCCGGGATACTTCAGTTTCAACGAGATACGATTGAACGCGATGACGAGCTTGGGGTCCTTGGCGATTCCCGAACGGGCCACCAACGAGCCAAGGATCCACATCGGACGTATCTCTCGACGAATCTGGGTCTGCCGCAATGACCTCGTCGCGGCGTGCGGAAGCTCAGGTTGCTCAACGGACATGACCAACCCGGCGCGGTGTACGGCGTGGTGTACAAGCTGCGGTCGCGATTGAACGGGCGGGAACCGTTTGACCCCTTGGCCCCGGACCAGGCGGCGAAGCCGTGACGTCTGTACGTGTTGCGCTCGAGTGCGAGGTTGCGGTATTTCAGAGTCTGCTTGCCTCCCCTAAACTACTTGCGATGAACGACTTCACCGTACGACTCGATCGAGAAGGGCACGCTGCGGTGGTGGTCATCGCGGGGCGCCTGGACGGCAACACGTCCGGCACATTCAACCGTTTTCTGGTTGAGCATCTGACCGAGGATGACGTCGCGATCGTGCTCGACGTGACGGGGCTCGAGTTCATCAGCAGCGCCGGGTTGCGGGAGTTCATGATGCTCCTCAAACGCCTCGACAAGCAGAAGGCCCGTCCCGCCATCTTCGGCGTTGGGACGACGGTGGGTCTGGCGCTCGAAATTGCCGGCTTCGACGTACTCTTCGATCGTGCCAAGGACCGCGCGTCCGCCATCAAGGCGGTCGATCGCTCCGCGCCCTCGAAGCCCGGCTTGCTCGGGCGCCTCCTGCATCGTACGTAGCCGACGGCGTCATGATCGTTCCGAGTGCGTACACCGAATCGTACGCCAGAGCCCGCGCATTCGACGCACCGAAAGCCGATCTGTACATGCGGCACATCCATCTGGGTGATCCGGCTGCCGACGACGTGGTTCGGACGCTGCACGCGCTCGGCGGTGCGCGGCGCGGCGCGGCGCGATCATGCAGGCTGGCATCGAAGGTGGCCCAATGGCGATCCCTGACGCGCCGGAGAACGTGCGTGAGTTTTTCGCCAGCATGGACAAGGTCCCGGACTGGTACGATCGCGAGTTTTCCCTGCTCGGCTCGCGGGGGTTTTACCGCAACTCCAACATGTTCCTGGCGGCCTTCGTCGCCGGTGTGCTCATCGAGGGGTTTTCCACGCTGATCAGTAAGTCGTTCGGCATTACCGGGATGATCATCGACAAGGGCGTGC
>CANHNQ010000207.1 GCA_947462095.1 Gemmatimonadota bacterium
AGCTCGACGGCAACGTCGGCTGCGTCGTGAACGGCGCCGGTCTCGCGATGGCCACGATGGATCTCGTGAAGTACTACGGCGGCGATCCGGCCAACTTCCTCGACATCGGCGGTTCGTCGAATCCGGAGAAGGTCGTCAATGCGCTGCGCATCATCACGTCCGATCCGAACGTGAAGTGCATTCTGTTCAACATCTTCGGCGGCATCACGCGCACCGATGACGTGGCCAATGGCATCGTCACGGCGACCAAGGCGAATCCGCTCAAGGTGCCCATCGTGATCCGTCTCACCGGCACCAACGAGGAGATCGCCGTGAAGATTCTGCAGGACAACGGCTTCTCGGCGTCGAACGACATGGACGCCGCGGTGCAGCGTGCCGTCGAGCTCGCGACGAAGGGAGGTGCCGCGTGAGCATCTTCATCGACAACGGCACGAAGCTGATCGTGCAGGGCATCACGGGCCGTGACGGCTCGTTCCATGCGAAGCAGATGATGGAGTACGGGACGCAGGTCGTGGCCGGCGTCACGCCGGGGAAGGGTGGCCAGACGTTCGAAGGCACCGTCCCCATTTTCGACACCGTGCATGACGCCGTGCAGGCGACGGGCGCGAACACGTCCGTCATCTACGTGCCGCCGATGTTTGCGGCCGATGCGATGATGGAGGCGGCAGCGGCGGGCGTGAAGCTCATCGTCTGCATCACCGAAGGCGTGCCCGTGTTGGACATGACCAAGGTGTATCCGTACGTGAAGGAACACGGCGCGCGCTTGATCGGACCGAACTGCCCGGGGCTCATCACGCCCGGCCAGTCGAAGGTCGGCATCATTCCGGGTCGAATCTGCATGCCCGGCAACGTCGGCGTCGTGAGTCGCTCCGGCACGCTCACGTACGAGATCGTCAACCAGCTCACGAAGGCCGGGATCGGCCAGAGCTCGTGCGTCGGCATCGGTGGCGATCCGATCAACGGCACGAACTTCATCGATTGCCTCGCGGCCTTCGAAGCAGATCCGCAGACGAAGGCCATCGCGATGATGGGGGAAATCGGCGGCACCGACGAGCAGGAAGCCGCTGCGTTCATCAAGGCGCACATGAAGAAGCCGGTCGTCGGCTTCATCGCCGGACAGACCGCGCCGCCGGGCCGCCGCATGGGCCACGCCGGTGCGATCATCTCCGGGTCGGAAGGCACGGCCGCCGAGAAGATTGAATCGTTCCTGGCCGCCGGCATGGGCGTCGCCCAGCGTCCGGTGGACTTCGTCGACCTGATCAAGGCGCGCCTCGCGTAATCGCGATTGGCGTAGGGCAGGGAGCGGGGCGAATCACGACGGTCGTGATTCGCCCCGCTTTCTTGCGCCCCACCCCTGCGTGCCGCGCTCGCGCGCGCGCAGATTCCACGGATGCCTATCACGCCGCAACGCCTCGCCGATCTGCTCGTCGCCTCGCGCGTCGTTATGCCCCTGACGGCGGGCACCGTCGCCGATGCGGCGGAAGCGCTGTGCGTCGCGCTGGATCAGAGCGGGGCGCTCTCCAATGCCGACTTGCTGCGCGAACGGATCGAGGAGGCGCGCAGCGAAGACATTGTAGGGCTCGCCGACCGAGCCTTTGTGCTGCACTACCGGACCGATGCCGTGCGGGATCTGGTCGTCTCGATCGGTGTTGCCCCGAAGGACGTGGTGCGCGTGCTCGACGACGACGAGCTCCAGCGGGCGCGCCTCGTGGTGCTGGTGTGCGCGCCGCCGCGGCAGATGGCGCGCCACCTCCAGGTGGTCAGCGCGCTCGTCCGGGTGCTCTCCACCCCGTCCAGCGTGGCGGCGGCCCTGGCCGTGGAAACGCCGGCTCAGCTCGTCGCGTTGCCCCAGTTCACCGGCAAGGAGCTGCCGGCCCAACTCACCGTCCGGGAGCTGATGTCGGAGCGTCCGAGGACGGTCGGTCCCGAAGTCCCGCTCCGGAGCGCCGTTCTCGAGATGCTGCGGGCCGGCCTCGGCGGGCTGCCGGTCGTCGACGAATCGAACCGGGTGATCGGGATGTTGAGTGAGCGTGAGCTCTTGCGGGATCTCCTGAGCCATTATCTTCCGCGCGCAGGGGATGCGAACGCACCCCAGCCGCCAGCCGCGGCGCGGCGCACGGTTCGCGACATCATGACCCGACAGGTCCTGTGTGTCGCCCCCGAGCAACCGCTCGCCGAGGTGGCGTCCCTGATGCTCAACAAGGACGTCGACCGGGTACCTGTGGTGAAGGATGACCGACTGATCGGTTTTCTCACCCGCGGGGACATCGTTCGCAAATTGATCGGATCCTGACACATGGCTGGTCGTCGCACTCTTACCATCGTCAAGCCGGATGCCTTCGCCAATGGCAAGGCCGGCCTCATTATCGCGCTGCTCGAGCAGTCGGGCTTCACCGTGAAGGCCGCGCGCGTCATGCACCTCACGACCGCCCAGGCGGGTGAGTTTTATGGCGTGCATCGCGAGCGTGGATTTTTCGGCGAGCTCGTGGAATTCATGACCAGCGGTCCGTGCATGCCGCTCGTGCTCGAGCGCGACGATGCCGTGGCCACGCTGCGCACCGTGATCGGCGCAACCGACCCGGCCGAGGCGGCCGAGGGAACGGTGCGGAAGCTGTATGCCGAGTCGAAGGGTCGGAACGCGATCCATGCGTCTGACTCCGACGAGAATGCGGCGATCGAAGCGGCGTTCTTCTTCGCGGGCACGGACATCCTCGCCCGCTGAGCGGCAGGATTAGCTAACTCTCGGTCGGTGCGACACTTGGACGTACCGGCCGGGTGAGAAAAAGGGAGCGGGAGCCCTTGTGTCCTCGGGGCTCCCGTTCTACGTTACACGGCTATGCTGTGCTTTGACATCCGGAGTCTGGAAGCCCGTGCCGAGAGTGTGGATGGCGCGCTTGACACATCGGATCCGGTGTGGGAGGCGGACGACACACGACCGGCGGGTGCCGGTGTGCAGGTCACCGGCCGACTCTCTGCTGCAGGTCACGGTCGCTTCTACCTCAGCGGCCGGTTGGAAGGGGCGGCGGTCACCGAGTGCAGGCGTTGCCTGTGCGAAGTGACGGTCGCTGTATCGGAGGACGTGCATCTACTGTTTGCGGAGTCAGGTCTTGACGACGCAGACGAGCAGGACGTGTTCCCGATCCCCGCTGGGGCGCGTGAACTCGACATCCGTCCGGCGGTGCGTGAGGAATGGCTGTTGGCCGTTCCGGCATTTGCGCTCTGTCGGGAGGAGTGTCAGGGGTTCTGCGCGACCTGTGGTGCCGATCGCAATACGGGAGCATGTAGCTGTGCTCCCTCAACTGATCCCCGTTGGGCCGGACTGCGCGATCTGCGTGGCTCCGACGCCTAAACGGTTCTTCTCGTCTCGAACGTTCAGGTCAGAGTCCCATGGCCGTACCGAAGCGCCGCACATCTAAGCGGCGGAAGCGCGCCCGCAACACCCACAAG
>CANHNQ010000208.1 GCA_947462095.1 Gemmatimonadota bacterium
CCACCCTGCTGCTCGGCCTGCCGATAGTCCTTCGAGAACGGACGAATTTCGAGGAAGTACACATCGCTGCTGCCGGTGTGGCCCGAGCCGTCCTTGGCCACGGCGTGATACGCCACCAAGTCACCCGGCACCAGCGACATCTCCTCCAGGAACAGCGTATGCGCCGCGCGCGCATCACGCGGCCGCCGCGTCGTGCTGTCTTGCATCAGGATGCGCTTCTCGACGCCGCCATTCACACGATAGCGCAGTTCGAGCGCGACCACGCCCAGGTCATCACTGGCCTGGACGGCCACCGTGACCTCATCGGTGTTCGACGCCTTGGTGTCGCGCCCCGGTTCCTCGATCGTCACACGCGGGCCACGATCGGGGATGGCATCGATCACATACTCCACCGAGCCCGCCACCGTGGTGCCATCGGTGGTGATCAGGTCCACGTGATAGAACCCGCTCTTCGAGACCTTGAAGCGACCGCTGACCGCGCTGTCGCCCTCGATCGCCATCGGCGCCGTGGTGCCATCGTCGAAACGCAACACACCGCTCGCGACCTTCCGCGTGACCTTGGCATGCACCACGACGGTGGTGCCAACAATCGCCGCCACATCGCCACCGTCTTCCACATGTTCGGCCGGCATGCCGCTGTACGCCGGGAAGTTGAGGTCGAGCGACACATTCGACACCGCCGGCAGGTCGTTCACCGTGAGCTTGTAGGTGGGGGACCGCACGTCGGCCGACTCCACGTAGTACTCGGTGGGTTTGGTGATGTCGAACAGCCGCGAGCGGAAGCGCGACGAATCGGCTTCGGGGCTCATGGGGAGTCGCTGCCACTCAGTGGCGGAATCACTGCGGAACACGAGCTCGGCCCCGTCGGCGGCAAAGCCGATGAGCGCCGCATGTACTTCGATGGCGCCACCACGCGGCACCGCCACATTCCCCGGTTCGATATTCAGCGCCCGCACCGGCACCGCCGCTTCGGCCGTCCCGAACGGAACGAACAGCAACTTGGCGCCCTCACGCACCCGGTCCGGTCCCGCCACGAACATCAGCGCCGCCACCGCGGCCACACCGCCAAGCATCTGCGCGGCGCGCACCATGCGCGGGCGCTCCAGCGCGGCGCGTTGCTGTAGCGGGGCAATCGCCGCACTGGCGCGCGACATCAAGCGTGCCGACAGCGCGCCCGACTGCCGCTCGTTCGCCGGCACGTGCGCTTCCTGCACGGCGGTGATCAGCGTCTGCTTAAGCTGCGGGGCGCGTTCTTCCACGTAGAGCGCAAAGCGCTCGTCGCTGGCCCGACGCATCAGTGGCAGCACGAGTCCGCGGATGAACGCCGCCGCGATCAGCGTGTAGCCAATCACCCGCGCGATGACCGGCGCCCGCCCGTCGCCACTGAACAGCGTGAGCACGAGCATGGTGGCGAGTACCGCCAGCAGCACGGAGGCACCGATCCAGACGAGCGACTCGAGGAGAATGCGCTGGCGCCACTGGCGGCGCAGGGCGCCAAGTGTGGTGAGCAGCTGACGGTCGGGACTCATGTGGGGCTCCGGTCAGACGTAGACACGGTACGAGACACGGGAGTAGACGCGGGAGAAACAGGACGGACTCGACGGGCCACGGCGCGCCATCCGCGCGTGGCCATGATCGTTTCAATCACCAGCACCAACGCGACGATGATCAGCAACACGCGCCACGGATTCTGACGACGTTCGAGTTCCACCGTGGTGGGCGGCGCGGTCGATGCCATCGAGCCGGGTTCGGCGTCGCGCACGCCGAGCAACAGCTCGGTGGTGTCCATGGGGGTAAGCTCAGATTCGCTGGCCGGCACATTGGCCGCCACCCGGCCCACGGGGGCACCGGTCGCACTCACCGCAAAGGCTTCGTACACGCCGGCATCGGCCAACGGCACGGCCGTGCCCATCGAGTCCGCCTGCGGCCGCAGCAGCGTGCCATCGGGGGCGCGCACCACCGGATCGTTCACCGACGGCGCCAGCGACCAGCTCTCGCTGGTGGAAACCCAGAGCGGCACGGCATCGCGGCCTGACGTGTGCAGCACGAGCTGTCGCACGAAGGGCAGGAAGGCGGGCTGCAGCGGGAAGTCACTGCGCTGGGCATCGAGCGGCACCGTGAGCACCACCAACCGGCCTTCGCCGATGCGCTGTTCGAGCACGGCTGGGAGTCCATCGTCGAAGCGCGCCAGCACATCCACCGCACCGGACACATCCACGCGCGGATAGCGCAGAAAGCGCACCGAACTCAGGGCGTCGGGCACTTCGCGGAACGGCGTGAACAGCGGATGCTCGATGCGCACATCGCGCAGCGTGCCGCCGCGATCGGCCAACCGGTCGGCCACTCCGCTCATGCGCACCGGCAGCAGCGGCAAGTTGTCGCCACGCTGCGCCGCGAGTCGCGAGCCGGCCGCGATCACCACACCGCCGCCCTTGGCGATGTACTCCTGCAACGCTGCCACCGACGACGCCGACGGCAGCATGTCCCAGAACATCACGAGACCGGTACGGGCCAGCGCCTCGCGGCTCACGGGGGACGAAGCCAGCCGGTCGATCTGAATGGCCGGTGCGGCGCCGATGGCGAGTGCGCGCTCCAGGAAGAGCGCCTCGCTGGCGGCACCTTCCGACGGCGATACCAGCGCCACGCGCACGGCGTCATCGCGCGGCACCACGGCGTGCAGCGTGTCGTCGGCCACCAGCGCGTCGGACTCCAGCGACACCAGCAACGCCACGGCATCATCAGGGGCCGGTACCGGTGTGAACGTCACCACCGTTTCGCCATCGGGCTGCAGCGACACGTCGCTGGTGGTGGCATCGCGACCGTTTACCGTGAGGCGCGCCTTCACCATACGGGCCGCCGGCAGCTCGTGCGACTGCACCCGCGCCTTCACCGACAACAGCGACCGCGTACCATCGAGCACCCGCCGCGCTTCGATCACGCGCACGGCACTGTTGGCACGCGTGGCCGCCCCCACGGGGATGCTTCGCAGCTTCACGCCAGCCGGCAGATCGATGCCGGCAATGCCAGCCGCGCCGGCCCGCTGCAGATCGGAAATCACGATGATCTCGGCCGCCGCAAAAGGCGCATCGAGCAGCATCTGACGCGCCGTGCGCAGCGCCGGCGCCAGCCGCGTGCCACGCGACAACGGCTTGAGCGTGGAAATGGCCGCCAGCGCCTGCGACTTGTCGTCGCTCATGCGCTGCAGCACTTCGGACGCATCGTCGTAGGCGACCACGCCAATGCGGTCGCCGGTGCCGAGTGCGTTCACAACGGCCCGAGCGGAATCGAGCGCACGTGGCCACACGCCTTCGTAACCCATGCTGAGCGAGCGATCGACCACCCGCACCACCGCCCGCCGACGCGTGTCGCCACCGGCCGCCGCGCGATCGGTGAGCACCGGACGTGCGAAGGCGAACACCAGGGCC
>CANHNQ010000209.1 GCA_947462095.1 Gemmatimonadota bacterium
AACAGCCGCTGCTGGAGAGCTGGGTGAAGGAGGCCAGCGTGTCGCGGATTTACGGCGGCGTGCACTATCGTTTTGACGGCGACGTCAGCGAGACCCTCGGCCGCCAGGTCGGGGCCCTGTTCGTCGCCACGCTACCCGCCGCCGGGCTGCGGCCGTTCCAGACGAGGGTCCAGCCGTAGCGCGCTGGAACCGTGACGCACGTCGCGCGCTGGCGTGACCCTACCACCACCTGCACCTTACAGCAGCCCGACGGCGCGCCCGCATTGAGAACGCCGTCCGCCCCACCTTTCGCCCCTGCCTCCATGCGCCGTCTCGCCCTCGTACTCGTGCTCGCCTCGTCGAGCGCGGCTGCGCCACTGTCCGCGCAGTCCGCTCCGCCGTCGTCCGCCTCGATGCCGGCGGTCAACGACCTGCCGAATCCGTATCGCACCGTCACCGGATGGGCCAAGCTGCCCGAGGGGCGCACCTGGGGCTCCACCAGCGCCGTGGCCATCGACAAGGACGGCAAGAGCATCTGGGTGGCCGAACGCTGCGGCGTGAACAACTGCGCCGGCTCGTCGCTGCCGTCCGTGCTCAAGTTCGATGACAAGGGCACCCTCGTGACCAGCTTCGGCGCCGGCATGATCCTCTCGCCGCACGGCATTCACGTCGACAAAGACGGCAACGTGTGGGTGGTCGACTGCGCCTGCACCCTCGGCGCTGCCGCCACCGCGCCTGAGAACGCCGCCAAGGGACACCAGATCTACAAGTTTTCTCCGAAGGGCGAGCTGCTCATGACGCTCGGCGCGCCGGGCGGCGGCCGCGATGCCGCATACTTCTGGCAGCCCAATGCCGTTATCACCGCGCCAAACGGCGACATCTTCGTGGCCGAGGGACACTCGTCGCGCAACACGTCCAACGCGCGCGTGTTCAAGTTCGACAAGTCCGGCAAGCTGTTGAAGACGTGGGGCATGTGGGGTAAGGGCGCCACGGAACTCGATCAGCCGCACGCGCTGGCCTTCGACTCGAAGGGACGCCTGTTCGTGGGCGACCGCGGCAACGATCGCATCATCATCGTCGACCAGAACTTCACGGTGCTCGACACGTGGTATCAGTTCAGCCGCCCGAGCGGCATCTACATCGACAAAAACGATGTGATCTACGTGGCCGACTCGGAGTCGGGCTCGGTGAATCCGCCGCACGTGGCGTGGAAGCGCGGCATGCGCATCGGCAGCGCACGCGACGGCACGGTGACCGCGTTCATTCCCGACCCCGACGACAAAGCCCCCAGCACGAGTTCGGCTGAAGGCGTGGCGGTCGACGCCGCCGGCAACATCTACGGCGCCGAAGTGGGACAGAAGGCACTGAAGCGGTACGAGAAGAAGCAGTAGCCGATACGCCGGCGACTGCGGATAGGATAGATTGTTACAGATCTGGCATGACTTCTCCCCGACCAGACGATCCTATTCGCAGTCGATCCCGTTGACCCTCCCGGCACCAGAGTCAGTCTCTCCGGAGACTGACTCTCCTCATAAGCTTCCTCCAGAGCGACGCTACTTCAATATCAGCGTCCTCTGGATTTTTTATTACGACCGGGTCATCCTCGCGCTGTACCGCCTGCGCGTGCGGCATGAAGTGGTGACGATGGCATCGATCGGTTCAGGGCTCGCGGCCGCCTATACGATCGTGCACGCGCGAACGATGTCCGGCTTCTTGCTCGCCGCGCTGCTGGTGCACGCCAAGGATCTGTTCGATGCGTGTGACGGCGCGCTCGCTCGGCTCACCGGTACGGGTCACCGGCTCGGTCGCTTTATGGACACCATCGGCGACGGTGTCGTGTTCACGGCGTGGATCGCCGCCGCTGCCTATCGCGGCGTGGCGGCGGGCATGTCACTGCCGGTGGCGATGTCCTTCGGGGTGGCGGCGTGGCTATCGCTGTTTCTCCAATGTTCGTACTTCAACTATCACCAGCTGCACTACGTGAGACGCTCGGGTGCGTCACTGACCAGTCGCCTCGACGAGCGGGCGGAAACGGACAGCGGCATCGTGGCGGTGCTGGCCCGCATTTACGACCTCTGGTTCGGCTGGCAGGACCGCATGATTGCCCGATTTGACGGGGGGCAACGGGAGCGGGTTGGGCTCCCCAGCGATCCGCTGCATCCGACCAACGATGCCTGGTTCGACCATCGGAACCTCATGGTCGCGAATTCTGCGCTCTGCTTCGGCACGCATGCCTTCGTCCTGATCGTCTGCCTCGTCGTCGGGTCGCCGTTCTGGTTTCTTCCGCTGGTCTTGGTGGCCATGAACCTGTACTGGGCCGCGATCATCGTCACGCGCGCGGTGACGTTCCGGCGGGGGCTGGCCGTTTCGGTCGCCTGAATCGGGGCGAAACGACAACGCCCTCAGCACGACGTCGGCTGAGGGCGTTGCCATCGAGAGGGCTGCTCGGTTCGCGCTTACTTCTTCACCGGAAGTGCCAACGCCGTCAGCTGCGTTTCGTTTTCCGCGCCACTCGCGAACACGATGTACTGCCGGCCCTTGTGCAGGAAGGTCATTGGTACCGCCGTGGTCTTCGACGCGATTTCCACGGCGCCCACCTGCTTCCCCGTGGTCTTGTCGAGCGCGTACAGCTTGGGCGCTTCACCCGGCGCCCCGCCGCTGCGGCCCGTGCCGTAGATCAGCAGCGACTTCGTGGTGATCGCCTGCGCCTGTCCGCGTCCACCCTGCGGCGGCAATGTGACCCCGGCGAACAGCGGGTCACGGCTCGTGACCTTGAGCATGCCGGCGTTCGGTGCCCACCACGACTTGTCGCCGCTCTTCATGTTGTACGCCGTGATGCCGCCGAACTCCTTGGGCTTCACGATGGACACACCACCAATGATCGAACCACCGGCGCGCGCCGCGAAATCACCGCCGCGCTCGCGCACGTTGCCGTCGTAGCCCGGGGGCGCGGGCAGCGCGCCGAGCAGGCCGCAGCTGTTGCGCGGCGAGCTGTAGTCGAACTCCGAGCACGGATCCTTCTGCAACTGCGCGGTGCTCATGCCGGTAATCGACGCCACGTACATCATGCCGGTTTCCACGTCCACCGTGGCGCCACCGTCGATGTTCACGCCACCGCTCGCACCGGGCGCATACCACGAGCACTTGAGCCCCGTGCTCCCCTTGCCGTCGGCCGCGGCCGGCGGAATGAAGTACGGGCCCATGCGGCACCGCTTCGCCATCTTGAGCGCCGAGTCCTTGATGGCCGGCGTGTAGTCAATGAGATCGGCCTCCACGAGCCCCTGCTGCGAGTAGGGCGCCGGCTTGCTCGGGATCGGCTGCGTGGGCGACGACACTTCGCCCGGCACGTCGCTCTTCATGACCGGCGTTTCCACGATCGGCCAGATGGGCTCACCGGTGGCGC
>CANHNQ010000210.1 GCA_947462095.1 Gemmatimonadota bacterium
ACGCCCGATGCGTCAAGCGTGCCGCGAACGATGTGGTAACGCACGCCGGGAAGGTCCTTCACACGACCACCGCGCACGAGCACGATCGAGTGCTCCTGCAGGTTGTGTCCTTCGCCGGGGATGTAGGCCGTCACCTCGAGCTGGTTCGTGAGACGAACACGCGCAACCTTGCGCAGCGCCGAGTTGGGCTTCTTGGGCGTCGTGGTGTAGACGCGGGTGCACACGCCACGCTTGAACGGATTGCTCTTGAGCGCGGGCGCCTTGGACTTCTCGACCACGTCCTTACGGGCGCGGCGGACCAGCTGATTGATCGTAGGCATTCTAGGATGGTTGCCCGGACGGCCTGGCCGGCCGGGTGTTCGAACTCCGACATCTACGTGGATCGCCTCAGCCCATAGGTGTGGCAGGCTGTGGCGGCACGGAACAGAACCCTAAGCTTAGTCCGGGTCAGCGGGTGGGTCAACTGGCTCCCGCCGCGATCTGTCGGCGTCCCGGCTTACTTGGGAGCCACTTTCCCCTTGATCAGATCGGCAATCCGCTTTTCCAGCGCGCCCATCGACGCGCAGCGGACGTCGCTGCTGGCGGCCGTGGTGGCATTCTTCCCCGTCCCCTCGAGGGTGGTCTGGACGACGCTACCGCCGGCATCGTTGGGAATGATGCGCGACTTCACCGTCAGCAGCAGCTGATACGTCTCGGCGTTCGGCATCCCCGAGTCCCCGCCGCAGTCGAGCGCCCGCATGGTCGGGACATCGCCGATGCGCCGGCGCACGCGAAACGCATTGTTCCCGATCGTCCGTGACTGCTGGTTCAGCTCGGTCACCGGAATACCGAGCGTGGTGTAGACCTCCTGCAGCGCCGCCCACGCTTTCTCGACGGGCGCGTTGATGAGCGCGCTGTTCACGTCGGTCGTCGACACCATGTTGATGCCCCGCGCGGCCCCCTGTGCATTCTGAATGACCGCCGTCTGCACGCTGCTGCCACCGAAATCTCCACTCGTGCCGGCGGACGTGCTCGCGCACCCCGATCCTCCCCCGAGCACGATGGCGGCGGACAGCACAACAGGGAGACCACGACGGACGCGACGGCGAATCGCGTACATCCCTTTCGACGTAGACATTGGCGACTCCGCGGCGGCGCTGCCGGCTCGTTCAGGTGTCTTAACAGCAGGACCGGGATAACGTACTTGAGGGTAGGAGGGTACGCGAATCGGGTCCCGTGTCACCGTCAGTGGTAGAATGGATGCTGACGCGCAGTGAGCACCCCTGATCATCGGTTTTCCGCGAGTTCCCCGTGAGCGACTTCCAATCCCGTCTCCAACGCGCCCTCGACGGCGAGTTCCTCCTCGAACGGGAACTCGGCGGCGCCGGGATGTCCCGTGTCTTCGTGGCGACGGAGCGCGCACTCCAGCGGCGCGTGGTCGTGAAGGTTCTCCCTCCCGAGTTGGCGGCCGGCGTCAACGTCGATCGCTTCCGCCGAGAAATTCAATTGGCCGCGCAGCTGCAGCACCCGCACATCGTCCCGCTGCTGGCCGCCGGAGATGACGATGGGCTGCTGTGGTTCTCGATGCCGTATATCGAGGGCGAGTCCCTGCGCGGCACGCTCGGCAAGATGAGGCGGCTCGCGCCACGCGACGTGGTGCGCATCCTGCACGATGTCATCGATGCGCTGGCCTATGCGCACGAACGCGGGGTTGTGCATCGCGACATTAAGCCCGACAACATTCTGACGTCGGGGATGCACGCGCTGGTCACCGATTTCGGCGTGGCCAAGGCGCTCAGCGCGTCGATTCCCGTACACGGTGGCACGACCACCGGCATGGCCATCGGCACGCCCGCCTACATGGCCCCGGAACAATTAGCGGCCGACCCGGCGGCCGACCACCGCGTGGACATCTACGGGGTCGGGCTGCTGGCCTACGAGCTGCTCACCGGCCGATCCCCGTTCATCGGCACCTCACCGCAGGCCACGCTGGCCGCGCAGCTGACCCAGACGCCGACCGCTCCGCACGTCTCGTTCGCCGACATCCCCGAGCCCTTCTCACGGCTGATCATGCACTGCCTCGAGAAGGATGCCAACAAGCGACCGGGCTCGGCCCGCGCGCTGTTGGCCGCGCTCGACGCGCTCCCGCCCGTGTCGAGTGCCTCGGCCCTGCCGAAGCGTGGTGGGCGTTCGAAGGCGGGCGCGCGCGCGGCGATGCTGGTCGGCGGCATGGCGCTCGCCGTGGGCGCCTACGTGGCGGCCCAGCGCGTTCAACGGGCACGGGGGGATGCATCGGGCGCCGCGTCCGATTCGATGGCTGACGCGCGGGATGTGGGACCAGGAGGGGATCGCTCGCGCACGATGTCGCCGGCGGCGCCGGAAACCGGGGTGGCACGGGTGGACGCGGCGTACCGCGGCCTCGCCGATGGCACGAACGCCGTGCAGCTGGCGGTGGTGCTCACCCGCGCCGAATCGCTGGCAATCGCCGCTGCGATCAACCGGCGCCAGATGACCAACGCCACGGTGCAACGCAGTGCCGCCCCAACCGCGACCGCAGCGCCGGGCGCGGTACGGCCAGCCATGTCTGCCCTCACGAGTGCACCGCGGGTCGTCGTGCGGAGTGAAAATGGTGCGACAACATCGGTGGACCGCGAGCTGCTACTGGCTGAAGTGGGGCGGATCTTCGCGGACTCGATGGCGCGCGCCCTGCTGCGCATGGACAGTGCGATGCTGCGCCTGCCGCAAACCGCGCGCGTGGACGTACCGCGTGCGCCGATCACGCTGACCCCCATGATGGCCCCGCCCTCCGACGGACGGGTGCGCGTGGTGGTCACGAACTATTCGAATGCCACGGGCAAGCGTGAGTTCACGGGCGTCACGCGCGAGGTCGCCCATCTGGTGCGGACGGCACTGCCGACCGACAAGTACGACGTGGTGTCCGATGAGATCACCGATCGCGCCACGCGGAACATGCCGGACCGCATGAGCGTGGGCTGGGGACTGCGCGCGGATTTCGTGGTGAGCGGAATGATCAGCACGCGCGGCGACTCGCTCGTGGTTCTGACGATCTTTACCGATGTCCGCGATGGGCGATTCACGCGGATGTCCGAAGCGCTGGCGCCGGTGGCGGACCCCAAGCGGGCGTTCCCGATGGCGGCGACGCAAGTGAACGCGTGGCTGGACACGGCGAAAGTGAATAGGGTGCGGAGGCCGCGGGGGCTCCAACCGGACTGACTCGCTACTCGCTACTCGTTAGTCACGACTCAGAACTCAGTGTTCTGCGTGCTGGCTCCAGACTGGGTATAGTGGTCAGAATTCAGCAACGGCAGTCCTCAGTACCGAGCGGGTTTGATGGTGCGTGGGGATGGTATGGCGTGCGCACGTTTGGTCACGC
>CANHNQ010000211.1 GCA_947462095.1 Gemmatimonadota bacterium
CCGGCGCGCGACCGTACCGAACTCATTCAACCGTTCCCGGAAGACTTCCCGACGCCTCCTGCGGCGAAGACGACTGCGTTGAACACCATGTTCACGCTGGGCTTCCGGTACGTCCCCGGCGGCATTGGCGGGGGGAAATAATCGATGCGTAACATGCGCCTTCTTCTTCTGGCAGCCGGCGTCACCGCCGTTGCCGTGTCCACGGCATGTGGCAACGAACGGTCGATCACGACCGAGCCGGTCGGTGCGCTCGGCTTCGGTACGAATTTCCTCCGTACCTCCACGAATCTTCCGCGCGGCACCGTCACCTTTCCCGCGGCCATCGTGGCGTCAGCCACACCGGCCAACGACTCGGTGATCCTCACGCTCTCCGGCCTGGATACGCTTGCCACCGGTAGCTACACGGTATGGTTTGCGAACGATTCGTCCACGAAGTTCGTGGCGGCCACGTCGCTGCGGATCACCGCCACGCGCCGTGACTCATCGTTCAACGCGGCGGGCGACCCGGTGTTCACAAACACGGTGTTCACGTCCACCGGTGCGAGCTTCCGATCCGGCGGTGCGAACATCGCACTCCGTGTGGCGACGGCTCGCAACGCGGCCACGGCGATGGCGGCGGCTGACTCGCTCAACATCGTGCTCATCAGCATCGAGCCCGGTGCCGCGGGGACGACCCCGGGTGCCGTGCGCCCGATCTGGGCCCGTCGCAGTCAGGCCACCACCAACGTCGCGCCGGTGCGTTTCGGGACGTTCGGTCGCGCACTCTCCACGCTTCCGGGCAATCCGGCGGCGAATCAGGAGTTCGTGGTCGCGACCAACGGGGCGATGACCATCGTGCCGCGCGGTCGCGTGGAAGTGCGTGGCAATATCATGATCCTGAACGACTCGAACTACCTCCGGCCGCCCGTTGGCTACTACTACAACGCGTACGGCATCAAGCTCGACACCACCGGCAAGTTCAACGACACCACGTATCTCGGACGTCGCACGGCGCCGTATCCTGATCGTGCGATCTCGCTGTACGATGCCGACGTGTCGAACCCGGCCCCCAGCGTCGTGTTCGACAGCCCGCGCGTGATCTTCGCGATGGCATCGCGCCTCTCCGCTGACACGATCCCCGACGCGGCCGGCTCGCCGGCGTGGAAGAACTACGGGTTCGTGCGCGTGAATCTGCAGCCCAAGGCGGGGATCGAAGGTCGTATGGGGTCCGCGACGATCCTCGAGGCCACGTTGCCGCCCTCGATTCGCGGTCGCTGATCTTCGCATGGTCCGCACGAAGCGCGCCCGGCGGTCGTCGCCAGGCGCGCTTCGTCCGTTGTGGAACACCCACCATCACCGATGCGCTCCGCGACCCGCGAGCGCATAGGCCCCGCGATGCCGCACCGCGTGGACCAAACTCGGGCTCACGCGGTAGAATGCGCGAGTCGCGCACCACGGCGGGGGTGGCGTTGATTGCCAGCAGTCCTTTTTGACCTTCTTGTGCACTGGAGACCGATCGATGATGACCGTGCGTACGACCGTGGCCCTCACGCTTGGCGCGTTCGTGGCGGCCGTGACCGTGGGCGCCCGCGCTGAGGCGCAGGCGTCCAATTATCCCTCCATGCAGGTGCCGACGGCGTCGACGCGCGATTACACCGCAGCCGTGTCGAGTGGTGCCGGCACCGCGGCGCTGTTCCAGTGGCGGGAGGAATGGGTGCCGCGTCGGCACTGGCAGTTGGATGCCGGTCTGGTCGATCGGAAAGGCAGTGACAACCTGTCCCTCTTCGTGGGCGGGGGCATCGGGCAGGAGCTGACGCGGGCCCGCGGCGATCAGCCGCTCGACGTGCTGTTCACGGCCGGGGCCGGCGCCGCCTTCGGCGGTGGGTCCACCCTGCTTCGTATTCCGGTGGGCGTGAGTATCGGGCACACGTTCGCGCTTGACGAGGGGATCGCGATCACCCCGTATGTGCACCCGCGGGCGTCTATCGACCTCGCCAGCAGCGGCGGTCGCGATAACGGGAGCCAGTCCGAGGTGAGCCTTAACTTCGATCTCGGCGTGAATATTCAGGTCAACAAGCAGTTCGCCGTTCGCGCTGGGGCGGCGTTCACCGGCTCGGAAGTCGCCGGTGCGCAAGACAGCTTCGCGATCGGGTTCAACTGGACGCCGGCCCCCTTGGCGCGACGCTGACTGGCCAGCACACCGCCGGCGCACGAAAGGCGCCTGATCGAACGTTCTCGATCAGGCGCCTTTTGTCCCAGTCCCCGCGGCTCAGCCCGACACAGCCCGCCCCGGCATTGCACAGCTGTGACGACCTCGGTACTATTGCGGTTCTGATCATGGGGAAAGGAAGGCGCCGCAGGGGCGTGTAGCCGCCTGCGGTCGTTTCGTCCCCAGTCGGTCGCACGATCCCTTACCGTTGGCATTGGTCCGGGTCATCCCTCCTGCAGCGCGCCTCAGGGCGCGGCAGCAGTGGGTACCCGGCTTCCTGATTGGTGTTCCCCGGCGCCTCGGCGACCGGTGCAGTACCTCGATCGGCCGCGCTCTGCGGAGGCGGCTGGTCGGGTTGGGTGGCCGGCAGGATCTTCACTCCTGCCGGTGAGATTCCTCTCCCCCGTTTCCGGCTTCAGATGCGCCGAGGGCTGAGCATGTCGAGATTTATGCGGTGGCTGTCGCAGGTCCCCATCGCCGTTGCCCTGTTGCTGATGCCCGTGGTGGCGCAGGCACAGGGCCCGGCCGTCATCACCGGAACCGTGAAGAGCGAGTTCGGTGATCCCCTTGAAAACGCCAACGTCTATATCGTTGAGCTCGCCGTCTCGGTGGGCACCAACGCGGCGGGTCGTTACACCATGACGATCCCGGCGGATCGTCTCCGTGGTCAGGCGTTGCAGCTGCGCGCCCGTTCCATCGGCTACAAGGCCGATGCGAAGCCGATCACGCTGCGCGCCGGCAACCAGACGTTTGACTTCTCCCTGGCCAAGGACATCAACCGTCTCCAGGAAGTCGTCACCACCGGCGTGACCGCGGGTACGGAGCAGAAGAAGCTCGCGTTCTCGGTGGCGCAGGTCAGCGACAAGGACATGCCCGTTCCGGGCTCCAACCCGTTGTCGCAGCTGCAGGGCAAGGTGGCCGGCGCCAACATCGTGTCGGCCTCGGGCCGTCCGGGGACGGCGCCCGCGATCATCCTCCGTGGCCCCCAGTCGATCAACGCCTCGGGCCGTGGTCAGGACCCGCTGTACATCATCGACGGCGTCGTGTCGCAGGGTGGCCTGCAGGACATCAACCCGCAGGACATCGAGAACATCGAAGTCGTGAAGGGTGCGGCCGCCTCGTCGCTGTACGGCTCGCGCGCCGGTAACGGCGTCATTCAGATC
>CANHNQ010000212.1 GCA_947462095.1 Gemmatimonadota bacterium
CGAATGGTGCTGGTGAGCCGAAGAGGCGACATCGTCAGACCTTGAGGACGAACCCACGCTTCCAGGCACCCAGAAGGATCAGGAACCAGAGGGCAACGAAGCTGATCGCGTACGCGAACGAGGCCTCCCGCAGCGGAAGCCACGATGCGTAGATGGTGTTGAACACGAATCCCTGCGCCGAGATCCGCGTGCCGCTGGCCGTCTCCCACGTCCAGATCGACGAAATGAGGCGCGCCATCAGTCCTGACCCGAGAAAGGCGAGCATCGGGTTGGTCCCGTACACCACGAAGGGGAACGTCCAGCGACGCACCTGCATCACATCGATGATCCACATGCAGGTGGCCAGCGAGACGGCCCCCATGCCCGCGGTGAAGAGCACGTACGAACTCGACCAGATGCTCTTGTTGATCGGAAAGACCCAGTGCCACACGAGTCCAAGCATCATCGTCATCGCGCCGACGGCAAACAAGCCCGCGAGACGATCCGGGAGGGAGCGCTCCCGCTGCGCGATCCATCGGCCGGCGAACGTCCCCAGCATCATGGTGCCGATGGCCGGCACCGTGCTGAGCAATCCCTCCGGATCCCAGGTCTTGCCGCCCACCCACAGATGATTCGTACCAAGCAGTGTCCGGTCGAGCCACGCACTCAACAGTTGGTCAGGGTGGTCGAGGACGAAGCGTCCGGCGATGCCGGTGTCTGGCACGGGCACCAGCGTCATCAGTGCCCAGTATCCCAACAGCAGCACCGCGACGATGCCGAACTGCTGCTTGAGCGTGGTGCGCCACGTGAGCAACGCGCCGAACAGATAGGCGAGGCCGATACGCTGCAGCACACCCAACACCCGCCAATGCCCGACCCGATCGACCACACGCTCGAGGAACGAGGCCTCGGGGAGCGCGGGCGGCCACGTGAAGAACGGAAAGCCGGAGAGGAGGAAGCCGAACAGAAAAATCAGTGCGCCGCGACGCAGAATCTGTCGCAGGATGGCGCGTTCATCATCGCCGCGCGCGCGACGGGCTTCGAGCGACAGCTCGGTCGTGATCCCGACGATGAACAGGAAGAACGGGAAGATCAGGTCGGTTGGCGTCCATCCATGCCACGCCGCGTGTTCGAGCGGCGGGTAGATCGCCGACCAGCTCCCCGGATTGTTGACCAGCAGCATGCCGGCCACCGTCATCCCCCGGAACACATCGAGCGAAACAAGTCGCTCGGGGCGCGCCGCCATCAGGCGCCCGCCTCGGTTTTGGATGCGACGACCTTCCACCCGGTCGTGTCGCATCGCACGTCATAACTGCGGTTCGGCGTCACCTTCCCGTTGTCGTCGCCACCCACATAGTGCCCGCCGAGTCGCACCGTCACGGTCTTCCCCTGTTCGGCCTCGGACTTGCCGCGGAAAACGACGAGCATCGAGGGATATGGTCCGACTTCTTCGAGCTTCTCGCGAATTTTCCGCTGCGCCACCGTGTCGCTGCTGTAGAAGTAGGTCGGCCCCTTGTCCTGCAGCACCTTGAAGCCGTCCTCCGGCACGGCGGAGTCGGTGCCCGCGGCACTCAGGAAGCGCTTGGGGAGCGGCTCCGCCTTCGTGATGAAGTCGAGCACGGCAAGCCCGACCGGTGTGGTATCGGTGCCGACGCACGATGGGCCCGCCGCCGCCAGAGAATCCGCGACGTGCGCACGGTCCGCCGCGGCGCCACCACCGCACGCGGTCAGCAGCAGCAAGCCGGGACCGGCGGCGGTCAGCAACGCGGCGAGGAGAGGGCGAGGGGCTCGGGACATGGCAGGACTCGGGATGAGGTGGGACTCTCGCGAGCACCGGACCGCAGCAGTGACCAGCCACCGCCGTCGACCACGCGAGCGTATCGGGGAACGACGACGGCCGTACGGCGTAGTTCTTAGTGGAGTGCAAGAACGCGCACGCGGACGTCGTGCTGCAGATATGTACCGCTGACGGCGCGATGTACAGTTCCGGACAGCGTCGAGGCGGGTTGCCGGAGGGCAGGCCTCGGCAGTCACCGTGAGTGGAGGAGGGATCGGATGTCGACGAGCAATCGCATGACACGCGAAGGGATCTCCGCCGGACTCATCGGCGCCACCGCCATCGCGGTCTGGTTCGCCGTACTGGACGCGATACGCGGCGAGCTCCTCGCCACCCCGGTCATGCTGGGCAATTCTCTGGGATCGCTGTTTCTGCACGGCGATTCGCCGAGCAAGGCGGCGGCGTTCATCGGCTACACCCTCTTTCACGTCGCCATCTTTTGCGTGATCGGCCTCATCCTCTCGTGGGTGGTGAACAGCGCCGAACAGGTGCCCTCGTCGTTCATCGGATTCGCCGGACTCTTCGTCGTCTTCGAGGTGGGGTGGATCGGCTGGACGTCGGTGCTCTCGCAGGGATTCGGCGAGATCACGTGGCTGCAGGTCTTCCTGGCCAACCTCATCGCCTCGGGCGCGATGGGCGCGTACATGTGGAGACAACACCCGTCACTGCCGGGGAAGGTCGGGGCGCAAATAACGGGGAGTGGGAACTGATGAGGGGCGCCCAAAGTGAACGGCGCGAAGAGTGAACGGCGCGAAGGTGAACGGCGCGAAGGTGAACGGCGCGAAGAATGAGGAGCGAAACGACAAACGGCGTGAACAGACCGAGCAGACGGATCGTTCGCTGTTCCCGCCGTTCATTCTTCGCGCCGTTGACCGTAGCGCCCCTCACTCTTAGCGCCGTTTACTTTTGGCGCCCCTCATCAATCAAAAAATCTCGTCCAGTTGCTCCGCCATCCGCCCCAGCCCGTCTCTCCATTCGGACTTCATCTTCTCGCCGGTGGCGACGTCGGGCAACCGCGAGTGTTCGAGCTCCACCGCACAGCGTGCGTTGCCTTTGCGGCCGATCGACACGCTCACCAAAGTGCCGTCATGCATCATCAGCCGCAGGAAGCGCGGCGCCACGGCGTTCATCACCTTGTAGCCGAACGCACCGCCCCATTGCCGACGCGTCGGGTCGTTGAAGGCGCGGAAGATTTCACTCGGCGACGCGTCGATCGTGCGTGCCACGCTCACGGCGATCGTCCCCAGTGCTTCGGCCGGAATCGGCGCCGCGGCGTGCGACACGCGTGGCTGCTCGGCGTCCCGCCATGCCCCCGGCTTCTTCCCGCCCCGTTCCGCCGCCTGACGCGCGGCCTTGCCGAACTTCCGTTCGGCCGCGGCGGCGTTCTTCTTGGGCACAACCTTCGGTGCGTCCTTGCCGACGTGACGCCGGGCGACTGGTTTCTTGCCGGCCATCAGGTCAGCGCATCCGGTGACGCGACCCAGCCCACCTGCGCACTCTCCTGATCATCTTCGCCGCGCTGGGAC
>CANHNQ010000213.1 GCA_947462095.1 Gemmatimonadota bacterium
CAGGGCGCGCGTCGATCGAGACGATATCTCCGTCGCGGAGCAGGGCGATCGGGCCTCGGTCGGCCGATTCCGGCCCCGCGTGGCCGATGCACAGGCCACGGGTGGCGCCGCTGAAGCGGCCGTCGGTGAGCAGCGCCACGTCGGCGCCCATCCCCTGACCGTAGATCAGCGCGGTGATGCCGAGCATTTCGCGCATCCCCGGGCCGCCCCGGGGGCCTTCATTGCGGATCACGATCACGTCGCCGCGCTCATAGCGCTGGTCGCGCACCGCCGCCTGCGCCTGCTCCTCCGACTCGAACACCCGCGCCGGGCCGCGATGGACCAGCGTGGCCAGCCCCGCCGTTTTCAGCAGCGCGCCGTCGGGGCAGAGGTTGCCGGTGAGCATCGTGACGCCCCCATCGGCTGACCGCGCGTTCGCGACCGTGCGCACGACTTCGCCGTCGGGGAGGGCGGCGCTGTCGAGCTCCTGCGCCAGCGTGCGCCCGGTGAACGTGAGGCAGTCGCCGTGCAGCGCGCCGGCCTCGAGCAGCGCCCGCAACACGACACCGGCCCCACCCACGTGGTACAGATCGCGCGCCAGAAAACGTCCGCCCGGCTGCAGGTCGGCAATGAGCGGCGTGCGCGCAAATACCGCCGCCACGTCGTCCAGGTGAAAGCGGATGCCGGCTTCGTGCGCGATGGCCGGCAGATGCAAGGCGGCGTTGGTGGAGCCGCCGGTGGCCGACACCACGGCGCAGGCATTCTCGAGCGACTCGCGCGTCACGATGTCGCGCGGCATCGGACCGTCGCCCATGACAGCGCGCATCAGCGCCACGCCGGCGCGTCGCATGAGAGGCGCGCGTTCGCTGTACACGGCGGGGATCATGCTCGAGCCGATGGGTGCGAGCCCCAGCGCTTCCGAGACCATGCCCATCGTGTTCGCCGTGAACTGCCCGGCGCACGATCCTGCCGTGGGCAGGCACGCGTGCGTGATCTCCTGCAGATCGTCGGGCGTCGCCTCGTTGGCGAGCACCTTGCCGATCATCTCGTACGTCTCACCGATGTTCGTATCGCGTCCGCGGAAATGCCCCGGCAACGCGGCGCCGCCGTGCACGAACACGCCGGGCACGTTGCAGCGCACGATCCCCATCATGAGGCCTGGGAGGTTCTTGTCGCAGCCGCCGATCGCGAAGATGCCGTCCCACTGATGACCGCGCGTGGAGGCTTCCACGCTGTCGGCGATGATCTCGCGCGACACGAGGGAAAAGCGCATCCCGCTGTGCGCGATCGACAAGCCATCCGACACCGACGCCACCGGACATTCGTGCGGCATGCCGCCCGCGGCGTAGATCCCCGTTTTCGCGTGCAACGCCTGCTCGCGCAGCAGCATGTTGCACGGGCTCATCTCGCCGCCCGTATGGAACACGCCGACGTGGGGCCGCGCGATCTCGTCGTCGTCCTGCCCCAGTGCGTGCAGAAAGGCACGCGTGGGTGCGCGCAGCATCCCCTCGTGGATGTTGGCCGAGCGGAAGCGCTTGGTCATGAACGGATCACGGGGTTCCCGACGCGTCGTCGGCGGCGTGCGCGAGAAAGAGGTGGACGATGCGCGACACATCGGGATCCGTCCCGATGCTCTCCACGCGGCTCGCTTCCAGCATTACTTCCGACGCGCGCGTCGCCATCGGGGCGAACGCGCCGACCTCGCCAGCCAAACGGACGACCTGGTCGATGTCCTTGCGGAAGGTGCCGAGCCCGCCAATGCGCGGCGTGTCGATCCCAGCGGCCATGCGCGGTCCGAAAATCTGCAATGGCAGCGAATCGGCAAAGCCACCGGCCAAGGCGCCCGGCAGCCGGGTGGCGTCGATGCCGGCCTTGCTCGCAAACGCCAGCATTTCGGCGATCGTGACCAGATTGCACGCCACGATCATCTGATTGCAGCTCTTTGCCAGCTGACCGGCGCCGTGCCCGCCCATGTGCGTCACCCGCTGCGAGAGCGCGTCGAACACCGGCGTCGCACGCGCAATGTCATCGGCCTCGCCGCCGGCAAACACGATGAGCCTTCCGGCACGCGCCAGCGGCAAGCCACCCGACACCGGCGCGTCGATCCAGCGCGCGCCGCACGCGCTCGCCAACCGGTCCGCCATCTCACGCGTGCTGTCGGGGGCGATACTCGACAGGTCAATCAGCAATTGCCCGGTGCGCAGCACCGCGTCGATCCCGTGTGCCCCGAACACGACCTCATGTACCGCGGCGGTGTTCGTGAGACACAGGCACACAATGTCGCACGAGGTCGCCAGCGCGCGCGGCGACTCGGCCAGTGTGGCGCCCTCGTGCACCAGCGACGCGGCTTTGTCGGGCGTGCGATTCCACACCGTGACCGGTAACCCGCACTCGAGCAGCCGCTGCACCATCGGCGTGCCGATCAGGCCCGTGCCGATGAACCCGATGCGCGGACGCTCGGCCTCGCTCGAGCGGGGCTCAGGCATAGAGATGCAACCCGTTATCCATGCGGATCACTTCCCCCGTGATGCCGGGGGCGCCCGCGACGAGAAAGTACGCGAGCCCCGCGACTTCATTCACGCCGAGCAACCGCGGCAGCGCCTGCGTGACCAGGTATTTCGCTTCCACCGCTTGGAGGGCATCGCCGTCGAGGACGCGGCTGGGCAGTCCGCCGCTCACATAGCCCGGGGCGATCGCGTTCACGCGGATGTGCGGTGCGAGGGCGCGCGCCAACGACAGCGTGAGCGTGCTCACCGCACCCTTCGACGCGGCGTAGGCCACACTCGACCCCAGCCCCGCCGTGCCGGCGATACTCGAGAGGTTCACCACCGCCCCGCGTCCCGACTCGCGCAGCAGATCACGACAGGCGCGGATCATGCGAAAGGTGCCGGTGAGATTCACGTCGTAGGTGCGCGTGAACTCGCTCTCGGGCAACGCATCGAGATCGGCATGCGGAATGAAGCGGGTGGTGCCGGCGCAATTCACCAGCGCATCGGTGCGCCCGAAGTGTTCGCGCATGGTCGCGGCGGCGGCGCGGCAGCTGTCGTCGCTGGTGACGTTGAGCAGCACCACATGCGCCCGCGCGCCGAGCGCGGTGCATTCGGCGGCCACGGCCTCGGCGGCGAGGCGCGTGTCGTCGTCGAGCGTGCAAATGCCGACGTCCCAGCCGTGGCTGGCGAAGGTGCGGGCGCAGGCGGCGCCGATACCGGTGGCGGCACCGGTGATCAGGCAGACGGGTCTTTCTTGGGAGGTCATAGGGGAGAGCTTACCGATGGGGAGGGCAATCGTCCACTCGCCCAGCGGGCCAAGTTTGCGGCGCCGTGCC
>CANHNQ010000214.1 GCA_947462095.1 Gemmatimonadota bacterium
CAGCCGTCCCCTCGGCGAGATGCGCGCGGGGGCGCTCTTGATTCGCGAGCGGTGGGAAATGGTGCTCGGCGTGGGGAGCGGTGGATTCGTGTCGGCGCCGCAGCTGGATGGATTTGCGGAGTTCGATGCGCCGCCCTTCGCCGCAGGTCAGGCACTGGCTGCCGGTACGTGGATCGTGAATACACGCGCGCTGCCGTTCCTCGATGGCGCGGCGATCGCGAACGTGCCGTCGGCTGTGGTGCTGACGATTGCCGGCCGGGTCGCGGCGCGGCGCCTCGACACGGAGACGCGTGATGCGGGAGTGCTGGCGGCGCTGGCCGATGGATCGTATGTGCTCACGCACGACCGGGCGCTGCCCGACGGGTCGGGTGATGCGGCCGAAGCGCTCGACGTGGATGGCGTGTGGCTCGACGAGGTGTGGGACCTGATCGGCACGTTGCCGACGCTGCTGCCTCGCGACATCCCTGCCCTCGCCGCGCGACTGCAGACCACCTCCCTGCGCGCGGACAGCCACACCACGGTCACCATTCTCGGCGCGCATCCGGTGCATGTGGAATCCGGCGCGATCGTGGAGCCGATGTCGCTGTTCGACACGAGCGCGGGACCGGTACTGCTGCGGCGCGGTGCGCAGGTGCAGGCCTTCACGCGCGTGATCGGGCCCTGTTACGTGGGATGCGACAGCGTGGTCACGGCCGACCGGATCGCCGGTTCGTCGATCGGCGATCTGTGCCGGGTGCACGGCGAGCTCTCGACGACGATTTTCGTGGGGCATGCGAACAAAGGGCACGACGGCTTCGTCGGGCACTCGGTGCTTGGGCGCTGGGTGAACCTGGGTGCCGGAACGATCACGAGCAATCTCAAGAACACGTACGGCACCGTGGCGTTGTGGACACCCGACGGGGTGCGTGACACGGGGCTGCAGTTTCTGGGCACGCTGTTCGGTGATCACGTGAAAACCGGGATCGGGCTACGGCTGACCACGGGGTGCGTGCTGGGCGCGGGGGCCAACGTATTCGACGGCATGCCGCCCAAAGTGGTGCCACCGTTCTCGTGGGGCGCACGCGCGCCGTACGCCGTGTTCGATGCGGCGAAGTTCGTACAGACGGCCACGCGCATGATGGCGCGTCGCGCGGTGACGTTGAGTGACAGCGCAGGGCGCTGGTGGCATCGGATCGTGCGCACCAGCGAGGCCGACGCCCGCTGGCCACGACGCTGACCACGGTCGGCGTGCGCGTTGCCCTGACACCCGCGGCGCCCGCACGTGGGGCGCGATGCTGCGCGTAACCGTACTGGGGAGTGGGAGCCGCGGCAACGCGATTCTGGTGGACGGCACCGACGGGGCCCTGCTGGTGGACGCTGGGTTCGGGGTACGCACGCTGGCCAAACGTCTGGCGCTGGCGGGGCGCCGTCCCGAGGAAATCGGGGCGCTGCTGTTGACGCACGAGCACACCGATCACGCGAGTGGTGCGGCGGCGGCGCGAACACGCTGGGGATGGCCGGCGTATGCGTCGGCAGGGACCATCGCGGCGCTCGACGCGGGAACGAACTCGAGCGCTGGCGACGACGTGCCGCCGGCGGCGTGGCGGGCGTTCGCCGCCACGGGCGAGACCGCCGTGGGCGGATTTTCCGTAGCGACGACGGGGGTGCCGCACGACGCGCGCGACTGCCGAGCGTTGGTGCTTACCGATGTGCGTAGCGGGGCGCGGGTGGGGATCGCGATGGACGTGGGGCGTGTGCCGGACGCGCTGCCGGCGGCGTTCGACCGTCTCGACCTCCTGGTGGTGGAATCGAACCACGACGAACAGATGTTGGCCCGTGGGCCCTACCCATGGTCGCTGAAGCAGCGGATCAGCGGCGGGCTCGGGCACCTATCGAACGGGGCAGCGGCGGCGTTCGCGAGCGGGTGCGCGCACCCGGGTTTGCGCGGGGTGCTGCTGACCCACCTGAGCGAGACCAACAACGTGCCGGCGATGGCGATTGCGCGGACCCGCGAGGCACTTCGCCGTGCGGGGTGGACGCGGGAGGCGCTGTACGCGGCGTCGCAGGGGACGCCGCTGGCACCGCTCGCGACGACCGGCGAGGCGGGGTGGCCGGTGCGGGCCCACCAGCTCGGCTTGGCGCTGTAGAGCCGCTTCTTCCGTAACAGCAGACGCCGCGGTGTACCTCACGGGGCCAGCCACCGCGAGCTTCACGGGCGAGGCGACGTTCTATGGTGCGAAAACGACCGCCGGCAACGGCGTCGTTCCGACCAGTGCGAATATCGGCCAGATTCTGGAGTACCGCGTGGTGGCGATCCCATAGTCGGCAGGTCGGCTGACGGGCGGCACACGAACGCAGAACGGGCGCCCTGATCGGGCGCCCGTTCTGTTTCCCGCACGTGGGGGAACGGCTTAGTACATGCCGCCCATGCCGCCGCCGGGGCCACCATGGCCACCGCCAGCAGGCGCCGACGCTTCCTTCTTCTCGACGATGAGCGCTTCCGTCGTGAGGAGGAGTCCGGCGATCGACGCCGCGTTCTGCAACGCGGTACGGGTCACCTTGGTCGGGTCGATCACGCCGGCCTGCACGAGGTCTTCGTACACGTCGGTGAGCGCGTTGTAGCCGAAGCTGGTCTCCTTCGCCGTGCGGATCTTCTCGACGACGATGGAGCCTTCACCACCGGCGTTCTGCACGATCATGCGGAGCGGCTCTTCGATCGCGCGACGCACGATATCGACACCGATCTGCTCGTCGCGCTCGGCGACCTTCACGTCCTTGAGCACGTGCTGCGCGCGGATGAGCGCGACGCCGCCGCCCGGGACGATGCCCTCTTCGACGGCGGCACGCGTGGCGTGCAGCGCGTCTTCCACGCGGGCCTTCTTCTCCTTCATTTCCGCTTCGGTCGCGGCGCCGACATTGATGACAGCCACGCCACCGGCGAGCTTCGCGAGACGCTCCTGGAGCTTCTCACGATCGTAATCCGACGTGCTCTTCTCGATGGCACCACGGATTTCCTTCACGCGGCCTTCGATGTCCTTCGTCTCGCCGGCGCCGTCGATGATCGTGGTGTTGTCCTTGTCGATCACGATACGCTTGGCCGAGCCGAGGTCGGTGAGGACCGCGTTCTCGAGCTTGAAGCCGACTTCGTCGGACACGACCTGACCCTTGGTCAGCGTCGCGATGTCCTGCAGCATCGCCTTGCGACGATCGCCGAAGCCCGGCGCCTTGACGGCGACGACG
>CANHNQ010000215.1 GCA_947462095.1 Gemmatimonadota bacterium
GTTGTCGCAGTACTGCCCGGCGCCGATGATCGGCGAGTCCCCGATGCGGCCGGGCACCTTCCACGCCATGCCGCTGGTGGTCGTCACCGAGCCGATGTCGCCCGCTCCGTTCACGGCGTTCATGTTGATCGTCCCCGTCGTGAACTTGATCTTGATGTCCTGGTCGTGATCGAGCCACGCGTCGTGGGCGTTCAGGCGCGATTTCCAGCGCATCCAGTCCTGGCGGGACTGCTCGGTGAGCAGATTCTGCTCCTTGAACCCCATCGCCTTGGCAAACCTCGTGGCACCGGCCCCGACCAACATCACGTGGTCGGTGTAGTCCATGACCGCCTTGGCCACCAGCGAGGGGGTCGCGATCCCCTCGATCGCCGCCACCGAGCCCGCGCGGCGGGTGGGGCCATGCATGCAGGAGGCGTCCAGTTGCACGACCCCTTCCTCGTTGGGCAGACCACCCAGCCCCACCGACTGATCGGTGGGATCGAGCTCCACGAGGTTGACCCCGGCGATGACCGCGTCGAGCGGGTCCTCACCCGTGAGCATCTGGTCGTAGGCGACCTTGACGCCCTTGATGCCGTTCGACGACGAGACCACCAGCGGCCGGCCGCGGAATCCGGGGAGCGGGGCCGCCGGGCCGAGCGTCTGGCCCAATTCGTGCCCGAACTCTTCGGGAAGACGAGGAACGAAGCCGGCGGCGGCCAGCGCAGCGGAGCGCTCGAGAAAATCGCGACGGGACAGGGGCACGGAAGGCTCCGGAACGGGGTCAGGTGACGACACGGCACCGTGAATGGTCTTGGGCGGAACAATCCCGACGATATCGCGGCAAACGACTGGTGGCGAGAGGCAGGTTCGTCGAGCACCTTCTATGCAGCGGTTTCCCACCTTTACTCCCCCCCATGACTACTCCGGCCGAAATCGCCGATGCGCTGCGCACGACCTCGTTTCTCGAGGGGTTCACCGATGCGCACCTCTGGAAGCTTTCCCGGCACGTCACGCCGCTGACCCTGGTCCCCGACGACACCATTTTTTCCGAAGGGGAGCCCCGGCAGCGCTTCGCGATCATGATCAGCGGGGCCGTGGCCATCGAGAAGTCGTCCGACGGCCGCACCACGCGCCTCGTAACGCTCGGCGCCGGCGAAGCGGTGGGCGAAGGGCTGTTGCTCGACGACTCCGCCCACGGCACCACGGCGCGCGTCATCATGCCAGGCACCGCGATGGTGCTCGCCCGCGCCCAGCTCGATGACATCACGCGCGAAGCGCCGCAGCTGTACGCGGCCCTCGTGGCCCGGGCCGCCCGCGCGATTTCCATGCGCTTGCGCCGGGCCGATGCCACGCTCGTGGGCCGAGGCCGCACGCTCGGGTTCGGCGGCCACCGGACCCGCACCGAACACGACCTGCTCGGCGCGCGCGAAGTGCCCTATGAGGCGCTGTACGGGGTGCAGACGCTGCGGGCCCTCGAGAACTTCCCGATCACCGGCATTCCCCTCCGGGAATTCCCCGTGCTGATCGAATCGCTCGCGGCCGTGAAGGAGGCGGCGGCGCAAACCAACGTCGAGCTCGGCCTCCTGGAACAGGAGCATGCCGATGTGATCATCCGCGCCGCCCGCGAACTACGCGCCGGACGACATCACGAGCACTTTCTGGTGGACATGATTCAGGGGGGCGCCGGGACCTCCACCAACATGAACGCCAACGAAGTGATCGCGAACCGCGCGCTCGAGCTGAGCAATCAGCAACGTGGTGCGTACGACGTGATCTCGCCCAACGATCACGTCAACCTCAGCCAGTCCACCAACGACGTGTATCCCACCGCGGTACGCATTGCGTTGCACAAGAGCCTCTCGGGGTTCCGCGTGGAGCTCGCACGCCTGGCGGAGGCCTTCGGCGCCAAGGGCGTGGAGTTCGCCCCGCTGATCAAGATGGGGCGCACGCAAATGCAGGATGCCGTGCCCATGACGCTGGGGCAGGAGTTCATGGCCTTCTCGCACACGCTGCAGGAGGACGTCGAGCGGCTGGCCGAGGCCCAGTCGCTGATCCGCGAGATCAACCTTGGCGCGACGGCCATCGGCACCGGGATCAACGCCCCGCCGGGATACGCGGCCCTGGCGTGCACGCATCTCGCCGTGATTGCCGACGTCCCCGTGATCACGGCCTTCGATCTGGTGGAAGCCACCAGTGACACCGGCGCCTTCGTGCAGCTGTCGGGCGTCATGAAGCGGACGGCGACCAAGCTGTCGAAGATCTGCAACGATCTCCGTCTGCTGTCGTCGGGACCGCGGGCCGGGTTCGGTGAGATCAATCTGCCGGCGATGCAGCCCGGTTCGTCGATCATGCCGGGCAAGGTCAATCCGGTCATTCCGGAAGTCGTCAATCAGGTCTGTTTCGAAGTCATCGGCGGCGACGTCACGGTGACGATGGCAGCGGAGGCCGGACAGCTGCAGCTGAATGCGTTCGAGCCGGTCATCGCGTATCGTTTGCTGCGTGGCATCGACATGCTCCGCAATGCGTGCATCGTGCTGCGCGAGCGGTGTGTCACCGGGATCACCGCCAACGCCGACCGCATGCGGTACTTCGTGGAGCATTCGATCGGCATCGTGACGGCGCTCGTACCTGTCCTGGGCTACGAAGTCGCGACCGACATCGCCAAAACAGCGCTGGCCAGTGGACGTGGGGTCTTCGATCTCGTGCTTGAACGTGAGTTGCTCACGCGCGCGCAACTCGACGCGATCCTCAATCCGGCCGCGATGACCGCACCGCGCGATACGCAGGAATTCAGTACCGTAACCATTCCGTCGGCGTAAGCCGACAGCGGGTACCCCGGTTTCCGCGGTATCCGCTGTCAGCCGGTCCGGCTCGCCTGTCACTCCCGCCACGTCATGCACCCTGCCCCGTCGTCCTCCCCGATCCGTTTCCCGTCGGTCCTCCGCCGTCTCGGGGCGACCGCACTGACGCTCGCGCTGGTGGCCTGCGGAGGCGAGGCGTCGGGGCCACCCACGCCCGTCAA